>CAUZOL010000065.1:0-25371 GCA_963581435.1 Planctomycetota bacterium
GCCGTGTATTCACGGCGGGCTAAATACACCAGCGACGGAACAATTTATGCCCGGACGCACATTAGCCATCGGCGACATACATGGTTGCGACGTTGCGTTGGAGACGTTGCTGCAGAACGTCCAACCGGTCGCAGATGACACGGTCGTCGTGCTGGGTGATGTCGTTGACCGCGGACCCGATACTAGACGAGCGATCGACCTGCTGCTGGAATTGTGCGAGACCTGCGAACTGAAATTCATTCTGGGCAATCATGAGGAGATGATGCTGAAAGCGTACCACACAGGCGAGTGGCTGCGCGAGTGGATATCGTTTGGGGGAGCAGAGACGCTGGCATCGTATGGAAATAGTTTTGACGATGTGCTGCCGGAGCATCTCGACTTTCTCGCCTCGGGCTTGAACTACTGGGAAACGGAGACTGAGATTTTCATTCATGCCACCCTCGAATCAGATCTCCCGCTCGATTTCCAGACACCGGAATGCTTGCGGTGGGAACGACTGCAAGGCGACGAGCCAGCCCATTCGTCGGGGCGACGGGTCATCTGCGGGCACACGGCTCAACGCTCCGGGAAGCCGTTGGTTTTCGATGGCTGGATCTGCATCGACACGTGGGTTTACGGCGACGGATGGCTGACCTGCCTCGACACCTCGGCCGGGATTGTCTATCGGTCGAAGCAGGATGGAAGTTACCAAGGTCCGGTTCCGCTGAATCAATTGTTGCAAGACTGATGAAGATCGGCCAAGAAATTTACATCCCTGTAGGGAACGCCCTCTGTGGCGTTCCGCATCGGTCGAGCAATCGCGGAACGCCAGGGACGGCGTTCCCTACAGTCGAACCGCGTCCTGATGTTTCCCCTGATTGTTGACGCCGTTGTGGTCGTTCGTCAGACTGAACGGCAAATGTTGATATGTCTGCGTACTTTCATGCAACAGGATGCAATTTCCATGGCAAGATTTTCTTTGAAGTCGTTGGCCGCCGTTTTCGGCTGTCTCGTTTTGCTCATCTCGCAAGCTGCCGTGCAGGCCGACAATTGGCCGCAGTGGCGCGGACCGGCCGGCAATGGCATCTCGACCGAGAAAAACATCGCCACCGAATGGAGCCGCACGAAGAATGTTGCCTGGCGACTGGAACTCCCCGGCTCGGCGGGAGCAACGCCGGCGGTTTGGGGCGAACGCATCTTTCTGACGTCGGTCGATGGCAATGATCTGGTTTTGTTGTGTGTCAGCACCAAGGGTAAGCAGTTGTGGCGGCAGGTGATCGGTACGGGCAATCGCACCGTCCGCAATGACGAAGGCAACATGGCATCGCCATCGCCCACAACCGACGGCAAACACGTGTGGGCCACCATGTCCACCGGAGACATGGGCTGCTTCACCGTGGACGGCAAAGAAGTCTGGAAGCTGGATCTGCAAAAACGTTACGGCCAGTTCAGAATCGCCTTCGGCATGTCTTCGACACCGGTACTCGACGACGGACGGATATTCCTGCAGTTGATTCACGGCGACGGAAAAGCCGAGACGCAAGAGGCGCTGGTGGTCGCAATCGATGCGTTGACCGGCGAGGGAATCTGGAAGCAGGACCGCGTGACCGCCGCTGCCAGCGAAAACGAGCACTCCTACGCTTCGCCCGTAATTTACAACGACGGCAAACTGAAGTATCTGATTACGCACGGGGCCGATTACACTATCGGGCATCGGCTCAGCGACGGCACGGAAATCTGGCGGCTGGGCGGGCTGAACCCGCACGACGACCCCAATCGCCGCTACCATCCTACCCTGCGGTTCGTTTCTTCACCCGTCGCGCATGAAGGAATGATTATTGTCCCAACGGCCAAGAGCTACCCCACGTTTGCCATTCCCGGTAACCTGAAAGGCAATCATGTGGCTGCCGGAAAGAGTTTATTGTGGACGCTTCCGCAGACCCCCGATGTGCCGACGCCGTTGATTCACAAAGGCTTGGCCTATTTGTGCATGGCGAACGGTAACCTGCACTGCCTGGAAGCCAAGACCGGCAAAGAGCTTTACAAATCGCTGACGCATCGCAATCGACATCGTGGATCACCCGTGTATGCCGACGGACACCTTTACCTCACATCGCGCGACGGTGTCGTGTCGGTTGTTAAGGTGGGACGCGAATTCAAACTCGTGGCGCAGAACGATCTGGAAGAATCGCTGTCGGCCTCGCCCGCCATCTCTGGCGGCACGCTGTATCTGCGGAGCTACGATGCGTTGTGGGCGATCCGCGGGAAATAATGCAGGTTGGTTGGTCCCGCGGGACGCGGCCCGCGGGCTTTGCGGCGGTAAAAATACCTGCGAAACCGCACGCGGTGCGCGCCTCTCCCGGCATTTCTCAAACTCCTCTTGAGTCGAATTTGCGATTCCGCTATTAATTCCGCTCTAACCTCTCTCCAGACTCTCCACCGCTACCAATATCACCCATTGCCAATTCGCACGGTCGAACGTTGTCGGCTGCCGGTCTGGTTTCGTGTGCTCGAAACCGCCTGGGCAGTTGGTGATGCTTCGCAGGAGGATTTTACGATGCGCCTGTTCGTCGCCGGTCTTTTGTTGCTGGGCGTTGTCGCCGATGCCAATGCGGACCAAACCCGCAAATTCCCCTACGAAGCGGTCGTCGATACCGACAGTGTGTTCGTGCACAGCGGCCCCGGCAAGAAGTACTATGCCACCAGTCGATTGAGCCAAAGCGAACGCGTAATCGTCCACCGCCACGATCCGGGCGGGTGGTATATGATTTCCCCGCCTGCGAGCAGTTTCAGTTGGATTCGCGCCGATGCCGTCGATCACGTCAGCCGTCGGCGTGGCGTGTTGACCGACAACAACGTCGTCGTCCGCGTCGGCAGTACGCTGGACGATTCGCGCGACGTCTTTCAATCGCGGCTCTCAAAGGGCAGCCGCGTCGAAATCCTTGGCGAGCAGGTCGTTCGCACCCAAAACGGCCGGATCCGCATGTTGAAGATCACGCCGCCGAAAGGCGAATGGCGTTGGATTCCGGGGCAGGCGGTCACGCCAGTGGGGCAGATCGCCCGCCGTCAGCGAGACAACGATCCCTACAGCATTCCCTCACATGCGAGAGACCACCGTCAACAAAAGCCAATCGTCGGTGCTCCTTCCAGGTCGAACGACTACGACGGACCGGTTTTCAAACGGCAGCCAGATGATCACAATTCCGAAGGGGAATTCATCGAACGGCCGATCCGTCGATCCATCGACAAGAATGCCATTCGACGCAGCGGACCGAACTCCGAGGCGGTTTATCGCGACCGAACCCGACTGCAGCAGTTGGACTCGGCGTTTCGCACGATCATTCAGCACGAGACTGGCGAGTGGGACTTTGCGGAACTGAGGCACGGTTACGTTCATTTACAGAAGACGGCGTCACATCCGGCGCTGGCCAGCCAAATCGATCTGCGACTCGCATCACTTGCACGTTATGAGGGAATCAAAGCGAACTACGACGGGTTCATCCAGTTGACCGCCGAAGTTGGCCGCCGTGATGCCCAATTGATGGCCTTGCAGGAAGAACAGTTGAACGCCACAGCAGCACAACCGGCCACCTTCACACAGGAAACGGTACCAGCTGATACCGTCTCCACCCAACAGCCGCAGTTCGCTGCCCCTGTACCCGTTCCGGTTGAGACTCAATACTCATCGTCGCCGGCACCACAACAGCCGCCTTTGCCCTCGCAATCCAGCAGCGAAACACTCACGCAGGTGATTCCCGGTCCTGCCCCGACATTCCCGCAGCCGACACCGGCAACACTAACACCGGCAACACCGACATCGGTAACGACCGACTCGTTTGCTCCGCCAATTCCCGCTGCGCCGCAGGCACAAAGCCTGCCGAAGCTGAAGGGGGCAGGCATCATCCAGCGGGCGATCAGCCAGAATCCCAACGCGCCGCGTCACGTGCTGTTGGCGCCGAACGGACGAATTCTTGCCTATCTGCAGGGAGCCGCCGGCGTCAATCTCAACCAGCATCTCGGCAAACAGATGGGCATCGAAGGCCTACGCCTGCACCGCCCCGAACTGCAGATGAACGTCTTCCTGGTCCAGAGCCTCGAACCGGTGAATCTGCGGTAAGGAAAACGATGAAACAGGAATGATGAGGGAAGAACATTTAGCCGGCGGGCTTGCCCGCCGTGTCGTTCTCCGTTCATCATTCATAATTCGCGATTCATCGTTTCATCACGAAATCGATTCGCTCAGCGGGACGGTCGGCTCGTCTTCGGCCTCTTGCTGGTCATCGCCTCCGCCGACCAACCGGAACCATCGGCAATACGCCAGCAGTAGCAGCAGCACCAGGACCGCAGGCGCGCCGAAGAAAATTCGGTAGTCCGTCGAGCCGTTGGCAGCGGTACACCAGTCGGCCATTTTTCCGGACAACACAAAGCCGACCGGCATGGCGATGCCCATCGTGATGAAGGCGAACAGATTCTGTGCGCTGGCCCGCACGTCGCTGGGGCATTGGGAATCGACGTAGAGCTGGATCACGATGATCAGGAACACATGGCAAATGCCGTGCAGGCTGATGCCGGTGAGCAAGATCCACTCGGGCAAATCCATCGCGAAGGCCGCATACCGCACAAACCAGGCCGCCATTCCAATCGCAAAAGTGGTCTTCATACCGAGCCGCTTCAGGCACAACGGCAACAGCAGCAGTGCGGGAAACTCGGAAATCTGGCCGATCGTCATCACCGCCGGCACCCAGTGACTGGTGAATTGACGCTGCTCCAACATGTTCGGCACGGCGTACGAATAGAACGGCACAACCACCGCCAACAGAAAGCTGACGGCAATCAACACCGAGAAAGTCGGGTCGCGAAACATCTTCAAAGTTCGCAGCGGCGCAACGGCCCCCTTGGTACTACGAGCCGGAGGCGTCGCGGGCAAAAAGACACAAAAACTGCTGAGCGCAAACGACAACAATGCCGCAATGCGGAAGCAGTCGGAACTGGAAGGGGCAACGACCCAACCGAAAATGGCCCGCAAATTCACAAGCTGTGGTTTCCAATCTGGAAACGTCTCGATCGCCCAACGATTAGCATCGTCTCGTCCCAGCCACAGCGATAACGCCAACCCCGAAAGCACCCAGCCGACAGTTCCCCAAATGCGAACCTTGCCGAACTGTTTATCCGGGTCGGGCAGATGCCGGAACGACAGCGAACTGGCCAGCGGGATCGTCGGCAGATAAGCGGCGGCATACAGACCGATGAGCGCCATCAGCGCACCGAAATGCAAACCGGTTTCGGCATGCAGTTCGGTGACGAACGGAATCAGCAGCAGCGTCACCCCGCCGACAAAGTGAGCGATCGACAGATACTTCTCGGTCGCAAGCCAGCGGTCACAAATTTGACCGACGACAAAGGGAGCAATCCACAACCCGACCGCCGAGACGGCCATCAGCATTCCCAAATCGGTCTTGGAAAGTCCCTGCTCGGTGAAGTAAAGCGGCAGGTAGGTCAGTATCGCCCCGGTAATGCCCCACTGCAGAGCCCACATGGCCGACAACCGCCATCGCAATCGCCAATTCAACCGGGCCGACATGGACGGGAACCTTATTTCACTGACATCTCAAAGCCCACGGGCTGCGCCCCGTGAGATCGCGCGACAACACGCCCCGCAAGCGGGGCGGCTAAATCGCCGATCCTGACAGGTTCATTCTATCAGGAATTGCGAGGCGTGCGCTGATTGAGTTTCCTGGTCTATTCGCCAGCGACTAGAACAACAAGACGAAAGCCAGCAGGCAAACGACGACACCCACACAGGGGACAGTCCAGAACAGCTGCCAGTTCGTCTCCTTGACAATTTCCCCGGTCTCCGGATCGGTCGTCTCGGTAGTCGCCCATTGATTCAGCCAACCGGATGCCTCACTTCCTATCCACATGCCCAATCCATATGTCAGCACGGCAAACAATGCCTGGCCGCTCGCCTGAATCGCCTTGGGAGCCGTGTTTTCGACGTGAATGAAACCAGCAGCAAAGAAAAAGTCAAAGCAGATTCCGTGCAACGCAATTCCAATAAGAACAAGCGCAAAAGGACGCCCGGCGGCGAACAACGCATACCGAACTCCCCAAGCCGCCATGCCGGCAATGAGAACCCACCGCATGCCCATCTCTTTGAGGAACCACCCGAGAGTAAACATGAAGCCGATTTCGACGATCTGACCGATACTCATCAACGGACCAATATTCTCCGACTTCACGCCAGAATTGCTTTCGAGGTAGATCGCCGTGAAGCTGAAATAGAATGCCAATGCGATCGTAATGAAGAACGAAACGCCGAAAAAGACGGCAAACGAGGGATCGTTCAGCAACTGAAACGCCTGCAAGAACGGGATCTCGCCTTCTTTTGCGGTGGGCGGCGTATGCGGCAGCATGAAGGAGAAGATCCCCAGCACCAACGACAGCGCTGCAGCAATCAAAATGGGGCGATTATTGACCGGCTCCCCCGGCTTCAAGACAAACTTGAGCGACAACCCAGCCAGAATCCAACCAATTGTCCCCAGCACCCGAACCGTGGGAAAATCTCGTGTTGCATCGGGGACATGGGCAAACACGATGGAATTCACAATCGCCAACGTCGGAGAAAAGACGATGGCGTACAGCAGCGCGACGACAAAAAACTGTCCCGGCGTACGAATTTTGGTCATCCAGAACAGCAGCCCAGCCCCCAGCAGATGGGAGACTGCCATCACATGTTCGCTGGCAAAGTAGCGATCAGCGATCGTACCGACGAACATCGGAGCAATCACCGACCCAATGGGAATCGTTGCATAGATGCGGCCGATGTTTTGCCGAGAGAAACCTAGTGAATCCAGGTAATTACCCAGGATGACCCACCACGCTCCCCAGATTGCAAACTCCAGGAAGTGCATCGTCGAGAGCGGAATTCGCAAACCCCACTCCAACGCAGGCTTGGCGGCCTCTTCGGCGGCAAATAACAACATTTGATCCACGGCGCAGCTCCTCGGCGATGTATGCCAATCCCAGTCAGAATTGTTTTGAGAATTCGAGGGAAACTAGAATGAATGAGTCCCCTGAACCCCGATCATGCCCGCTCTGAGCAAGTCAAACAAGTGTGCGGCGTCATCACGGGTGAAAAACCTGCATGGAATCGTCGAAAAGACCCTATCGATTGCCCATTTTCGCACGCAGCTGCGATGCAACGCATCGCAAACGTCTGCGACTCGTTGAGTCGCAGCTGGAAGTCGCCGCTGTTTATCTGGACCGACATTCCGTGAACCACTACCATCCCTTCCGTCTTACTTGCGCCACGTCTCTCAAACTCTACGTGTTTTCACATGGAAACCAGCCTGCATCGACAACTTAAAACGCTCTACTCCAGCAGTACGGCGGAGCAGGAAGTGACCGTCGATGGTTACCGGATTGATGCGGTGCGCGACGGCCAATTGGTTGAGATTCAATACGGCTCGCTGGGAGCCATTCGCGAAAAAATTCGCGACCTGCTCGAAAACCACGACGTGCTGGTCGTCAAACCGCTGGCAGCCCGCAAATACCTGGTCAATAAAACCAAACGCGGCGGCCGTGTGAAGTCGGCCCGCTACAGTCCGACGAAGCAGACGTTTCACAACCTGTTCGACGATCTGGTGCACTTCGTCAACGTCTTTCCACATCCCCGGCTGACAATTGAAGCCATTCTAACCGAACAAGAGGAACACCGCGTGCCGGCACAGAAACGTCGGCGACGCAGCAAAGGATACCGCGTGGAAGACCGCAAGCTGACATCACTGGGAAAACGCCTGCGGTTGGCAACCCTCGGCGATCTGCTTTCAATGCTGTCGCCGCAGTTGCCGACCCCCTTCACCACTGCCGACATCGCTCACACGTCGGAAATTCCACGCTGGTTGGCACAGAAAATGGCCTATTGCCTACGAAAAACCGAAGCCGCTCGAACGGTCGGCAAACGAGGCAACGCCTTGCTATACTGCAGCGCGGGCGAGTTGGTTCCAACGGAATGCACATCGATCGAGGCGGCATGATTGCGAATTCGGGTGTTGATCAAAAGAAGAGAACCTGAGTACTAATCACGCCGGACATGACCCGTTGGAGAAACCAGCCTGGCGCGCCCTGCCCCTCTCTGATCGCCCGTTGACAATGTGGACTGAGACAGTAGGATAAACACCCACTGCATTTGCAACTTGCGAAATTACACTCACGTCGGCCGGTAACAGTTTGAATTCCGACACGTCGCATTCCGAATGGGTTGTAAGTGATAGCAGTACCCTCTCAGGAAGTAATTCCTGACGGGAGTTTCCCGGAGGTAGAAAGCCTTTCACTTTTTGGAGTTGATCTGACGAGTTGATGGCAGGTGCACAAAAACCGGTGGTTGAACAACGCAACGGCGTGACCGTGGTCTTGCTGGGGCCTGAGTTCGAGAATGTGGATGAAGCTGTCCTGAAAGATGCTTCGTCCGTTATTCTTGACGTTGCTCAGTCTGCCAATCCGCCGCTGGTCGTCGTCGACCTTTCGCACACAAAATTCTTTGGGTCGGCTTTTATCGAGACCCTGTTTCGTGCATGGAACCGGTTGAACTCGGAAGAGGGAGGGCGGTTCTGCATCAGCGGGCTGACCCCCTACTGCCGCGAGGTGATCGAAGTAACGCATCTCGACCGACTTTGGACGCTGTCCGAAACGGTAGACGAAGCGGTCGCCACACTCAGCGCAGAGAACGATTGAGCTTTCAGTCATCTGATGACTGAAAGACCGCTAACCGTAAGATCGCTGACGCTTCGAGTGCGTACTCACGAACGACGCACCCTTGGAGCGAACCCGGCGTCGTCAGTCTGTCTCGCCCAGCGAGATTGAGGCAGCGTGCGCCCCACCAACTGCTGCGGCGACAAAGTCATCGTCACGGTCAACTTGAAAGCTGACATTGGGGCCGTCGATATCAACAACTGTGACGGTGCGATTTCCCAAACAGAGGACGTCGCCAACCGACACGTCAAATTCGAATTGATTCACTGCAAGTCTCCGTGCAGATCAAACGCGATAAACAGCGCGCATGCCAGAGAGACATACGGCGAGCCGCTGTTTGATAAAGGGCGAAGTATAACAACTCCAAGGAAAAGCAGCAAACAAAAATCTTGTGCCATTCGAATCGAAAATGTCTGGTTGTGCCGAAAGAAAAATGGATACAATCCAGAGATGCCACCGAGTGATTTTCGACTGCGGGAATGCCTGTAGTTGACTGCTGAAATTGATTCAGAGCAAAAACGCACCGAGGGTGCGCGAAATCACAAGTGATGTTGGATTTCCATAGAAATCGACGACCAACCAATTGCCCCAGTGACGGACACAAGAACGATGCAACCGCTGGTGTTTGAACCAATTCTGAAGCGAATTCGCTGGGGTGGACAGCGGTTGGGCTCGGTGCTGAAAAAGCCGATTGGCAAACAGGCCGACTATGCCGAGAGTTGGGAGATTGCCGACCACGGTGACGACCAGAGCATTGTTTCACTGGGGGATTTCCGGAACTGGACGCTGAGGCAGCTAGTCGAAAAAAAAACTCGCGAACTGTTTGGTGCCGAACGAATCTGCAAACAATTTCCGTTGCTTATCAAATTTCTCGATGCGCATGATCGGCTCAGCTTACAGGTCCACCCGAACGACGAATTGGCAGTAAAGTACGATCCGCAGGAAAACGGCAAGACTGAAGCGTGGGTCATTATTGAAGCAGAGCCACGCAGCCGGTTGTACGCCGGCCTGAAAGAGGGTGTGGGCCGCGATGAGTTGGATTCGGCATTACAAGCCGGAACAGCGGAAGACCTGTTGCATTCGTTCACCGTGACTGCCGGCGACTGCGTGTTCATACCGGCGGGTACAGTGCATGCCATCGGCGAGGGAATCCTGCTGGCCGAAATCCAACAGATGAGCGATATCACTTTTCGGCTGTTCGACTGGGGCCGGCTAGGAAGCGACGGCGAACCGCGCGAACTGCATATTGAAGACGGATTGGCTGCAACAGATTTTACGCGGGGACCAGTATCGCGGGTCTTGCCGCAGACCATCACCGAGCGTGACGGCCACACGTTGGAAGAGCTTGTCCGTGGCGAATACTTTGTGATTCACCGCCACACACTGCAAAATCAGGCCAGCACGACATTTGCATCAGACAATCGGTTTCACGTGCTGATGGTGGTGGAGGGCGGGGTCACGCTTCACTGTGCCGGGGAGACAATGACACTGGAGCGTGGTCGGACCGCGTTGATACCGGCGGAATGTGACGGCGAAGTACGGCTCGAGGCGCACGACGGTGCGGTGGTTGTTGACAGTTTCCTGCCGTGAGAGAATCCCACGGGACGCAGCCCGTGGGCTTTGCGGGCGATTGCTCAAAACTGGCGCAGAAAGCGGACGTCGTTTTCGTAGAAGCGGCGGATGTCGTTGATCTGATGCCGCTTCATGCAGAACCGTTCGATGCCGAGACCGAAGGCGAAACCGGAAACTTCTTCGGGATCGTAGCCGACGGCAGCAAGCACGTTGGGATCGACCATACCTGCGCCACCAAGTTCAACCCAGCCGCTCTCATCCCAGAGGACATCGACCTCAACCGACGGCTCGGTGAAGGGGAAGAACGACGGCCGAAACCGCAACGGAACGTCGTGGCCGAGATAGGCACTGGCGAACATTGTCAGCACGGTTTTGAGCTGGGCCATCGTCACATCCTTGGCGACCATCAGCCCTTCCATCTGGTGGAACATGCACGAGTGCGTCGCGTCCATGGTGTCGGGCCGGTAAACGCGGCCGAGCGAAACGATGCGGACGGGCGGTTTCGACTGTTCCATCACACGAATCTGCACGTTCGACGTTTGACTGCGAAGCAGTCGTGGCGCGGGGTCGCCGTTTGCCGTCGGATTGCTCTTCTCTGCGACAGCGAGATAGAAGTTTTCGAGCGGATCGCGGGCCGGATGTTCGGGCGGAATGTTGAGGGCAACGAAGTTGTGGTGTTCGTCTTCAATCTCCGGCCCTTCGGCGACCGAGAACCCGAAACGGCCGATGATGTCCTTGAATTCTGCGATCGTCTGAATGAGTGGATGCCGACGGCCGAATTCAACGGGCGAACCGGGCAGCGTAACGTCGAGGCCGGCGGCCGCAGTTTTCGGCGCGGTGAGATTCTCTTTTCGAGCATCGAGCGCAGCGGTGACGCCGTTCTTGATTTCGTTGAACCGTTTGCCAAGCAGAGGCTTCTGCTGCTTTTCGGCCTTACCGACCAGCGACTGCAGATCGCGGAGGCGGCCCTTGCTCTTGCCCAGGTATTCGACGCGGACGGCCTCGAGCACCGCAGAATCAGCGGCGGCTGCGATTGCAGCGAGTGCGGTCTGCTCGAATTGGTCGAAGGCGGCGATGGGGTCCATGGATTAGCTTTCAGCTTTCGGCCGTCAGCTTCGAGTGGCTCGTCCTGCCACTGGCGACACGCTAGTGGCACACGATCGATACGCCAATGGCACCCACGTAGGGGAAGTAGGACACGAAAACACGGCCCTCACCCGCCCCAGCCCTCTCCCAGCGGGAGAGGGGGATCGGTTGGTTAGGCGACGTTCTGGCTGACCGCTGCGAAGATCTCGTCGAAGATGAGCGGATCGGAGATCGCCAACTCACTGAGGGTCTTGCGGTTAAGCAGGATGTCGGACTGGCTGAGCGCGTGAATAAAGGTAGAATAATGCATTCCGCGCATCCGACAGGCGGCCGACAGCCGGGTGATCCACAGCTTCCGAAACTCGCGTTTGCGGGTGCGACGATCACGATACGAATACGCACGGGAGCGAATGACGGTTTCTTTGACAGTCCGCAACAACTTGCTGCGACCACCGAAATTCCCCCGTGCCTCTTTGAACAGCCGAGCCTTTTTCCGACGGCGAGCTGGTCCGATTCGAACTCTCATGGGGTTCTCTGGTCCTTGGAGTTTTAAGGTCCGCGAAACCGCAAGCGGTTATTGTGACGCGGTTCGTTGAAATCTTTTTCAGGCACCGGGACGCAGAGCGTCAGCGATTTTCTTCGCTTCGGTTCCCACAACCACGTTGTCGCCACGTAGCTGCATACGCCGCCTGGCCGACTTATGGCTAAGACGGTGTCCACGGAAAGCCTTGCGGTGCTTGACTTTACCCGAAGCGGTGACTTTGAACCGCTTCTTCATTCCCTTGTGGGTCTTCTGCTTTGGCATAGTGTATGACCGTAACGGTAACTGCGTGGCGGCTAGTTAAGAAAAGCGGGATTATAGCGGGCGAACGTGGGTTGTTACCACCGAAGGGGACGAAAATTTTGGAGAATCATCCCCACAAGTTCGCCAAACGGCAACCCGCGGTGGAAGCTGGGGTGGTTTGGGCGTCGATTTCTGCTGTATTCAAACCTTCGGAGCAAGAATAGTGGACATAGTCCGTCCGCTGTCCATGCTGGGCGGTTTCTCCACTTTTGCAATGTCTTCGAGTAGTACAATGATATCCTTCAGCATTTCGCGCCCGCGATCGTGGTGAGCATTCTCACGGCCACGAAAGATGACGTTGATCTTCACCTTATCCTTCTGACCGAGAAAGGTTCGCGCCCGTTTGACTTTGAAGTCAATATCGTGCGCGCCGGTTTTGGGCCGCAGACGAATTTCCTTAACGTGCGTGTGCTTCGACTTGGAACTTTCACGGCGTTTCTTCTGCTCGTACTTAAACTTCCCGTAGTCCATTATGCGGCAAACGGGAGGTTTGGCTTCGGGGGCAACTTCGACGAGATCGAGGCCCGCTTCGACAGCAACCTGTTGAGCTTCTTCCGTGGGCATAACGCCCAACATTTCCCCTTCATGGTCGACCACACGAACCGGCGAAATGCGGACCTGTTCGTTCACCCTGTGCGATGTCTCGATTGCAGCAATCCTCTTTTGAAGAAACAAAACGGCCTGCCATCCACGGGGGGATAGGCAAAGTCAGCACCGTCGCAAATCCAGGCGGCGGAACCTCAACGTGACATTAGGTTACTTCTAACGCCGAAAACCCGATGCGTCAAGAAGTTACCGCGAAAACTGTGGTGCATTGGGGATGATTTTCGATTGACGCGGCAAGCGGCCGGCGGGAATGCCCGAGCACTGGCCGTGCATTGGCATGAGGCGTCATCGTTGTCATCTGGATTTGAGGCGGCGGAGGTAGCCGGCGTACTTGCGTGCGATTTGCCGTTTGCCCCCGATACGGCGGTAAAGCGTGCACATCGAAATGCGGGCGAGACGGTTGATTTCATCACAAGTGGGGATGCGGTCCAGACGAATTGCGACGCGATGATACTCTGCGAGGAGTTCGTCATCGGAAAAGTGCGGCGGGCGGCGCTGCTCCGGCTCCAAACCTGCCCGACGACGAAGTTCCGCGAAACCCCCGAAGTGTCCGGTGACCGCCTTCTGCGAAATGCCGGTCGCGCGGGTGAAATCGACTCCGGTCACGCGCTCGCCCTGCTCTTCCACAAGCTGCTGGAGTGCTTCGAGAATTTGCTCGTCAGTATAAGCCCCCCATCCCCGGCGTTTGCCATGCGCTGACAAACCGGCAGCTTTGCGAAAATCACTCCAACGACCGAACTGCCGAACAATCAGCCGATACCCAACCCCCGTCGCTTCACGAAATTCCGCAAGCGTAATGTTTTCGGTCTTCACCTCGGCAAGTTGTTGAAGCTTGCGAATCAGCGCATCATGAAGCGGATTCTCCAGCGTGAGCCGCGGATCGAATTGGGGATCCGGGAGCAGGTGGAAGTATCCTTCGTAGAATCTGCTTCACGACAAACTCACGCGCGTGACGGACAAGTCCACCGTGCGAAAATAGACCAACAAGCTTTGCCTCCCGTTCAAGCGTTGCTTCGAGGTGATCCAACCATTCCTGGACGAATTGTTGTTTTGCTATTGCGGATCTTTTTTGGAGACTCGGAAGTGGAATTAACTCATGCAGCCACGGCCCGCGAGCGGGACGGCTAAATGATGCGCTTCATTCGGCGCTGAAAATAAACCCATCTGGGGCGGCGTCGATTTTTATTGTGGCGCCTTCGGTGAAATTGCCGGCGAGGATTTCGTTGGCGAGGGTGTTTTGCAGGCGTTGTTGGATGACTCTTTTTCAATGGGCGCGCACCGTACACCGGGTCGTAGCTTTCACTGGCTAACAGGTCGCGGGCGCTGTCGGTGACTTCGAGGTTGTAGCCGTTGTTCTCCAGTTGCTCGGCGAGCCGCGTGAGTTGCAGATCGACGATCTGGCGGAGTTCGGCCTTCCCGAGTGGATGAAAAACGATGACGTCATCGACGCGGTTGAGGAATTCGGGGAGGAATTCGCTACGCAGCGCGTCCATCACGCTGTCGCGAATTTCCTCTTCACGATCCTGGCCGGCCAGATCGACAATGTGCTGGCTGCCGATGTTGGATGTCATGATGACAATGGTGTTCGAGAAATCGACCGTGCGGCCCTGCCCGTCGGTCAGGCGACCGTCGTCTAAGAGTTGCAGCAGGATGTTGAAGACGTCACGGTGAGCCCTTTCGATTTCATCGAGCAACAGTACGCAATACGGATTGCGACGCACCGCTTCGGTGAGTCGGCCCCCTTCTTCATAGCCAACGTAACCGGGCGGCGCACCGATGAGACGGGCGACGGAATGCCGTTCCATGAATTCGCTCATGTCGATGCGAACCATGCTGCGTTCGTCATCGAAGAGGAACTCAGCCAGTGCTTTGGAGAGTTCGGTTTTGCCGACACCGGTCGGGCCTAAGAAGATGAACGAACCGATGGGGCGATTCTGATCCTGCAGACCGGAACGCGCGCGGCGAACGGCATTGGAGACGGCCGAGACCGCTTCGGTCTGGTTGATCATCCGCTGATGAATGCCCTCTTCCATGTGAATGAGTTTCTCGCGTTCGGCCTGCATCATGCGGGCAACGGGAATGCCGGTCCAAAGGCTGACAACCTTGGCAATGTCTTCTTCGGTGACCTCTTCACGAAGCAGTCGCGGTTGCTCCGACTCGTCGGAGTCTTCCGCAGCGGATCGCTGTTCAAGTGCCGCGAGGTTGCCTTCGGCTGTCTGCAACTGCTGTTGGACTTCCTGGGCGCGGATGTAGTCGTCGTTCTGATTAGTCCGTCGAGCCTGTGCGAACGCCTGATCGTACTCGGTGCGGAGCCGATCGATTTCTTCGTGCAACGGCTGCCGTTGGCCGAGCGAGGCCTGCTCCACTTCCCAGCGTGCTTTGAGCGCGTTGACCTCTTCTTCGTGATCGGCGATTTGCCGCTTGAGGTCTTCGAGCCGCTGTTGACTGTCGGCACTCTTCTCTTTGGCCAGCGCGGCAGCTTCGATTTGCATACGGGTGAGGTTCCGGGTGGCCTCATCGACTTCGGCGGGCATCGAATCGATTTCCATGCGAAGCCGACTGGCCGCTTCGTCGATAAGATCGATCGCCTTATCCGGCAGAAAGCGGTCGCCAATGTAACGGTCGCTGAGGGTGGCGGCGGCGATGAGCGAATCGTCGGTGATTTTGACGCCGTGATGCGACTCGTAACGTTCTTTCAGACCGCGAAGAATCGAGATGGTGTCTTCGACGTTCGGTTCCTGGACGACAACCGGTTGAAACCGACGTTCAAGCGCAGGATCTTTTTCGACGTGCTTGCGGTATTCGTCGAGGGTGGTGGCACCGATGCAGTGAAGTTCGCCACGAGCGAGCGCGGGCTTCAACAGGTTCGATGCATCCATCGCCCCTTCGGCGGCACCGGCACCAACAACAGTGTGCATTTCGTCGATGAAGAGAATGACGCTACCTTCGGCCTCCTGCACTTCACGAAGGACGGCCTTGAGGCGGTCTTCGAATTCGCCCCGAAACTTGGCCCCGGCAACGAGTGCGCCCATGTCGAGCGCGATGACGCTTTTATTTTTCAGGCTTTGGGGGACGTCTTCTCTGACGATTCGGTGGGCGAGACCTTCGACGATGGCGGTCTTACCGACGCCGGCTTCACCGATGAGGACGGGGTTGTTTTTTCGACGCCGGGATAGGATTTGGGCGACGCGGCGGATCTCGGTGTCGCGTCCGATGACCGGATCGATCTTCCCCTTGCGGGCGAGTTCGACGAGATCGTGTCCGTAGCGTTGCAGGGCCTGGTATTTGTCTTCGGGGTTTTGGTCGGTGATGGTTTGGCCTCCGCGAATGGATTTCAGCGCAGTGAGAACATCATCTTCTTCGACACCGGCCAGTTCAAGCAACCGCTTGGCCTGATCGTCGATGTGGGTGAGCGCGAGGAGCAAGTGTTCGGTCGAGACAAACTCGTCCTGCATGCGGTCGGCCTGTTGCTGCGCGTTTTCGAGAACCTGCATGAAGGCAGGCGCAGCGGATACCTGGTATCCGCCGCCGGAGACCTTCGGCAAGCGGCCCAACTCGCTGTCGATGGTGGAGCGGAGTTGATTGACGTTCGCGCCAATTTTGTCGAGCAACGGACGGATGACGCCCTGCTCTTCCCCCAGGAGCGATTGCGCCAGGTGCAGAGCGGCTAATTCAGAATGCCCGCTGTCCTGTGCGGTTTGCTGGGCGCGCTGGACGGCTTCCTGAGCTTTGACGGTGAGTTTATCGAGGCGAAACGACATGGCGCTTCTCCGTGATGTGTTTGCGCAACGAGGGCGCTGGTGGTGAGTGGACGTGATTGAATTCGACCGGTTTAGCGACGGATTGACAGGGTGCTGGTTGTGGATTCGCTAAACCGCAAGCGATTGATGATGTGTAAACGAGTTTCCGTGCGGCCGCGCAATTGCGCGGCCGCCGGGAAGAACGCCTATTCTTTGGCCTCGAATTCTGCGTCAATAACCTCTTCGTCACCGGAGGCATCCGACTCGGCTTCCGGTGAACTGCCGTCGCCGCCCGCGGCTTCCGCTTCTTGGGCGGCATCATACATGTGTTTGGAGAGAGCGTGTGTCGCCTGCTCCAACTCGGCGAGAGAACTCGTGATGGCTTCCATGTCGTCGGCAGCAAGCGCGGCGTTGACCTTCTCGATGGAACTCTCGATGACGGTCTTCGACTCGTCATCCAATTTGTCGGCGTGCTCCGTCATCAGTTTTTCGGTGTCGTACACGAGCCGTGAGGCGTTGTTCTTCGCTTCGGCCAATTCGCGTTTCTTCTTGTCTTCCTCGGCATGTGACTCGGCGTCCTGTTGCATCGAATCGATTTCCGACTCGGAGAGTCCGCTCGATTCCTCGATGCGAACCGTCTGCTCCTTGCCCGAAGCGACGTCTTTGGCCGTCACACTGAGGATGCCGTTGACGTCGATGTCGAAGGCCACTTCAATCTGCGGCAGACCGCGCGGTGCCGGCGGAATACCCTCCAAATTGAACTGCCCAAGCAAACGATTGTCGCTGGCCATCTGTCGCTCGCCCTGAAACACACGGACGGTAACGGCCGTCTGGTTGTCGGCTGCGGTGGAGAAGGTTTCCTTCTTGGTGGTGGGAATCGTTGTATTTCGTTCGACCAGTTTGGTCATAATTCCGCCCTCGGTCTCAATGCCGAGCGAGAGAGGCGTGACATCAAGCAGGACAACATCCTTGACGTCGCCAGCGATGATACCGCCTTGAATGGCAGCACCGGCCGAGACGACTTCGTCGGGGTTAACGCCCTTATGCGGCTCTTTGCCGCCGAACATTTGCTTGACAAATTCCTGCACCTTAGGGACGCGGGTCGAACCGCCGACGAGAACAACCTCATCGATTTGGCTGGGATCGAGTTTCGCGTCCTTCAGCGCGTTCTGCACCGGCTTACGGCATCGCTCGACTAACGAGTCGATGAGCTTCTCGAATTCTGCCCGCGTCACGGACATCTGCAGGTGCTTGGCACCGCTGCCATCGGCCGTGATGAATGGCAGGTTGATGTCGGTGGTTTGTGAGCTGGAAAGTTCTTTCTTCGCCTTTTCGGCCGCTTCGCGCAGACGCTGCAAAGCCATGGCATCATCCCGCAGATCGATGCCTTGTTCCTTCTTGAAACTGTCGGCAATGAAGTTGATGAGTTCTTCGTCGAAATCGTCGCCCCCCAGGTGGGTATCGCCGTTGGTGCTGAGAACTTCGACGAGTTCGTCGCCCACTTCGAGAATTGAGACGTCGAACGTTCCGCCGCCGAGGTCGAAGACGGCGATCTTTTCTTCGCGTTTCTTGTCCATTCCGTACGCCAACGCGGCGGCCGTCGGCTCGTTAATAATGCGAGCCACTTCCAGCCCGGCAATCTGGCCGGCGTCCTTGGTCGCCTGCCGTTGGGCATCATTAAAGTACGCGGGTACTGTGATGACAGCCTTGTTGACGGTATGACCAAGATAGCTTTCGGCTGCTTCTTTGAGCTTTCGCAAAATCAGCGCGGAGATTTCCGGCGGCGTGTATTCTTTGTCCTGCACTTTGACTTTGACGTAGTCGGACGGACCGCCAACGATTTCGTAAGGGACGATTTTTTCCTCGGCTGCCACTTCGCTGTGACGCCGGCCCATGAATCGCTTGATGGAGTAGATGGTGTTGGTCGGATTGGTGACCGCCTGCCGTTTGGCCGGCTCGCCAACAAGGGTCTCCCCTTTGTCGGTGAAAGCGACGACGCTGGCCGTAATCCGGTTGCCCTCCAAGTTGGCAATGACTTTCGCCTCGCCCCCTTCCATCACCGAAACGACGGAGTTGGTGGTTCCCAAATCGATACCAATGACTTTTTCGCCTGTAACCGCCATCCGCTCTCTCCTATCACCTGTTTTGTATACCATCCCGCATGATGCGGGGGTGAATCCACAGCTAACTTGGTTTGATCGTTTACCCCTTGCCAGAAAACACGCTTGGCTCGATGCTGAATCTGGGGTACGGCTCCTGAAAAACGCAAACTATGTGCCAATTGGTCTACAGAATAACTTCAGAACATAACCCATTACAACAATAGATATTACAAACAATCACTCCGGACGACTCCAGCATCGTACTCCTGAAAAACTGCCAGTTTGGCACCTGCCCGGATCTGTTCCTCAGATGCCGAGAGTGTCACTTTGGCAGTCTCCCCAATCGAGGCCGTGTGATGACCTGGCTGAAGATTGGGCGGTACGGGACACCACTAGATCACACAGCAACGCGGTAGAGTGCGCAAAGTCTTTCGATTGCGGTAAGCAACGGCCCCCGGCATGATCAAACGGACACTGCACCTGCTTGACACCGTATTCTTGGAGCAGTAAAACACTTAACTCTGTTTGGCGACGAAATTTGCCGAATATCACTGAGTTTGCCTCGGCAGTCAGGCCTGTTATTCCCGCGCCAGATGAACGAAAACCGCCCGACAGATTTCCCATAAGCCATTGTCAGTTAACGACTTTCATCATAGATCGACACAACAACCTACTGTGCTGGAACAAAGTCTCTCTGCGTGAAGATGTTCTAAGGCACCCCAAGACCGCCTGAAGGGCTCCAATGGCAAAAAAACGCACCAAGAAGAGTGCCGCATCATCCAAGAAGGTGGTTCGCAAGAAGAAGGTCGTGCGCAAGGCGGTAAGCAAAGGTAAGGGAACGCGAAGCCACGCCAAGAAAACGGCAACATCCAAAACGTCGAAAAAGAAGAGTGCTTCGAAATCGACGAGCGCCAGCCGGAAGTCTCCCGCTAAGAAGACAGTCAGGAAAACAGTCAAAAAGGCGGTCCCGCGCAGCCGCAAGGCATCGCGCGAGTCGGAAATCAAACAACTCGACCGCAGCATTCTCCGACTCATCAACAAACGCGCCAACATAACGACAAAGCTGCTTGAAGCACGCAAGCAGGCCAAGGCACCGCTGTTCGAACCGCAGGTCGAAGATGCGTTGTGGGCCGAATTGGGCGAAGCCAATCGTGGTCCGCTGCCCAACCACGCCGTCCGCGGTGTCTTTCGGGAGATCCTGAGTGCAGCCCGCCAGAACGTCAAGCAAATTCGCATTGCCTATCTTGGGCCGTCTTTCAGCTTCACCCACCTGGCGGCCATCGAGCGGTTCGGCGAATGGTCCGATCTTGTTCCAGTCAGCACAATTGCTGCCGTCTTTGAAGAAGTGAATCGCGGACACGCCGAGTATGGGTTGGTGCCCATCGAAAACAGCACCGATGGCCGGGTTGTCGATACACTGCACATGTTCACGCGGTTGCCGCTGCGGATTTGTGGCGAAGTGCTGATGAGCGTGCACCACAACTTGCTGGCCCGCTGCCCGCGCGGCGAGGTGACCGAGGTCTACAGCAAGCCGCAGGCGCTTTCGCAATGCCGCGACTGGCTCAGCCGCAACATGCCCCAAGCCAGGCACATCGAGGTCACCAGCACTTCGACTGCCGCCCAATTGGCCCGCGATAAACAGGGGGCAGCAGCCGTTGCCAGCAGGCAGGCTGCCGTTGAGTACGATTTGCAGCTGATCGCTGAGAAGATTGAAGACAACGCCAACAACGTGACTCGGTTCGCCGTGATTGGTCACGACACCAACAAATCGTCCGGGAAAGACCGCACGGCATTGCTGTTGCAGGTACCTCACAAACCCGGGGCGCTGTCCGACGCACTGGCGATTTTCAAGAAGAACAAAATCAATCTCACCTGGATCGAGTCCTTCCCCATTCGCGGACCGCAGGGGGGCTACCTGTTCTTTCTCGATTTCGAAGGCCACGAAAAGGAAGCCCGCGTCGCCCGAACGCTGCAGCAACTGGCCGTCGGCGCAGTCGCATTGAACGTTCTCGGCTCGTTTCCGCAGAGTGCCCCGCTCGATTGATACCCGCCGCCAACTGTCAAGTGGTACCACGCCCAAACTCGCTTGACGAGTTGGGTGCCACTGGCGTGTCGCCAGTGCCCACCGCGATGCACTGGCGACACGCCAGTGGCACCCGTTGGCTGAGATTTGATAGAGTACTTCAACAGATTACCGCCTGAACTCAATTGCTGTCTGGCCACAGACCGCAATCCCCCCTCAATCCGGATACAGAGACAATGAGACGTTATTTCATCGCCGGCAACTGGAAAATGAACCTCACGCGGGCAGCGGCCCAAGCTCTCGCGACTGATCTCGTTGCGGCAAGACCGGCGGGCGACAGTCCCGTCGATGTCCTCGTGGCCCCCGCATCGCCTTATCTGCTGCCCGTCGCAGGCGTGACCGCCGACAGCCACGTTGAGTTGGGTGCACAGGACGCATACTTTGAATCCGCAGGGGCATTCACCGGCGAAGTCTCGGTCGAAATGCTGCTGGACGTCGGCTGCACTCAGGTGATTCTGGGACACAGTGAACGCCGTCACGTGCTGGGCGAAACAGACGAAATCACCGGGAAGAAAGTCGAAGCTGCCCTGGCCGGCGGCCTCAAAGTCATTCTGTGCGTTGGTGAATTGCTGAGCGAACGCGAAGCGGAAGAGACCGATTCCGTCCTCGATCGGCAAATGGCTGGCGGGCTGACAAATGTTGATAAAAAGGCGATGGAAAACGTCGTCATCGCCTACGAACCGGTCTGGGCAATTGGCACCGGAAAGACCGCCTCGCCCGATCAGGCAGAATCCGCTCACGATCACCTTCGCAAATGGCTCGCCAATCGCTACAATTCCGAAGTGGCCGACCGGACACGGATTCTGTACGGAGGCAGCGTCAAGCCGGAAAACGCAGGCGAACTGTTGGGACAGCCGAACGTCGATGGCGCACTGGTTGGCGGTGCCAGCCTGAAAGCCGACCAGTTCAACGCAATTATCGAAGCCGCCGTCGAGTTGGCGGGCAGTTAGTACGGCAACTCAACCAGCAGCAGCACCAAATCAAAGGTCAGAGGTATGTGGTCAGTCATTCTCGCAATTCTGCTGATGATTGTCAGCGTTCTGCTCATGTTCATTATTTTGCTCCAACGGGGCCGCGGAGGCGGCTTGGCCGGTGCATTGGGCGGAATGGGTGGACAGAGTGCGTTCGGTACGAAGGCGGGCGACGTCTTCACGAAGATTACTATCGGCATGGCCCTCGCATGGGTTGTCCTAGCGGGTGTGACCGGCATGGCGATGTATCACGATTCGTCGGGACGATTTCCCGGCGGCGGCAATGCTCCATCGGAAATCAATGTGCTTGGAGACGACGCGGATGCTGACGGCGAAGGTGGCGGACTCATCATCCCACCGGGCGATGACACGACAGCGGACGACACGACCGCCGATGGCACGGCGTCAGGTGACGATACCGACGACAAGTCGTCGGACGACTCAGCCGAGAACAAGCCCACCGACGACGACGGTAGCGAATAACGCACTAAATAAGCACTTGGCCAAGGCGAAGTCATACCGCTCGCGGTGCGTTGTCGATTTCGCACACAAGTTGCGGCCCATCTTTGCAAAGCAGAAAGACGTAGACGTGCTGTTAAGCATGACCGGGTTCGGCGACGCCCGAACACAAACCGAGCGATCGAGCATCGCCATCGAGGTTCGATCGGTCAATAACCGCTACCTCAAGATTTCCTCGCGGCTGCCCGATGCGTATGCCGCCTTCGAAAGTGAAATCGAAAAGGTTATTCGCGGCAAAATCACCCGGGGAACGGTTAACGTCACGCTGCGCATTAAACGACTGCACGGCGGACAGGAATTTCGGCTCGATCACGATGTCCTGTCCAACTACTGGCGGCAGATGAACGAACTCGCCAGTTCGATGCACCTGGCGATGCCCTCTCATCTGGGAGATCTGCTGCAGTTGCCGGGAATTGTCAGCGAAGCCGAAAGCGAATCGCGGGACATCTCTCAGGATTGGCCCGCCATCAACGAGGCGCTCGTTGAGTCACTCAAAAATTTATGTGCCTTTCGCGAAACGGAAGGCGAAGCGATGCAACGCGACCTGCAAGCCAACGCCGCCGTGATTGCGAAGCAGTTGGATCAGGTCGCCGCACAGGCACCGCAGGTCGTCGCCGATTATCGCAACAAATTACTCGACAGGGTTCGCGAAATGCTCGACGCCGCAGGCGGCGCGGTCGAAGACTCGCATCTGCTGCGAGAAGTCAGTATCTTTGCAGATCGGTGTGACATTAACGAAGAAATCACGCGGCTGCGATCGCACCTCGAACAATTCGAGGCGTTTCTCCAGCCACAGAAGTCGCAAGGGCGTAAACTGGAGTTTCTGTCGCAGGAAATTTTCCGCGAAGTGAACACCATCGGCTCGAAGGCGAACGACGTCACAATCGCCCACGCGGTGGTCGAAATGAAAGCCGCAGTCGAAAAACTGCGGGAAGTCCTGCAAAACGTAGAATAAGCCCACGGGTCGTGTCCCGTCGGTAGAAGAACGCTTGGAGAAGTCAGTGTCGGAAACCCAACAATCGGGCATTCTGGTGCTGTCGGGACCAGCCGGTAGTGGAAAAACGACGGTGGTCAATCACCTGCTGAGCGTATCTCCCACGAAACTGATGAAGTGTATTTCAGCGACGACCCGGCCAGCGAGGCCGGGAGAAGTCGATGGCAGTGATTACTATTTCCTCTCACCTGAGGAGTTCGAGCGGCGACGCGAGCGGGGGAAATTCCTGGAGTGCGCGGAAGTTCATAAGTCAGGAAATTGGTACGGCACACTCAAATCGGAGATTGAACGTGCCCGCAACGAAAACGCGTGGGCGTTTCTGGAAATCGACGTCGAGGGAGCCTTGAATGTCATGCGGGTCTATCCGCAGGCGGTGACGATTTTCCTGACAACCCCGAGACCAGACGACTACGAACGGCGGCTCCGCGAGCGGAATACAGAGTCTGAGGACGTGATTCAACGCAGACTGGAAACCGCCCGCGAAGAATTGAAACATGCTGATCGCTATCGGTTCTGCATTGTCAACGACAAACTTGACCGTACGATTAGTGAGATCAACGACATTTTGAAATCTGAAGAGGACGTAAGCTAATGCTCGATGCATTCCAGGAAGAAGAAATTGTCAACAAAGTCGGTGGCCGTTTCCAACTCACCTCGTTGATTCAAAAGCGACTGGTGGCACTCAACCGTGGTGCCCGACCGTTGGTCGAATTGCCGACGAACAACACCATGGTCATCGTTGTTGCCGAGATCATGCAGGACAAGATTTTCCTCGACACATCGGGCCAGGTTGCTCTCGTCGCCGAGGAAGCCCCCGACCTGCAAACTCTGATGGGAGACGCCGGCCCCGACACGGACGACGTTTAACGCGGCCTATCGGCCGCGGCCAAGAGTCGAGTGACAAGTGCGAAGAGCCAGAATCTATCGACGCAGATATTTCTGGCTCTCGACTCTCCGCTCTTGGCTCTCCGCAACATGAGCGCACGGCGCGCAGATGTGACCGGTTGAGGCTCAAACATGCAAGGCCGTGAAATCATCCTCGGCGTAAGCGGCGGAATCGCCGCTTACAAGTCCGCCGACCTGGCCAGCAAACTGGTTCAGGCCGGCGCGGCCGTTAGTGTCGTGATGACCGCGTCGGCCGAGAAATTCATCGGCCCCGCCACCTTCGAAGCGCTAACCAACCGCCCCGTGCATCGCCACGTGTTCCAACCGCAGGAACATCACCAGGGCGAACACATCGGCCTGGCGCGTCGCGGCGAACTCTTCATCGTCGCCCCGGCCACCGCCAACACTCTGGCAAAATTCGCCCACGGACTGGCCGACGATTTGCTCTCGACACTCGCGTTGAGTTTCACCGGCCCGGCTCTGCTCGCCCCGGCAATGAACACCGAAATGTGGAACAAACCGTCGGTCCAACGCAACATCGCCACCCTCCAGGGCGACGGCTACCACATCATCCAACCCGCCGCCGGCTGGCTAAGCTGCGGCCAAACCGGAGCCGGCCGCATGGCCGAACCCGCAGAAATTCTCGCATACATCAGCGATGCCCTGCCGCCCAAGAAGTAAACAAAACGATCCAATGCCCGCGGGAACAACCGATCAACTACCATGTGCAATCCAAACCGCCCCGCCCGAACAATTGATGTCCTCGCACCAATATCGGGTCTCGTCGGCACGATTGTCGGCATGTTAGTCGCTTTTCAATACATCGCCGCCAGCCCGCAGCCACCGCAATTCCTGGAATTGACCGTCCCAATTGCCGTAGCGTTTGGATGTACGTTGGTCTGCCTCGGAGTCTCCCTCGCCGTCCGTTCCTACGTTGATCACCACAACCGTTGACTCTTGCCCCTAGACTCTCAACCCCATGCGAATCCTAATAACCGCCGGTCCCACTCGTGAATACCTGGACGACGTTCGCTACATTTCCAACGCCAGTAGCGGGCGCATGGGGTACGCCATTGCTGCGGCGATTCAGGACAGTGGCCACGAATCCGTGCTTGTCAGCGGGCCGGTCAATCTTCCGCCTCCGGTGGGCTGCGAAATGCATCGCGTCGAAACGACGGCCGACATGCGCGATGCCTGCGTGAAACTGTTTCCCGGCTGTGACGGCGTGATTGCCGCGGC
>CAUZOL010000066.1:0-25327 GCA_963581435.1 Planctomycetota bacterium
TGAATTCCTCGCTGAACGAACGCCGAGTTCGATTGCTTGCCAATTGCTGTTTCTTGCTCATTCAAAGTTCCTCCAAAAATAGTTTACGCTCGAATTCCAGTGTCCACTATTTCTGGGGAACTCCAAACAGGCTGAGTGACGAAATCAGAAGAGCATCATATGAAGTTCAGAAAAGGCAACTTGCTCACCACCAAATACGCGAGAGTCACCAAGCCGTTGGCCCGAGTTGAAAAGGTCACACGGGCGGGAGTCGTCCACTGCGTCAATCTTGTGGCGTGTTCAACGATGGATGAAGGCGACACATTCCAGTTCACACCTGATGACAACACGCATTACATGGTGCACTCAAGAAAGTGACTTGCTCACAAGCCGCCAAGAACATCAAGAGCCGCAGTCTGATTCAGGCTGCGGCTTGTTCATTTGATTTCTGATCGTTTGTTCGGCATGCTGTGGGGCATGGAATATGTCATCGGAATCTGGATCGTCTGCGGAATCGTCGGGGCGATCATCGGAGCGAACAAGAACGCTGTTGGGATTGGATTCTTGCTTGGCTTTCTACTTGGCCCCTTGGGACTACTCGCCGCGTTCGCTGTGGACAACCGCGAAAAGTGTCTTCACTGCGGCGGACGATTGAACGGTAGGCCAGCGATGTGTCAGCACTGCAATCGGTCACTCGAATGGCGGCGATGCAGAGAGACTGAGGGCAGCAGACCGACAGAGAGCAGCAGACCGACAGAGAGCAATAGAGCAACGTCAAGCCGAGTGGGCGGCCCAAGCTCCTGAGAGAAAAGCACGTCGGCGGGAACGGAACAAAAAGCTGGCAGAGCAGTTCCTGAATGTATTCACACGGGCCAATCCCGTGCTGGCATGGCTGGCCGGTGAGGATGAGACCCTATTGCGAATCTATCATATTGTGTACATCGTGAGTGCTGTTGCCGTTGCTACGGGCACTGTTGGCCGACTTGCCGGACTCTTCTGAGGTTTGACGATTCACATTTCGATTGTGGATGGCCTGATGGGCAACGTGAACGAAGGGCAGAACAAATGACATTCGAGGCCACTTGTCCAACCTGCGGAAAGATTGCCAAGGCCAAAGATGAATGGTCTGGCAAGAAGGTGAAGTGTTCCAAGTGCAAGAACGAGTTTAGATTGGCCGCTCCTGAACCAGACGAAGAAGCTGGAGGGCCGATGGATGTCGAATGGGGTGACGATGAGTTGGCTGACATCAAGGCAGAACCGGAGCCACCCAAACCAAAACGATCAGCAAATCTGGACGACTGCCCAGACTGCGGCAACATGGTTTCCAAGTCCGCATATTCGTGTCCGCATTGCGGTCGTCCACTTCGCGGTAAGGCTGTTGAATGCTATTTGACGATCAGCCGAGATTATGAACAGGGGTATCGCTCGCCCCCCAATGCTTGCCCACTGACTCAGCAAGTCGTTTTGCGCACCGATCTTCCCGGCGAGAACGCGTTACCCACCCCCCATTGCACGCAACATTTGTTGGTCTGTTGTGTTCGGGGCGGTTATGTGGTTCTAATGAACCGTTGCTTTTGAAGGACTCCAGTAACCTCTGAACGCAGGGTGATTTCCGATGACGCGAAAAATTTCGTTCGCTGCCTCCGCCAGCTTCTTTCTGGCCGTTTGCTTTCTCCTGATCGCAGGCGCCCCGACAGCATTTGCCGACGATGTGCGCGTCTATAAAGAAGGTCAGCAGCCCAACGACATACGGCTGCAAGCTCCCAAGGACTTGAACGGCTATTTCCCGTTTGAAGTTCCCGCCGGGAAAGCGGCCTGGGAGAAGCGTGCCGACGAATTGCGCAGACGCGTTCTCGTTGCCACCGGCCTGTGGCCTGCGCCGGAAAAAACACCGCTCAACGCCGTCATTCACGGAAAAGTTGAGCGGCCCGGCTTTACCGTCGAGAAGGTCTACTTTGAAGGCGTTCCCGGCCACTTTGTAACCGGCCTGTTGTTTCGCCCCGCCGACGGCAAGACCGGCATCAAACGTCCGGCCGTCCTTTGTCCCCACGGTCATGGCGGCCGGCTGCAGGACTACGGCGAACAGACAATCCGCCAGTTAATTGCCGACGGTGCAGAACGGTT
This sequence comes from Planctomycetota bacterium, assembly GCA_963581435.1. GTDB lineage: Bacteria > Planctomycetota > Planctomycetia > Planctomycetales > Planctomycetaceae > JABISG01. The sequence continues at coordinate 2,104 of CAUZOL010000066.1, forward strand.
TGAAAAATCGGGCCGTTATCCAAAGCTCGCTCGCTGTGCGCAGTTAGCCCGAATGGGCTGCGTCACGTTTATCTTCGATATGCTCGGCTATGCCGACAGCTCACAAATTTCCTATCAGCTGGCGCATCGCTTCGCCGAGCGACGGCCCGATTTTGAAAGCCAGGAAAGTTGGGGGCTGTTCAGCACACAGGCGGAATTGCGTTTGCAAAGCATCATGGGAATTCAGACCTGGAATTCGATCCGCTGCCTCGATTTCCTCGAGCAACTTCCGGACGTCGATGGAAAACGGATGGCGGTGACCGGCGGTAGTGGCGGCGGAACACAAACGATTCTGCTGTGCGCGATCGATCCCCGCCCGATTGCCGCGTTTCCCAACGGGATGGTCTCCACATCCATGCAGGGTGGCTGCACCTGCGAGAACTGTACGCTGCTGCGAGTTGGCACCGGAAATGTCGAACTGGCTGCGTTGTTCGCACCCAAGCCGCAAGCCATGACGGCGGCGAACGACTGGACCAAAGACATGATGACCAAGGGATATCCGCAGCTACAGCAGTTGTATGAAACCCTGGGAGCGAAGAACAACGTCTATTGTCGCCAATTGCTTCACTTCCCGCACAACTACAACTCGGTATCGCGGGCCACCATGTACTCGTGGTTCAACAAACATCTCAAGCTGGGTTTGAAAGATCCGGTGCTCGAAGAAGACTACGAGCCATTGAACGCCGCGGAACATTCCGTCTGGAACGACAAGCATCCCCAACCAGCCGGTGGCGAAGCCTACGAGCGATCGCTGACGAAATATCTGGCCGCGCAATCGGACAAGCAACTGGCCGCGCTAACGCCGACCGATGCTGCCTCGCTGCAGCGCTTCCGTAATGTGGTCGGTTCCGCGTTCGACACACTCATTGGCCGCGGACTGCCGAACCACGAACAGATTCAGCGGACGAAAATCGGAAAACAAAAAGGCAACGGTTACATCCTCTTCAAAGACATTCTCCGCCTGCAATCACGGGGCGAAGAACTGCCAGTCGTTTCGTTGTTCCCGACCAAAACAGAATGGAACGGCGACGTTGTGATTTGGGTTGATGGGAAAGGCAAAAGCGGACTGTTTTCCGATTCGGGTGAGGTTCGCAACGAAGTGATTCGTTTGCTCGATGGCGGCGCATCAGTCGTGACTGCCGACCTGTTCCAGCAGGGTGATTTCCTGCTCGACAGTCAATCGTTGAAGCAGCAGCGGTCGGTCGCGAATACGCGTCAAGCGGCCGCCTTTACGTTTGCGTACAACGACACGCTGTTCGCACGGCGCGTCCACGATATTTTGACCGTCATCTCGTGGATCAGCAATGACGACCATAACCCCAAACACTTGCATTTGATCGGTGTGGGCGGAGCAGGCCCACTGGCAGCCGCTGCCCGGGCAATTGCCGGCGACAAGATCGACAAGGCGGCCATCGATACCGACGGATTCCGTTTCACCGGGCTGACATCGTACCGCGATCCGCAATTCCTGGTCGGTGCGGTGAAGTACGGCGACCTGCCGGCGCTACTTGCACTGTCCGCTCCACACAAACTCTGGTTGGCTGGCGAGAACGGAAAGACACCCGGCGTGGTCACCGCCGCATTTCGCGCTGCCGGTCAGGCTAACAGTGTCACATCGTCGGCGCGACAGAACCCAACAAACGAGGCCGTCAGCTGGCTCTTGTCCCGTTGAATGTCAGGAAGTCGTTGCGAGCATTTAGCCGCCCCGCTCGCGGGGCGTGTCGATGGCAACATTCTTCAACGGAGCGGCGGAGCCGCGCGAAAACCCAAACCGACACTTCAGTGTCGAAGGGCTGAATGGAGAAGGCTTGCCGATCCAGCACGTCTGCAGAAAGGCACAATTCCTGCTGCACACATTCGCGCACGCCGTAGCAAGCGATAGGCCGCACGACGACAGCAAGCTGTCGGTTTGGGTTTTCGTGCGGCTTCGCCGCCTCCCCCGAGTGAAATGCCGCTTCAACAAAATGCATCTCGCCACCCAACGGCGAAAACTAGCTTGCGGCGCCGGTATACAGCGGTTCGATCACCGTCCCGGTGTTTAGCATAGCTGGGCGGTTCAGGCGGTCGCGGACAATGGCTTCCGCCGGAATTCCCAACGCGCCGTAGATGGTTGCGCCGACGTCGTTTGGCGAATAGGCCCTGGTGACAGGATAGGCGCCGATTGCATCGGACTTGCCGATGACTTGTCCGCCCTGGACACCGGCACCGGCGAACAGTCCGAAGAAACAGGGACCCCAATGATCGCGGCCTTTGCCTTTGTTAATCTTCGGCGTGCGGCCGAATTCGCCGAGCATCACAACCAAGGTTTCATCGAGCAGACCCAGCGACTCCATGTCGTCGAGCAACGCCGCCACTCCCTGATCGAGCGGCGGCAGCAAACGGTTTTTCAAGGTGGGGAAAATGTTGCTGTGACTGTCCCAGTTTTGCACGCGGCCAATATTCGCCTGCACAACCGGCACGCCAACTTGAACCAGTCGTCGCGCCAGCAACAGCGATTGCCCCGTGGTGTGTCGGCCGTAATGATCGCGCATCGCGTCTGATTCGCGATTCAGTTGGAATGCCTGCGCGAGTTTGCTCGATGTGAGGATGGAAAACGCGAGTTGTTGATCGTCCGACAACCGTCGCGCTTCGGCCACTTCACCGATCCGTCGCTGCTGCCGGTTCACTTCGGCCAATAATTCCTGGCGTTTTTCCAACCGGGAAACATCAATGCCCGAGGCCAACGTCAAACTTTCGACACGAAAGTCCTTCTTGTTCGGGTCGCCGGTGATTTGCCACGGGTCGTATTTCGGACCGAGAAATCCGGCGTGTTGTCCGGGCCAGGTGAGCGGCCCCTGAAGCAGAAACGTCGGCAGGTTGACGCCGCTGGGAATTCCGTCGCGACGTGGCCGCAGATACGCACAGGCCGACGAATAACAGGGCCAATCGTCGCGCGATGCGACTTTATCGAAGAACGCTCCCGGCTGCTTATTTCCGGTGAGCAGGTGATGCGTCGACATTAAGTGATTGTTGTCGCTGTGCGAGAGTGTCCGGATGACGGCATACTTGTCCGCCCGTTTTGCAAGCTGCGGGATATGCTCGCTAAAGTGAACGCCGGGGACCGACGTTGCGATCGGCTTGAACTCTCCGCGAATTTCGACGGGAGCGTCCGGCTTCATGTCGAATGTATCGTGATGACTGGGGGCACCTGTCAAAAAGACGATGAGTACCGATTTTGGCTTCTTCGGCTGATTGGCGGCGGAACCCCTCGCCTTCGCTGCCTGTGCCTGATTCGACAGGATCGCGGGCAAACCAGCGCCCAGCAAGCCGGAATACCCAACCTGCAGCACTTCACGTCGGCCAATGCCTAACGTGTGATTGTGTGAAAGCTGACGACGAGACGGCATACGCGAAATTCCTCCATCACCAGTTTGGTATCGGTCGTAATGCGGATGGCACTCGACTGATCACAGAAATTGTAGCATATTCGGCAAACAACGTCATCGAATGACGAGTGACCCGGCAGTTCGAGCTATGAATGTCGCGCCGCAAATCCCACGGGCAGCGCCCCGTGGGATCGAGCGGCCTGCATCATTCAGTCGCGAGCAGAGCGTCAGCGCGGTACGATTAAGTGCGGACGTCGCACATCTTTAGTTTTGTCGATACTCATATAAATCAACGGACGCTCGATATGAATCTCAACCGTTGGATTGTCCTGGCTGGACTCGTCGGGTTGTTGCTGGGTGATGGGCAGACCACGCAGGCACAGTCTCTCGAACAACGCCTCATGGCAGAAGACCCGGCGGAACTTGCCCGAACGGCACGTCAATTCGGCGATGCGCGGCGGGGAGCCATCATTTTCTATCAGCCGTATCTGGCCTGCAGGAAATGTCATCTCGGTGGAAAGGTTGTCAATCCACTCGGTCCGGATTTGGCAAAACCGACCGAGAAGACAACCGACGCCCACATCGTGGAATCAGTCTTGAATCCCTCGAAGATCATCAAGAAGGGATTCGAACCGATCACCGTCGTCACAACGGCCGGCAAGACGATCATCGGTCTGCTCGTCAAAGACGGCAAGAAGGAATTGACACTGCGCGATCCGTCGAGAAACGGGCTGCTTATCAAAATTCCCAAGAGTAAAATCGAGGAACAGTTGCCGGGCAAACTGTCGATCATGCCGGCCGGGCAGGTCAATCTGTTGGCGAGCCGGCAACAGTTTCTCGACTTGATTCGTTATCTCATCGAGATTCGAGACGGCGGTGCTGCGCGTGTGCGTGAACTGGAACCGCCGCCAGCATTGTTCGCAGCGCGACCGCTTCCCGAATACGAAAAGCACATCGATCATGTCGGTATGTTGAGCAGCCTCGATCAGGATTCGTTCAAACGCGGCGAAGCAATTTACAATCGGCTCTGCATCAATTGTCACGGCACGCACGACCGCCCCGGTTCGCTGCCCACGTCGTTGCGGTTTGCATCGGGAAAATTCAAGAACGGCAGCGATCCCCACACCATGTACCAAACGCTCACGCGCGGTTTCGGCATGATGGCACCGCAAACCTGGATGGTGCCGCAGCAAAAGTACGACGTCATTCACTACGTGCGGCAAGCGTACCTCAAGACACATAATCCGTCGCAACTCTTTCTTATCGAGCCGAAGTATCTGGCCGGTCTGCCCAAGGGCGATACCCGCGGTCCGGAACCTTCAAACATTCTTCCCTGGGAGCAAATGGACTACGGCCCGAATCTGGTGATGACGCTCGAAGTGGGCAACGACGGAAAGAACTTTGCCTACAAGGGCAACGCCGTCCGTCTCGATGCCGGGCCGGGTGGTGTCTCGCAGGGCCGCTACTGGATGTTGTTCGATTACGACACACTGCGCGTTTCAGCGGCTTGGAGTGGTGACGGATTTTCCGACTGGAACGGGATCAACTTCAATGGCCGCCACAACATTCATCCGCGCGTCAAGGGGGCGGTTCATCTTGCGAACCCAACCGGGCCGGGATGGGGACGCCCGGACGATGGCAGCTTCGACGACGTGCGATTTGTCGGTCGCGACGACCGCAAGTACGGCCCGCTTCCACGCAAGTGGGCGCACTACAAGGGCATGTACTATTACGGGCAGCAGACGATTATGGAGTACACCGTTGGGGAAACCCGACTGCTCGAAATGCCCGGAGTTGTGACATCGACTCCACAGCCGGTCTTCACGCGGACGCTGAACATCGGCCCCGGTGATGGCGATCTGCTGCTACAAGTTGCGCACCGCGACCAACCTGGCACGCAGCTCGTCATGCAGGGAGACGTCGCGCTGTTTGGTCCGCAATCTGTGGCCAGCAAACCCAAGACTGAAACGGCTGCCGACGCGTCGCAATTCAACGGCGGCACGCGATTGGAAGTCGGCAACACCAAGGGCATCAACTTGAAAACGGGTGACTTCACCGTCACCGCCCGCATCAAGACGAAAACCAACGGCACCATTCTTGCCCAAACCGACGACACTCCGAAGTGGGTTCCGAACGGGTTGACGTGGTTCATTCGCGGCGGACGCCTTGCAGTCGATGTCGGCTGGGTGGGTGCCTTTCAAGGGCAACGCGTCGTCGCCGACGGCAAATGGCATCACGTGGCGTTCAGCTACAAACAGAAGACGGGCGAGATCCGCTTCTACATCGACGGCAAGCCGGAACAACGTACCGGCACGCTCAAACGAAAAGCCCCGCTCAAAAAGCCAGTCGTGCGAATCGGATACACGGCAGCGAATTTTCCCAACCCAACGTTCTTCAAGGGCGAGATCCCCGAGGTTCGATTTTACAACGCCGTACTTTCGGCGGGCGACGTCGAGGCAGTCGCCAAATCGAAGCCGCTGAAATCCGATGCGCTTGCCGCACATTGGGATCTCACCACCGGCAAAAACAACATCATCCTCGATAGAAGCGGTTACAAACACGACGGCAAACTCGTCGTCGGCAAAACAACCGGCAGCACGTCGTCGCAGGCGGCAACAGGTTGGACCGTCGCCGGTGCCGCCGGCAATACCGAGGGGCTGAAATGGTCAGCCGACAACGGCGACCTGCGATTGAGAATTCCCGCCGGCCGCGATCCGTTGCGGTTGACTGTGTGGTTCGCATCGATTGATAAACCCGGCGAACTCGCGCCGCTCGTCGAAGCTGTCGTTCTCGACACGCCCGATCGCGATTTAGCCGCGTACACCGGCGGCGGGCCGGCGCGGTGGCCGCAGGAGTTGGAGAGCGAGGCGATTCTTGGTGCTGACGACGGACCGTTTGCCATCGATGTGCTCCAGCGGCCAACCGACAATCCCTGGTTCTGCCGGATGCGGCTGACCGGCTTCGATTTCACGCCGGACGGAAACGAAGCCATCGTCTGCGCGTGGGACGGCAGCATTTGGCGAGTCAGCGGCCTCAAACAGCTTCCAGACAGTACTCCTGCGGGAAGCGACGACCGCCGCATCAAGCTCAAATGGCGACGGATCGCGTCCGGTTTGTTTCAGCCGTTGGGCGTGAAGATCGTTCAAGGGGAAATCTACATCACCTGTCGCGATCAGATCTGCATTCTGCACGACCTGAACGGTGACGGGGAAATCGATCACTTCGAAAACTTCAACAACGATCATCAAGTGACCGATCACTTCCACGAATTCGCGATGGGTCTGCAGACCGATAAAGAGGGCAATTTCTATTACGCAAAATCGGCCCGGCATGCGCTCAAGGCGTTGGTGCCGCATCACGGCACGTTATTGCGGGTGAGTCGCGATGGCTCGCGGACCGACATTGTTGCCAACGGCTTTCGCGCTGCCAATGGTGTCTGCATCAACCCCGACGGCACGTTCATCGTGACCGATCAGGAAGGCCACTGGAATCCGAAGAACCGTATCAACTGGGTGAAAGAGGGCGGGTTCTACGGCAATATGTTCGGCTATCACGACGTCACCGATTCGTCGGACGAGGCGATGCAGCAACCGCTTTGCTGGATCACGAATGCATTCGACCGTTCACCCGCGGAATTGTTGTGGGTCGATAGTCCACGGTGGGGTGCGCTCGATGGCAAGCTGCTGAATCTCTCCTACGGCTACGGCCAGGTGTATGTTGTGCCGCACGAAGAAATTGACGGCCAAAAGCAGGGCGGCATGTGCGCGTTGCCGATTCCGCGATTTCCCACCGGTGTGATGCGCGGCCGCTTTCACCCGGCCGACGGGCAATTGTATCTGTGCGGAATGTTCGCCTGGGCTGGCAGCCAAACACAGCCGGGCGGCCTGTATCGTCTGCGATATACCGGCAAGCCGGCGCATTTGCCGGTTGGCCTCAGCGCCCGAAAAAACGGGATGGCGGTCACCTTCACCGACAAACTCGACGCGGCATCGGCCCGTAATCCGAAGAATTATTCGGTCAAGGTCTGGTCGCTCAAACGGACGGCCGGCTACGGATCGAAGCACTACAACGAGCGTTCGCTGAAAGTGACTTCCGCAACGGTGTCAAAGGATGGCAAGCAGGTCTTTCTGCAACTTCCCGACATCGCACCCACCTGGTGCATGGAGATCAGTTACGAAGTGCAATCGTCAGCCGGCAAGCCAATTCGCGGAAAGATTCACAATACGATTCACAAATTGAATCCGTAAAGTGCGCAAGCGTCGTGTGGGAAGTGGTTTCGTGCCAGCGGTCGGCGCTTCAGGCTTTTATAGCTGCCTTTAACGCGGGGAGAGTGTGAAACCCAAGACCACCGCCAACAGCAAAACGCTGACAACCAGATAGGTCGTCCGCTGCCTGATGACCGGCGGGTTGTTGATGAATTGATGCAGCGATCCCAATGAGTGCCATACAGACAGCCCCAGCGGAATGGTTATCGCCCCGAATGCGAACATGACCCACTGTGGTGTGCCGTTGCTTAACATTTCGCCGCAATCGCCAACGCCGTCAACAGCACCATACGCAATGTAGGCACCGTTGGCGATCAGGCAAAACCCGGCAAAGAACCGGGAGACATTGCGCAGCACGGTGAGGCGGCGGGGGAAAGCCGCGAACAATGCCAGTGGCAGAATTGCGCCAAAAATCGGGCCAAGCCACACAACAATCGCAGGATGCGGATTCGGTGAGACATCGGTTCGCGAAATCGCCAGCGGATAAAGCACCACCCGCTCAATCGATCCACCTGTAACCAGTGCGCCCACAACATGGCCCAGTTCGTGAACGGCCATCATCGCAAGCCAACACAACGCCACGAGCGACACGGCAAACAAGAACTGGTGGAATCGTTTCATGTTGAAAAGTCTCGGCCGCATGCGGGATGACGTAACGTCGGCGTCCAGCTAGAAATTGAAATTCTGCATGTTACCCATATTCAATCCGACTTGCAGCAGGATCATGCCGCCGAACAACAGCAGGCCGACTGCGCCGCAGACGATGCCGCCGATGGCCATCCCCTTGCCATCGGCCACGCCCGCGTTGATGCGGCTGAGCGCGACGAAGCCGGTGATGACTGCCGTGACGGCGGATGGCAAACTGATGCAAGCGCAGCAGAGGGTGAAAACGATACTCACGATGCCGAATACCAGCGAAATGACGGCGAGACTCGAGTCGGTCGTATTATTTCGACGGCCCGAACGCCCTCGACCCAAACTCTCGCCGCAGTAGCGGCAACGCGTCGCTTTCGCGCTGACTTGTTCACCGCACATGGGGCAGTCGCGCATTCGACCGGATGACTCGGTACGATCGGTCGCCGGACTCTCGTCTTCGTAGTCGTCGAATCCCCGATCATCTGATTCTTCGTGTTCATCTACCGATTCATTCTGCAGCCGATAGCTGTCTTCGTCGTCGGTCGCGCCGGGGACGGTCAGCGCTTCGCCGCATCCTGGGCAACTGGCCGTTCTTCCGGCTCTGTCGTCGCTGGTGCGCAGCAGTTTGCCGCAAACGTGACAATTGAATTCAATCGACAAAGCGCGTTTCTCCCTATGCCAAATTGCCAAAGATTGCGGTGCCGTGTTTACTCTTCAGCCGTTCTTTGTCCGGTGAGGCGGCAATAAATAACGGCATGCATAATCATCATCCACGGCAAAACGAAAAGTGGGGCAAACGCACAGACGGAACTGGCACCCAGGTAAATCAGCCCCGACACCAGCATCAACACAAACACTGGTCCCCAGTTTCCTTCCATGAGGGCTTTGGCGCGTCGCAGCGATTCCAGCCCCGGGCGATTCTCATCGACCACCACGAATGAATACGACCACAGCATCAGCAGGATGCCCGGCACGTAGCACATCAGCAATCCGACCATCACCAGCAGATTGAACACGATGTGGTTGGCCAACATCCGCAGGAAGTAGGGGCCGCCGGAGAACAAGTCGGAAATCTCAGGCTGTTCGCCGCGGACCGACTTGAGCAGAAAGATGTTGTAGCCTGCCGTCAGGTGAACTTGCACCGCCGTGGCGACCAGCACCACGACTGTCACGACGACGATGAGGACAACAATTGCCAAGCCTGGATCGCCCCCGCCGTTAGTGACAGCTGCGATTGCGACCAGTCCAAAAAAAAACGCCGACGCCAACGACGACCAGGCTGATAAGGCCAACAATGAACATCGCGCCAATGTGCAGGCCCAGGTCGTCGGAAAAGAGTTTCCAACTGGCCGAGAAGACCTCGCCGAATTCGAGGGTCTGCGGCAACTGCTCCACCTCGGCCACATCTTCACCGCAGTACCGGCACCGAATTGCCACGGCTTTAATCGTTTCGCCGCAGACGGGGCAAATCTTCGACCCACGTGTCCGCCGCGAAATGGCCAACGGAGCATTTTCGGCGGCGGAGTGATCGTGTGCGCTGCGGGTGTCGTCTGTGCCGTTGATGCCGTTTTCTTCAGCGGTCGCATCTTCTGCAGCGACGTTATCGTCTGTTTCTTCGGCCACCGGTTCTTCAGCCTGTTCCTCAACGGGAACGGGGACTGCCACCGCCTCTCCGCAGCCGGGACACTTGGCCGTCCGTCCGGCTTTATCTTCGGAGGTTCGCAGCAGCCGGCCGCAAACGTGGCAGTCGAACTCGATTGGCATCGATTGCTTCTCCGCTGCGGGATCGCGAGAATAAACGTTTCACGTGCAGAACGGCCGGAAGCCTCCATCGTAATCGCTTGGTCGGCGAAAAGCCCGTTTAGGTAGATTCGGATCGGAGATTTCTCTCGGAGATCCGTGGCGCTTCCATTCAGACAACGGAAACGGACAGCTTCCGGATCACGAAACCCAGGCTATTGCAGTTTTTCCCGATAGAACTCGGCGCCGGCTGCGAGTGCTTCGGGCAGCTTGTCGGGATTCTTGCCGCCGGCCTCGGCCAAGTCGGGCCGTCCGCCACCGCCGCCGCCGACAAGTTTGGCCGCCACCTTGATGCAGTCGGATGCTTTGATTCCCCGCTTAACGAGGTCTTTGCTGACCGCTGCAGTTAATGCGACTTTGCCATCGACGGCCGTACCCAGCAACAAGGCGACGGAGTCCACCTTTCCACGGAGTTGGTCGGCGAAATCGCGGAGAGTGTCGCGGCTGCCGGAGTCGGATAGATGCGTGATGATCCGCACGCCGCCTATTTCATCGGCCGCCTGAATCAATTCATCGACGACGCCCGAAACCGATTGGCTGGATTGTTTGGCCAGTTCGCGTTTGGCCGTGCGCAATTCATCCTGCAGCACGGCGATCCGCCGCGGGAGATCCTGTGGTTGCGGTGTCTTGAGCTGCACAACCAGTTCTTTCAGCAGATTTTCTGTTTCGCGAATGTTGGCCAGTGCGCGGGGGCCGGTCAGTGCAGTAATTCGCCGCACGCCTTTGGCGACCGGTTCTTCGCTGATGATTTTGCACAATCCAACCTGCCCGGAATTCGACAGGTGGATACCGCCGCACAATTCGGTGCTGAATTTGCCGATGCGGACGACGCGAACGCGGTCGGGATATTTCTCGCCGAACAACGCCATTGCTCCCGCCTCGCGTGCTGCGGCCAGATCCATCAGTTGTGTCGAAACGTCGGCACCTTCGGCGATGCGGGAATTGATTTCGTCCTCCACCTGGCGAATTTCATCCTGTGACAGCGCTTGCCGGTGTGCGAAGTCGAACCGCAGCGCATCCTGCTCGACCTTCGAGCCGCGTTGCGTTGCGTTTTCTCCCACGGTCTGGTGTAGCGCATGGTGCAGCAGGTGGGTCGCCGAGTGCGCGCGACGGATTCCGGCCCGGCGTTCGTCATCGACAGACGCGGTGACTTTGCATCCCACTTCCAACTTCCCGCTTTTCAAATGTCCGACGTGCAGCAACAACTCGCCGTCGCGCTGCGTGTCGATGACTTCGAAATCGCAGTTGTCGCCGACGATCCGACCGGTATCGCCGACCTGCCCGCCCGCTTCGCCGTAAAACGGAGAGCTGTCGATGACAACGGCGACGGGGTGAGCTTTCCCCACTTCGGTCAACTCCGCGACGAGACGTTTCTCGGCAATAATGCCGACGATCTTGGCGTCGGCCTGAGTGCTTTCATAGCCGACAAACTCCGTCCCGCCGGACGTTTTGCGGATTGCATCCAACGGACCTTCGGCCATCACAGCATCGAGAAAGGCCCCGCTGCCGCTGCCCTGTTTGTGTTGGTCCATCAGTGCGTTGAAGCGATCCATATCGACCGACAGATTTTTGCGGGCGGCCATCGCCTGCGTCAGTTCGATCAGGAACCCTTCTGTCTGATGCAGATCGAAAGCATCGTCGCCGGAGACGACCGAGCCGCTGGAAGACCCGAGTCGATCGACGATCCGATCAAACTTTTCCACTCCACGTTCGACGACGCTGAGAAACTGCGTCTCTTCATCGCGAATGACCTCGATGGCGGACTCTGCTGTTTTGGCGAGTTCCGGATAAGGATTCTTCATCAGCTCGTTGACCATCGGCACCAATTGATGGAGGAACGGATCCTGATGGCCGAGCAGATAACCTTCCAACACGGCCCGACGAAGCAGTTGGCGAACGACGTAGCTTTCCTTCTCGCTTCCCGGCTGGACACCTTCGTGAATGCAAAAAGTGACGGCACGTACGTGGTCGGCGATTCGCCGCAATGGCCGCCCCTGCGACGACGCGAATTCGTATTTCTGCCCCACGGCTTCGGCTGCAGCGAGGCAGAGTGGTTTCAGAGAATCGATTTCGAAGTTGCTTTCGACCCCCTGCAACACCGCTGCCGTCCGTTCCAGCCCCATGCCGGTGTCGATGTTTTTCTTGGGCAGCGGACGCAAGTTGTCGGGCGGATTGCCGACGCGATTGAACTGCGTGAAGACGAGATTCCAGATTTCAACTTCTTCGTGTCCGCCGGGAGGATGATAGAAGATTTCGCTACAGGGACCACAAACGCCGTCCGGGCCGTGAGTCGGTGCGCCGGCCGGCCAGAAGTTTTCCATTTCGTCGTCGCGGCGAAGGCGGTCGGTTGGCAGTTTGATTTCATCCCGCCAGATTGTGTAGGCCTCTTCATCTTCGTGGTAAACCGTTGCCGAGAGCCGCGAGGGATCGAGGCCGAGCCGCTTGCTGTCGGTCAGGAATTCCCAGGCCCAGTGAATTGCTTCGCGTTTGAAATAATCGCCAAACGAAAAGTTCCCCAGCATTTCGAAGAACGTATGATGATAGGCGGTGGCACCAACGTTCTGAATGTCGCCGGTCCGCAGGCATTTCTGGCAGGTGGTGGCGCGGGTGAAATCGAGCTTGCCGACGCCGAGAAACTGTTCCTTGAACTGATTCATGCCGGCCGGAGTAAACAGCACGGTTGGATCGTCCTTGGGTACGACCAGATCGCTGGGCCGACGGATCGCCCCTTTGGACTCGAAGAATTCGAGGTAACATTCGCGGAGTTCATCAGTTTTCATAGAACGATTGCCAGGAGTGAAAAGTTAAGAGAAGAACGGTTGCCAGCGGTGAGTGGTTAAAGGAATGACTCGAATGGAAGGGGGAAGGTTCAGAGGGGCAAAGGCACAAAGTGGCAGAGGGTAGAAAAATGAGGCGAAACGTTAATGACACAGGGTGAGGAGTTTTCATTGTGTCATCAACGGTAAGACCTTGAGATTGGCGAGATTGGCCACAAAAAACACAAAAATCCGCAAAAACATGAGATCATCCCCGTGAAAACCAGAGGTGGGTCATTGCGGACATGGGGCGCATCGGGCACAGCCGATTGTTGTCGCAGGATCGCGGAAATTGTTATTGCGCCGGTAGAACCATGCGGCGACCATCCGCCAGATTCAGCGTGACAGGACCGGATAGCTTAGACACCAGCTTTTCGAAGTCGGCCGGTGTTGTCACGGGATCCTTGTTCAAGTGCGTGATGTAATCACCCGCCTTGATGCCCACTTTCTGTCCGGCAGCGATGCTGTCGTCGGCAACCTTTGTCACGAGAACGGCCTGGTGGTATCGGTCGAGTTGATATGGCAGGTGCTTTGATCGGGCCGTGGGATAATCTATCGACAAACCGCGCCAAGGTGGCCGTCGTGAACGCGTGGCAATGATTCCCTCGTCATCCATCACCGGCCATTTCCCCAGCTTGACCAACAGCGTTCGTTCCTTGCGTATTCGTTCCCGCCAGATACGAAGCGGGACTGTGGAGCCAGGGCCAAGCAACGCGACCTCGCGCATCAGGTCGTATTGATTATACACAAGTATACCTTTGACGCTGAGGACAATGTCTCTGGCGGCGAGTCCGGCGACGTCAGCCGGCGAGTTGGCCACCACTTTCAGAATACGAGCTGCCGTCGGTTGTTCAAACTTTGCAGAGATGTTTCGCATGATCTCCTCGGTGGCGGTCGTCGGGCCGACTCCCAGAAAGCCGTACTCGACCTCGTAACCGTCAATCAGCGAACCGATGATACGCCGCGTCGGCTTGTCGAAGGGGATCGCAAAGCCGGCCGATTTCTCGTAACCATCGAGCGCCGCCAGCGACGTTGTAATGCCGATGAGTTGACCGTCGAGGTTCAACAACGCTCCACCGCTTGCGCCGAGATTCAGTCGCGCATCGATTTGTAACAGAGTACCGAAATGATGGATCGTTTCCTGCCTGAGTGCTTCTTCCGGATTAGCGACCGGCAGGGATCTGCGATCGAGGCGACGGCCGATGTTGCTGATGATCCCCCATCCGGCGCTAGCCGAACCGTCGCGCGACTGAGCGTAGGGATTGCTGAGCGTGACAACCAGATTTCCCTTCTTGAACGAATTGGCCGTCTGCAGTTTGAACGGTTTGAGGCTCGATGGCCTGATTTCTGTGCCGCCCAATTCCAACCGAAGAACGGCAAGATCACTCCGCGGATCGGCAGCGATAATCGATGCGCGTGTGCGGCGGCGGTCGTAAAATCGCACGAGGATGTCTGAGACGCCCGCATCAGACGGCGCGTCGGCTACCGGTCCGCCTCGCACCAGATGATAGTTCGTCAACACAACCGGTTTGCGTCCGGGCCGACCGTCGGTGATGAGAACGCCCGAACCGAACTCGTTGGGTACAAAATTTTCCGGCGGCAGTCCGCTCGGCTCGCGTCGCCCATCGGTCGATTTGAAGCGGGCAACGCCGACGACTGATTTCTCGCCCTCCTCGATTGTCTTCGTAAACGCTCGCTGAAGATTGCGCGCAGCGGTCAGCGCGTCATCGTCTTGTGCATTGACCGCTGTGATATCCGAAAACAGCAGAATGCATGCGGTGTAATTTGCGACCGATGCAAATTTAGTTCGTTCGCGCAGCATGGGACAAGTCACCTTTCGAACGCACTCTATATGGACGGAACAACAGAATCCATCGTATCGCTCGCTCCATGCGCACCCAAGCCCAATTCGGCTCGACGGCGAATAACGCACTTTGCACGCTCGATTTTAACGCAAAGATGCAAAGGGCCGCAAAGAAGCGCAAAGTTAAAAAAGTCAGAGTGCTTTCGCAGGATAAAAGTATGCAAGAGGTTTCTTCAGAGGACCACAAATAAAAGCCTGAAGCGCAAGCGAAGGAGCAAAAAGATTCGTCGATCAATCGTGATGCTCCTTCGCTTGCGCTTCAGGCTCCTATGCTCTCGTCGTCTTCTTTCTTTGCGATCCTCTGCGGTCCTTTGCATCTTTGCGTTAAAAACGATCGCGTCTTGTGCGTGCGGCTCAGCCGTCATCGACTCCGCTCTGGATTCTTACGGCTGCTTCGACTGCCAGTTCGTCGCAGCGTTCGTTCTCCTCGTGTCCGCTGTGACCCTTGACGACCGTAAAACGCACCGCGTGCCGTTGCAGCAACTCGTCGAGCTTGCGCCAATACTCTTCGTTCTTGACCGGTTTGAACTTCTTGCCCTCGCGGCGACGCCAGCCGTTTGCCTTCCAGCCCGGCATCCACTGCGTGCAGCCTTTGGCGACGTACTCGCTGTCGGTCACCACTTCAATTTGCGAGCGGGTGGTCAGCGCCTCCAGACCACTGATGACGGCCTGCAGTTCCATCTGATTGTTGGTTGTTTCGGCGAGACCGCCGGACAGTTCCTTTTCCGTACCGGTGGCCGGATGCTTCAAGATGCACGCCCACCCGCCCGGTCCAGGATTGCCGCGGCAAGCACCATCGGTAACCAGCCGAACGCGCGGCAGGCTCGTGGGTTCCTCGCCGTGAGAGTCATCTGGCATGCAGAAGTCCGTTCTTTTTCGCCGTTGTGTGCAGACGCACCGATCCCGTCGTCAAAGACGCAAAGGGGGAGCGGGATTCGCACAGAGAAAGGACGCACCGGTATCGGCAGCGTCCACAACCGGTTAGCGCTCGCGATAAACGATGCGACCGCGATTCAGGTCGTACGGCGACACTTCGACGACAACCTGGTCTCCGGGGACAATGCGAATGAAGTGCTTCCGCATTTTTCCGGCGACATGGGCCAGCACCAAGTGTCCGTTGTCCAACTCGACACGAAACTGGGTGTTTGCCAGTGCTTCGACGACTTTCCCTTCGACTTGAATGGCCTCTTCTTTGGCCATACTCTAAGAGCCTCCGCTGGAATCAATTCGAAAAACGCGAAATCGGCGTTCCGGTCACGCCACGACGGCATTACCACGGTCGGATTATATCAGCCTCGATGTAACGGAACCAAGGCTGCGGGCATTCCCTGTTGAAAAGGTTTCGCAATCCAATATCGTACTTGTGCGATGAGGCCAACCCGTCTGGCCCCGGAATTCATCAAATCGCGAGTCCCCATGACTGACAAAAAACCGAAAACCCTGCAGTTTGCCTCCAACAACGAAGCCGACACGATTCGCCTGGGAGAGGCTCTTGCCGCGGCATTCCAGCCGGGCTGTGTGGTGGCCTTGATGGGGAATTTGGGGGCCGGCAAGACACGATTGGTGCAGGCGATTGCGGTTGCACTCGGTATTGACCGCGAGGACGTGACAAGCCCGACATTCGTGTTGATTCAGGAATACGATGGGAAGCTGCCCATCTTTCACATCGACGCATATCGGCTGCGCGACTCGGATCAGTTTCTGGAACTGGGTGCCGACGAATTGATGGCTTCGCAGGGAATTTGCCTGATCGAATGGGCAGATCGTGTCGGCGACGTTCTGCCCGACGATCTGCTGCGAATCGACATCGAGATCGAAGGTCCGACGCGGCGGCTGTTTCGCCTGTCGGGATCGGGATCCAAGTCAAACGGCGTCGTACAGCAACTTGCTGCGATGGATGCCGGCTGGATCTGACCGAGTTCTCGCACACTCAATGCGACGCGGCGTGCGATTCCGATTCGGCCGCTTCGTCTTCCTCGAACTGGCAGCAGCTCGCGCAAAAGCCCGACAATTGCACCGAGCCGCACAAGAACATGATGCAATATAAGGCGGTAACGTACACGATCTTGCCGGAGTAATTGCTGAGTTCCAAGCCGAGCAAACTATGTATTCCGCCGGCGGGCGGGGAAATGTTGGCCCACACCAGCACGGCTGCCACGCCAATGAGAAACAATCCGACGCAGCCGCCGTTCAGCAGCATTTCCCGAAACTTGACCCAGTTGACGGCAAACGTCCAGAACACAATCCACGCCAGCAATCCCAGTAGTACACCGTCGCCGACCAGTTGGCAAAATTCGACGACGACATTGCAACCGGCGAGTAGTAAATTGACCAGACTGTCGAAGAAGGCTTGCATCGACTCATCCTCAAACGCATCGGTTGGCATCAACCGCAGCAGAGACTCGCGATTTGTAACGGCCGATGTTTGCAGCGGCCAGATTTCTTACCATTCTTATACACAATTTTGGCTGTCATTCCAGCCACCGAAGTTGATCGGTTGTCGATTTGGCGTCCGAAAACTTGTTCCCGGGCGGTTCTTGATGCGACAAAGCAGTACCCGGTCGGATAGGTTGGGTACCACTGGCGTGTCGCCAGTGCAACACAGAAAACACTGGCGACACGCCAGTGGCACCCGTCAACCTTCGGTTTCTGGACGGGGCCGACTGGCGCGGGTATAAGAGAGTGAGTGATTCCCTCCTTGGTTTCCGCCCGTTTTGCCTTCACGGAAACGCCAAAACCAGCGCGATTGTTCATTCCGCTTCGACGCTTCGCCCAGCCACCGGTATCAGGTGCGTGCAATTCAGGTGATCTCATGAAAATAGCCCGCTGCCGAAAAACGGTGTTCGATCTCGCGCTTCCGGTCTCTCTTGCGGTAGTCGCATTCTGCGCCGCGATGCTGTTCGGCGATTCGGTCTTCGCGCAATCGAAACCGCTGCAGTTCGACCGGGACATTCGTCCGATTCTCTCTGACAATTGCTTTCAATGTCACGGCCCGGATGACAAGCACCGGGAAGCTGGTTTGCGTCTCGATTTGAAACAGCAGGCATTCGCCGATCGCGATGGAACGTTCGCCTTCAAGGCGGGCGATCTCGATCAAAGTGAAGCCTGGCAGCGAATGACCACCGACGACCCCGACTTGAAGATGCCGCCGGCCGACTCGAACAAGAAACTCACGTCGAAACAAATTGCGTTAATCAAGCAGTGGATCGAACAGGGAGCCGAGTGGGTCGATCACTGGTCGTTCGTTGCGCCCGTACGCTCGAAGTTTCCAACAGTCTCGAACGCGAAGTGGCCGCGCAATTCGATCGATCATTTCATCCTCAAACGCCTGGACGATGAGGGGCTCAAGCCGTCTTCCGAAGCCGAACGGCATACGTTGATCCGCCGTTTAAGCTTCGACCTGACGGGGCTGCCACCAACTCCGAAAGAAGTCGATGCGTTTCTCAACGACACGTCTCCTAACGCCTACGAAAAACTGGTCGATCGCCTGTTGAAGTCGCGTCACTACGGCGAA
The DNA here is from genome assembly GCA_963581435.1 of Planctomycetota bacterium. Lineage (GTDB taxonomy): Bacteria > Planctomycetota > Planctomycetia > Planctomycetales > Planctomycetaceae > JABISG01. Next base: position 20,403 of record CAUZOL010000066.1, read on the forward strand.
CGCATGGCATTGATGTGGCTTGATTTGGCACGGTACGGCGACACCAGCGTGTTTCACGCCGACGGACCCCGCGACATGTGGGCCTGGCGGGATCATATCGTCAACCGGTACAACGAAAACCAACCGTTCAATCAGTTTTCCATCGAACAACTGGCGGGCGACTTGATTCCGAATGCGACGTTGAAACAGCGGCTGGCATCCGGTTTCAATCGCAACAACGGCACCACCGATGAAGGCGGCGCGATCGCCGAAGAATATCGTGTCGAATACGCCGTCGATCGTGTGAAGACGACTTCAACTGCCTGGCTGGGTATGAGCATGGAATGTGCCCAGTGCCATGATCACAAATTCGATCCGATCTCGCAGGAAGAGTACTACCGGTTTTATTCATTCTTCAACGTCAGTGCCGACGCCGGCATGCAAACCCGCGGAGGAAACGCAGCACCGAAACTGGATATTCCCGATCCGGAAAAGGAAAAACAGCTGCCCGGTTTGAGGCTGAAGCTTGCAGCGCAGGAGAAGAGCGTTTCCGATCACCGCGCGTCGGTTGAACCGGCCTTCCAGCAGTGGGTGAAGGATCAAGCCGCCGCAGCAGTTGCCGGTTCATTAGACCAACTGCCCAGTGATCCCCTGCTGCATTTCACTCTCGATGAAGGCAAAGGCGATACCGTCAAGGATCAAGTTGATGCCAAACGCGTCGGCAAGATCAAAGGAAAACCACAGTGGGTACCCGCACGGTTCGGCCAGGGTTTGAAACTGGATGGAAGCAATTTCGTCGAGTTGGCAGGCGGGGCTGATTTCGAGCGGACCGACAAATTCTCGTACGGCAGCTGGGTCTCCGCCGGTCCGAAGCCGTCCGGTGCGGTCGTTGCCCGCATGGACGATGCCGACGGTTTTCGCGGCTACGATTTGCTTTTAAGCGGCGGGTACGTTGAGGTGCACATTGTCCACAAGTGGCCGGAGAATGCGATCAAGGTTCGCACCAAACAGCCAATCAAATCCGACAGTTGGCATCACATCTGCGCTACCTACGACGGTTCGTCGAAGGCAGCAGGAATTGCGATTTATGTCGATGGCCAACCGCAGAAGTGGGACATCCAGCAGAACGGCCTGACCGAGACGATTCGCACGAAGAAGCCGTTTCACATCGGCAGCCGGAATCCCGGTGGTCGGCTCAAGGGAACCGTGGACGACGTCCGAGTTTTCAAACGGCAGTTGACGGCCGTCGAAGTTCAGGCACTGGCGATGTCGAATCCGATTACGCCGATTTTGGCCATCGCAGCCGACAAACGCACCAAGGAACAAGTGCAAACGCTTCGCGATTATTATCTGAACAACGACGATCCCAAGTACGGCGAACTCGTTAAGCAGCGGGACAAACTCAAAGCGGAAGAGGTGGAACTGCTCAAGCCGCTGACGAGTGTGATGGTGATGCAGAACCCGGGCAAACTGCGCGACACGTTCATCCTCAACCGTGGTGCGTACGACTCGCCGACCGACAAGAAAGTCACATCGGGTACGCCGGCAATCCTGCCGCCAATGCCGAAAGATGCGCCGCAAAACCGGCTCGGTATGGCGCAATGGTTGTTCCAGGCCGATCACCCGTTGACGTCTCGCGTCGCCGTCAATCGCTATTGGCAATTGCTGTTCGGACAAGGACTGGTCACCACCCCGGAAGACTTCGGTTCGCAGGGCGAGTTCCCCAGTCACCGCGAATTGCTCGACTGGCTGGCCGTCGATTTTCGCGAAAGTGGTTGGGACGTCAAACGCATGCTAAAGCAAATGGTGATGTCGGCGACGTACCGTCAGACATCGAACATTCGTGCCGAACTTCTCAAGCACGATCCAAACAACCGGCTGCTGGCGCGCGGCCCGCGATTCCGGTTGCAGGGCGAGTTTATTCGCGATAATGCATTGGCTGTCAGCGGCTTGTTGGTCACCAAGATGGGCGGACCGGGCGTCAAACCGTATCAACCGCCGGGATTGTGGCGAGAAGTTGGACTGGGTGGCAATCCAAGATTCTCCCAGGATCACGCGGAGAAACTGTATCGCCGCAGCATTTACACCTATTGGAAGCGGTCGGCCCCTCCGCCGAGCATGCAGATTTTCGACGCACCGACGCGCGAGAAATGTGCGGCTCGCCGTCCTCGCACAAACACGCCCCTGCAGGCGTTGGTCACACTGAACGACGTGCAGTTCGTCGAAGCGGCACGTAACCTCGCTCAGCGGATGATGAAGCAGGGAGGCACCGGCCCGGAAGACCGTTCGACATTCGCCTACCTGTTAGCTGTGTCGCGCAAACCGCGCGAATCGGAACGGAGCGTCATGCTTGATGTCTACAGTTCCAGCCTCGAACATTTCCGGAAAGATAAGAAGGCCGCCAAGGCGCTCCTCGGAATCGGTGAGTCGAAACGCGACGAATCGCTCGATGCCGCAGAACACGCCGCCTGGACGGTCGTCGCCGGTTTGGTTTTGAATCTCGATGAAACCCTGACGCGGGAATGAAGCGAACGCCGAACGTTGAACATTCAACGTCGAACGTCAAAAGCCTCCGCACAAGCCAACATCGAAAAGTAGTCACTGAAGGAAATCACAATGAACCACGCCCAATTCGATGTTCAAAGTTCAATGTTGGACGTTCAACGTTCACTCACCCGTCGGCAACTGTTATCGGGAACGCGCAGCTGCTTGGGGGCGGCGGCGTTGGCCACGCTGATGGGAAACACGGCCATCGGCAAGGATACGCAGAAGCGCAATTCAATCGGCGGGCTGCCCGAACTGCCGCACTTCCCCGGGAAGGCGAAACGGGTGATCTACCTGTTCATGGCAGGTGGTCCGAGCCACATCGACCTGTTCGACTACAAGCCGGTGCTGCGAAAGCTACACGGCACCGAGCTTCCCGAATCGGTCCGCAAAGGGCAGCGGCTGACCGGAATGACCAGCGGACAAAAATCGTTTCCGTGCGTCGCGCCGATGTTCAAATTCAAACGGTATGGCGAACGCGGGACCTGGGTGAACAGCGAACTGCTGCCGCATACCGCATCCATCGTCGATGACATTGCCATCATCCGCACGATGAACACCGAAGCGATCAATCACGATCCGGCGATCACCTACATCAACACGGGAACGCAACAGTTGGGGCGGCCCAGTTTTGGATCGTGGCTGAGCTACGGTCTCGGCAGTCCCAACAAGAATCTGCCATCGTATGTCACGATGATCTCGGTCGGCGCATCGCCGGGGCAGGCACTTTATTCACGGTTGTGGGGCAGCGGATTTCTGCCCTCGAAGCATCAGGGCGTGCAGTTCCGCAGTGGCAACGATCCCGTCTTGTTCCTGTCGAACCCGCCCGGCGTGAGCCGCGAACTTCGCCGCAAAATGCTCGACGGTCTGAAAAAGATCAATGCCGAAAATTTCGAGACAACCGGCGACCCGGAAGTCGAGGCGCGGATTGCACAATACGAAATGGCGTACCGCATGCAAACTTCGGTTCCCGATTTAATGAGCCTCAAGGACGAACCGAAATCAACGTTCGACTTATACGGCCCCGACTCGCAAAAACCGGGAACGTTTGCGGCCAATTGTGTGCTGGCTCGCCGTATGGCCGAACGCGGAGTGCCGTTCGTCCAGCTGTTCCATCGTGGCTGGGACCAACACGGCAGTCTGCCCAAGTCGATCCGCACGAACTGCAAGGGAACCGATCAACCGGCCGCCGCGTTGGTGAAAGACCTCAAACAACGCGGCATGCTGGACGACACGATCGTCATTTGCGGCGGTGAATTCGGGCGGACGATTTACAGTCAGGGGAAACTCACAAAAGACAACCACGGCCGCGACCATCACGGACGCTGTTTTTCGACGTGGGTTGCCGGCGGCGGTTTCAAACCGGGGATCGATTACGGCCAGACCGACGATCACTGCTACAACATCGTCGCCGATCCGGTTCACATCAGCGACCTGAACGCCACCGTGCTGCACTGTCTGGGTATCGACCACAAACGATTTTCGGTCAAGTATCAGGGCCTCGACTGGCGGCTCAGCGGCGTCGAAGGACACGACGTCGTCCCCGGTCTGCTGGCCTGACGGCGCGACGTGATATTATTGAAACGATGATCGAACGCTGGCGAAAGCAATCCGCGCTCATTCGTCGTATACTGGTTTTTACCTTCAAAGTATTCCTTACTGAACATGACATCCGGGAGACGTAAGATGAAATTCGCGTGTGGTTTGTTGTTCGCTTTTGTTGTGATGTGTGCACCGGAAGCGGTGGTTGCCGCCGATCATTCTGCCGTCAAACCCGTCCCCCGCAGTGGCGGCTGGCTGAAACGCCACGAGAGTTTTAATGCGCGGGTGGCCAAAGGCAATGCCGATTTGCTGATGATCGGCGATTCCATCACCCACGGCTGGGAAGGTTCCGGCAAGAAGGTCTGGCAGGAGTATTACGGCAAACGCAATGCGGTCAATCTTGGAATCGGCGGCGATCGCACGCAGCATGTTTTGTGGCGATTGGAAAATGGCAACATCAAAAACATCACGCCGAAGTTGGCGGTCATCATGATTGGAACCAACAACGCCAGGAGCAATTCGGCCGAGGAAATCTACGACGGTGTTGCAGCCATCGTCGCGAAACTGCGAAAGGAATTGCCGGAGATGAAAATTCTGGTGCTGGCGATTTTTCCGCGCGGCGCTAATGACGACAACAAGCTGCGACAGAACAACATGGCCGCGAACAAAATGATCGTCAAGCTAGGTGATAACAAGATGGTTCACATCATGAACATCAACGCGGCCTTTCTGGCCAAGGACGAAAAACGAACGTACTTGTCTACCGGCCTGACAGTGGCAGGAGCCGGGGCTGTGGTGAGATCATGGTCTGCTTCAGGAAGTCGAGGGTGTTGATTGTCTGCTGATTTGCGGTGACCAGT
>CAUZOL010000067.1:0-25153 GCA_963581435.1 Planctomycetota bacterium
GCTCACGCTCTCCAGTTCATCACGCCATTTTTTCACATCGTTCGCATCCGGCTTCCATGCCATACTCGATCTCCTCGGGAACGAGTATTAGAACATGCAGCCTTTTCAGGCAAGTGCGACTGTAGTACTAGGTCGATTCAATGATCGCTTCCAGAGAAAGACCTTCTTTACCGGGGAACCCATTGGGTACGCGCTGATTGGGTTAGTGGTACTCATGTTGTCTTTTTTTCTCGGTGCTGAATACGCCATAGCTTCCGCCGGTTTTGCGATAGCACATTCTGTCGCCTCCCGCCGCCCTCGTTGACAATTGCCACCACATCCGCAAACGAACTCAGTAGGCTCATCTGCGGCTGTGGCGGCGACATTGTCCAGCGAATCGACGAGGAAGATTTCTTCTGCTGGAACTGCTGTACCAGCTACGTCCAGACTAATGACTCGTCACCACAATGAAACACACCCCTGCCCCTGCGGATTTCGCGGCGATCCCCGCCGACAGTGCAAATGCAATCCGATGCAAATCGAACGTTATCTCGGCCGCATCAGCGGGCCGTTGCTTGATCGGATAGACATTCACATCGAAGTTCCGCCGGTCCCGTTCCGTGAACTCTCCAACGACAGCGGCGGCACCAACAGCGCCACCATGCGCAAACAAGTCATCGCCGCCCGCAAAATCCAACGGCAGCGATTCGCCGGTGAAGAAAACAACCTCAATGGCAAAATGACGCCGCGCCAAATTCGCCACCACGGCAAACTCTCCGGCGATGCGGAGCAACTCTTAAAAATGGCGATGGAAGAAATGGGACTTTCCGCTCGCGCACACGACAAAATCCTGCGCATCAGCCGCACAATCGCCGACCTCGATGCCAGCGAAGACATCACCGCCATGCATCTCAGCGAAGCCATCAACTACCGCACACTGGATCGCACGTATTGGAGTTGACGTTTCACGCATGCGGTTCCGCGGCCACTCGATATCTGTGTGGCCGGATTTGGAGTCTTTACGAAGTTCGCGCGAACCTCACTACCGCCGCTGCAGTTCCACGGCCCGTTGCAGTTGTTCCAGCAACTGCATCGTCTTGCGGTGTGCGTGTTGCGATTGGGTGACCACCAGTGTGTCTCCCATCACATTGACGTCGCCTGCCCCCTGCTGATCGACGATCTCCTGCAGGGCGTCCATATCGTAACCGGCCTCGCCCAATGTCGTCACCAAATAGACGCGTGTCTCTTTGCGTTTCGCTTCGGCGACGATGGTGGTGACCTTCATCACTTCGTCCTCAACGACGTACGTCAGTCCGAGCGGCTTGAGGGTGATATTCAGCGTGCTCCCCAGCGAAATTCCAGACAGAACCTGCGTGATCGGATTGTCCGACGCAATGCCCTCTTCCGATAGTGCCGTCTCATCAAGCAGAATCTGGATGTCATGCATGTCCGAAAGAAATTCCATCGCGTCTTTTAACGAAGTATCCACGAACTCAATCTCGGTCGTTTCGGTGAGTGCTTCTTCAATTCTTGCTTCGGCCTCGCTCCGCTCCGACAAGTCCAGCGGTCCATCGGGACGCGGTTCCGCTTCGGCATTCCCCTTACCTGCTGCCGTCACGGCGATGACTTTGAGTGCGCCGTCTTCGACAACGTATGTCAATTTGAGAGGATCGAGGATGGCTCGCAGTGCGGTATTCAGTTTGACTCCGGAAAGTTCCAAGGTGACGGGCGAATCGGATCTGATGCCTTTCTGCGACAACCCAGTCTCATCAAGAATCATGGTGAAATCATGAAGATCCGCCAGAAACTCCAGCGCGTCTCTTAATGATGTATCGACGAATTCGAGTTCGGTCGTCTCGCGCAACGCTGCCAGAATTTGCGTTTCCGCCCTCATGATCTTGTCGGTACTGCGCCGCTTCGTCGCGTCGTCAGCAAGAGCAAATTGTTGCACGGAATCCGCCGGCTGATTGGGCTGACTGGACTCGACGGTTGTTTGAATCTCCTGCCGTTGATTCTTATTTCCCGTCCCATTCGCATCGGCAAACGATGAGTGCGTGCCGACGCCGACTGCGACCAGCAGGCCGGCGGTCAGTAGAACTGCGGCCGTCAGAATCGGTTTGGTCAATGTGGTGGAAAGCATGGGAGAGAACCCTTTCGCCAGTGAAACAGTGTGTGCAGAGCAAGCGGCCGAGACCGTTCCGGTCGCCGCATACGAAAGGCCCGCTGCAATGGTTTGATCGACAAGGCCCGCCGCCAGTGTTGTTTTTCCCGTGGCAGTTACAACGGCCATCGCCAGCGACAACGCCACGCCGCGACGCATCAGCCGCCGCCGCAGTAACTGCCGTCCGCGTGCCAGCCGTGCTTTCAATGCCGCTTCGCTCACGTCGAGTTCGTCGGCCGTCGCCTGCCGCGACTTCCCTTCCAGATAGAACAGAATCAACGCCGCCCGGTAATTCTCCGGCAACCGGTTCAACTCGACCGCCAGCAGTTCAAACGTCTCGCGTTCCTGCAGGTGAGCCAACGCCGGCGACGGAATCACCGTCTCATCGGTCAACTGGATTTCCGAGCGATTGTGCGTTTCCCGTGCCGCCCGAATGGCCGTGCGATGCGCGACTTTGAACAGCCACGAGCCAATCGAGTCACTGCCGCGAATCGAACCAGCCCGTCGCGCCAGCACCAGAAACGTGGCCTGAAACGCGTCTTCCACATCCTGCCGATTCGCGAGTACCCTCCGGCAAACTGTCATCACCAACCCGGCATGCCGCTCGACCAGCAGCCGAAACGCCGCATCATCCCCCCCACCACAAAACCGCATCAGCAGTTCCGCATCGGTCGGTGGAATGGTTGGTGATTGCTGGATCATGTCGTCCCAAGTCGAATCAGTCGCGCCCGCTCACCTCTATAGTGCCAATCTCTGACGCCATTGGACCGCAAAAAAGTCCGGGAATTGGATGAATTCTTGAAAAACAATTCGACTGAGCACGTCCGTGTCAAAACGGCTCGCCGTACAACGAGTCAAAACGTTTCCACGCCAATGCCAGATAGCGCGGTAGATCGGATGCGATCAGGCCCGGTTGCGACAGGGCGTCGGCTGCGAGGTCGCCCGCCAGACCGTGTAAATGCGCACCAAGTTGGGCGGCTTCGAATGCTGCCATGCCTTGCGCGAGCAGCGCTGCGATTAAGCCGGTCAACACGTCGCCCGCTCCGCCGGTGGCCATGCCGCTGTTGCCGGTGTCGTTGATCGCCAGTCGATGGCCGTCGGTAATCACCGTGCCGCTGCCCTTGAGTAGCAGCACAACGTTATGGGTGCGAGCGAATTGGATCGCCATCTCTTCACGGTTGGCTTGAACCGTTTCGATGTTGCTGCCGGTCAATCGCGCGAACTCGCCGGGGTGCGGTGTCAGAATCCGTTCGGCTTTTGCGTTCGATAACACATCGGGATGTTTCGCCAGCGCGTTGAGCGCATCGGCATCGACCACCATTGGTTGTTGGACTGTCGTGTAGAGTCGGCAGGCGAGTTCTGTTAATGCGTCCGACTGTCCCCAACCGGGACCGATGGCGATGGCCGACTGATTTGCAGCGAGCGATTCCAGTGTCTCGCCCGCATCGCCGGACAGCCGACCGGCGGCGTCTTCCGGCATTGGAATCGTGAGATACGACGGTTCGACGGCGGCAACAATCGGCACAATTCCCGCCGGCGCGGCAACGTAGACAAGTCCCGCTCCACCGCGCAGTGCGCCGAGTCCGGCCAGCGAAGCGGCTCCGCTCATCCCGCGACTGCCGGCGGCGATCAGCACCCGCCCGAAGCTTCCCTTGTGGGCATCGTCGGGCCGCAGAGGAAGCGCGGGCAATTTGTCGATGCGCTGAATCGAGTTGGTTTCCTCGGCGTTCATAATGACATGAGCCTCCGTCAAAACCCGGTTGTGGGTGAACTCTGCACTTGAATACCAAGGGTGTTGTGAGCCAACAGAGGGTTTTGACAGAACTTCATGAGTATACCAGACGGGAACTCGATGTGCCGTGAATACCAGCCCGCAGCGCAACCAAGGGTTCAGGTCGGCGCGAAAACCCTTGCTTGCGCTGCGGGCTGGTTTCATTCGCTCTCCATGCGAACCTTTTGGGGTTGTTTGCATCATGTCGGTATCGGCCGCGTTTCAGTTGTGCGTGCAGATTGGACGGGGTTGACCTGTTCGCGCCATGCGGCGACGATGAATAGAGACAACGAAGAGCTTTCGGCCGTTAGCGATCAGCTTTCAGCCAGAAGAAATGTACGTGGCGAGAAGCTGAACGCTGAATGCTAAACACGAGAGGACATGCAAAGTGGATACGAGTGTCGATGCGCTTTCGGTGCCGGTTCGATTGAGTCAACGGGCCGAGTGGACGCGAAAGCAGGCCATCAGTTTTCTGATGCAGCAGGCGGTTGAGAATCCCGAGGTGATCTCGCTGGCTGCGGGTCTGGTTGATCGCGACACATTGCCCGTGGAAGAAGCGCGCGATGCCGTCGCCGAGATTCTTCGCGACGAAGAACAGGGACGCGACGTTCTCCAATATGGCACCACGCAGGGAGCCGAACGGCTGCGGGGGGCGTTGGTCGATCACTTGGCGAACCTGGAAGGCAAAAGTTCGCAGGCGCTGGGACTCGATCCCAACCGCATGATTCTGACCAACGGCTCGCAGCAATTGTTGTCGCTGATTTGTCAGGTGCTGCTTGATCCGGGCGATATCTGTCTGGTGGCCGCGCCGACGTATTTTGTGTTTCTGGGGACGTTGGCCGGCGTTGGTGCGCGAGCCATTCCGGTGGAGACCGACGAAGACGGCATGCGGATGGATGCCCTCGAAGTCGAATTGGAACGGCTGGAAACGGCCGGTGAACTCGACCGCGTGAAACTGATTTACCTCGTCAGCGATTTCGAAAATCCCAGCGGCATCAGTCTCTCGGCCGAACGCCGCGCGACTGCGGTTGATATCGCCCGCCGTTGGTCGAAAGAACATCGCATTTTCATATTGGAAGACGCCGCCTATCGCGAGTTGCGTTACGACGGACCCGTAATGCCCAGCATCTGGAGCCACGACGAAGCAGGCGACACCGTCATTCTTGCGCAGACGTTTTCGAAGAGTTTTTCGCCGGGGCTGCGCGTGGGTTACGGCGTGATTCCTGCAGAACTGCTCGAACCGATTTGCGATCGCAAAGGGAACGAAGACTTCGGGTCCGCGCACTTCAATCAGCAGATTCTCGCCACGGTGTTCGAGCAGGGCCGCTATGCTGCGCATGTCGAAAAGGTGTGCGCGTCGTATCGCATCAAACGTGACAGCATGTTAGCGGCCGCCGACCGTTATTTCGGCGACATTCCCGGTGTTCGCTGGGTGCGACCGCACGGCGGTTTGTATGTTTGGATGGCCTTGCCGGACCATATCGAAACCGGTTTCGACAGCCCGCTTTTTCGGCAGGCGGCCAAGGCCGAAGAAGTGATGTACGTTCCCGGCGAACTCTGTTATGCCGGCGATGAAGCGCAGCGGTTGAAGAACCGTATGCGGCTCAGCTTCGGCGTGCAGACACCGGCCGGCATCGACGAGGGCATCAAACGGCTCGCCCGTGCGGTTCGCACGGTGCTTTGAATATCGAGATCAGAAACCCGGTTTTTTGAAAAAACCGGGTTTCTTGCGACGCAGCGTTTGTTGGTGTGCAAAGGGTGCCACTGGCGTGTCGCCAGTGCTTGCCGTGTAACACTTGCGACACGCCAGTGGCACCCGATTCATCAATGAGGCGCTCACATGTCGTCGTCTAACATTCGGCAGTAACTGTTGTATCTCTCCATCGAAATCAGTCCGCATCCGGCTGCGTTCTTGACGGCACAGCCGGTTTCGTGCGTGTGACTGCAATCGGGAAAGCGGCAATGCGCGACGAACGGGCGGAACTCCACAAGGAAGCCCTCGACTTCCTCGGGGATGATATCCCACAATTCGAATTGGCGCAGTCCAGGCGTATCGACGACCCAACCGCCGAAACCGAGTCGCAATAGTTTGGCCGCTCGCGTGGTGTGTGTTCCCTTGCCCGAATCGGCCGAGACGGCTCCCACCCGCAATCCCAGGCTCGGTTCCAACGCATTCAACAGCGACGACTTTCCCACGCCACTTTGTCCGGAAAAGACGGTTTGCTTATCCGCGAGCAAGAAGCGGAGACGATTCAATCCTGCCGAAGTCATTGCAGACACGAACACCACCTCGTAACCCATGCGCCCGTAGCGGCCGGCGAGCGGTTGTAAGTCGGTCGTGTTGATGAGGTCGCATTTGTTGATGCAAATAATCGACCGAACGTCGCGTTGCTCGGCACTGACGAGGAAGCGATCGATCAGATTCGGCTTCAACGGCGGGTCGGCTGCCGACGCGACAATGAGAGCTTGATCGACATTGGCGGCGATCAGATGTTGGCTCCCCTGACTCATCCGCGACAGAGTGCCGCGTCGCGGCTCGACGCGCTCGATGACGCCCTGTTCCTTCTTCTGCAAGGCGTCGAATCCGGTCGGCTGAAACAGCACACGGTCTCCGGCGACCACCGCGTTACGCGATGCACGGTCGATCGTTCGTAGCAATCGTCGCACGGTGCACTCGTATTGCGTGCCGTCAGCCACTTCGACAATCGCATGCAGGCCACGAGCCGTCATCACTCGGCCGGCAACGCATCGCGACTCGTCGATGACGAGTTGTATCTCGCCTTCGTCGTTTGCCTCGGTACCCAGCACCGTTCGCCGTCGTGAGAGGTCACTCTTGCCGGTAACTCTCTCGGCCGTCGGAAGATTCTCGATGTCGGTCGCGTCTTTGGCCAACTCGCGCGTCAGGTCGCCTTTGCGAGTTCGCTTCCGCCGGTTTTTGCGAAGGGCAACCCGCAGTTTCTTCTTGTTCTTCTTAGCAGGCACGCGACATGACCGGTTGGCTCCGATGTGTTCGTGCCGCCCCGTTGTGTTCGAGACTGCCGAACGCGCGGCCGGCCGCATCGTTGCACAACGCGTCGATTTTCGAGTTTGCTCTCGTCGGCGGCACCATTCAACGTACTCGGAAGAGACTTAATCTAATCGGTGGCCCCTGACACGTTTCGGCTTGTCTGCCGCCCCGATTCGGTCCCGCGAATCGGAACCGCCACTCTGAACGATGCCCGCCTTTTCCATTAGTGAAAGGGCGAATGGATCGTTGTCCTCCGGCGGAGACGCGTCGCCCGTTGGTGCGTACATCAACTCGTAGCGGTGCTTGGCAACCGAAACCACATCGCCCGGCATCAGCCACTTTGTATGACAACGAACACCGTTGACCTTCACGCCGTTTCGGCTTCCCAAATCGCGAACCGACCAGAAGCCGTTCACCAGTTCCAGCTCGCAATGATGCGATGAAACATTGGGAAAACGTAACGTGATGTCGCAACGGCTGCGTCGCCCAATTAACAATTTGGGCTGCAACAGGGGAATTGGGTCGCCCCCCCCACACGGTATCAACTCGCCGAGCATCAATTTATTGTTCCGATGAAATATGAATTGGAACTGAATAATGCGGATGAACAACCGAGATTCTGAGATATGAGTCTGCCCGCATGGCTTCCTGCGACTTGCAGCTCCACCTTCAATTTATCGTCCGAATGCTGAAAGGTCAATTCTTTACTTCGCCACCATTCGCCACATTAACAGGATTTGACGCCGTTGTCGGTCTGTTTTGCCAAACCCGGACTGTCCGTTTTGCATATCCCCTTTCAGACGATCAAAATGGAAGTCAGGCCATCGACAATAATTCCCTACGCCACCGCAAAGCGAAATGTTGGCACCTTTAATGCAGATGGTTTAACTGACCCGGACAATTGACGCGGCTTTCCAGGATGAATTGCCAGCGGATCTCTGTAGGAAATTCGTTCCGTGATGCTCCCGATGCGTAGAACACCTGAGACGGTATTCCCTTGAGAACAACCTCAACCCCTCGCCAAGTCACTGAAATCAGCGTAGAATGGGAGATGACTGGAGTGGGCTGAGCGGCCGCTGTCGATTCTGTCGGTGTTTTCACCGACACTCGGCAGAGGAAAGTCCGGGCTTCACAGGACAGGGTGATGGGTAACTCCCACCGTCCGCGAGGACAGGGACAGTGCAGCAGAAAGCATACCGCCGATCGGGGAAACTTTATGTTTCCCAGGAGGTAAGGGTGAAACGGTGCGGTAAGAGCGCACCAGCAGGCCGGGTGACCGGTTTGGCTAGGTAAACCCCGCCCGAAGCAAAACCAAGCAGGGAGAAGCACGTGATGGCGAAAGTCGTCCCGTCGCGGTCCGGTTCGGCCCGTAAAAAACTCCCGGGTAGGTTGCGATCGAGCCGGCCGTCTAACGGTCGGTTCAACGAGGCGACGGGCAATCGTCGTCCCAGAGAAATGGCCGTTCACGACAAAACCCGGCTTATAGGCCCACTCCAGTCTTTCTTTTTTTCGTAATTCGAGCCTGCAGCGCAAGCGAAGGATGATTCCAGCAAGCTGCTTCGCTCGCGATTCAGGCTCCAATGATTCACACCAAACAAAAAACCCTCGCGGGGTGAACGCGAGGGTCTTTTGCAGAAAGAAGACAACAGGTTATTCGTGGTTGGTTGTCTACAAGAGAAGTAATGCAGATTCGATGCCAAACCGCTCCGCAGGGTGGGAATCGCCCGTCTCCTTTGCCCCGACAATCTCATTTCCTGCTGTGCAGCAAGGGGTTGCGGGCATTGTCGAGACGTTTCTTCACAGTTGGCTCGAAGCGTGCCGCCCTGTTGCCAGAAAGCAACAGGCGACGTTTCCGTTGAAAGGCGGCAACGCTCGGCAAGTTGTCAAGTCGGATGTGGCAGCTTCATTTAGCCGGCTGGCTTGCCCGCCGTGGCTGTGACACGCCGTATGACGCACACGCCCCGCAAGCGGGACGGCTCAATGGGCCTGAGATTTTTCCCACCCGAACAGCCATGCGGTGCTGTCTGCCTGTGCCAACAAAAACAGCCGACAGCAAGATCGGACTTCGCTGCGTCCATCCCACTGTCGGCTGAGATTCCATTACGGAAGTGCGGCGATTAGCCTTCGTCGTCTGCATCCTTCGGCTCTTCTTTTGTCAGATCCGCCTCTCGCTCGGGCTGATCTGACTTCCCCGCGTCGGCATCCGGTTCGCGATTCTTGCCGTCCGGTTCGCGTTGGCGTTCCGGGCGGTTGTTGCCGCGCAGTTCGTTGACGTCGTTACGCAGACGATTCAGTTCGCCACGCAGTTCGCGAATCAGGTTGATCACTTCAGGGCCCAGCGGACCACCCGGACGGCCCTGTGCGCCTGGAGTGTTTGGACGCGGGCCACCTTCACGTGGACCACTTTCACGCGGTCGGTCGGCTGCTTGCCCCGGCAATCGGACTGGCGGGCGAACACCGTCGCGTGGTCGCTCGACATCACGACCGGGCAGCCGAACCGGTGGACGCTCTTTGCGAGGTCGATCACCATCGCGTAGACCTTCTCTACGCGGTCCGTCTCCATCACGCGCCCCCTCTTTCCGTGGGGCATCGCCGTCACGCGGTCCCTCTCTTCGCGGCCCATCACCATCGCGTGGACCTCGTCGCTGCGGCCCATCACCGTCGCGCCGCTCAATCGGTGGCCGGCTTTCAATTCGCGGCCGGTCGCCTTCGCGTCGCGGGCCGCGCACTTCGCGCTGCAGCTGGGCAACCTGCTGCCGTAACTGTTCGATAATTCTCAGCAGATCCTCACGGCCAGGTTCACCTCTGGGCCGTTCGCGTTCAGCACGCTCGCCAGCTTCACGTCGGCTCGCTTCGCGCGGGCGGTCGCCTTCGCGCCGTTCGCGTTCGGCTCCTTCGCGGCGTTCACCACGCTCGCGATCACCGCCGCGTCGTCCCCGGTCTGCGCCTTCGCGACGTTCACCGTCAGGCCGCCCACCACGTTCGCGTTCGCCAACTGCCGGCCTGTCGCCTTCGCGCTTTTCATCGTCGGCCATCGCCGCGCTCTGCGCAGTTGAAACTGCGCAGAACAACACAGGGATCGCCAACCACCGGCAACCCATCTTCGCCACTCTCAACACATGCCGCACGTCATCGAACAATGCCATCCTCTTTCCTCCCGGACTCGTTGCTGGAACAGATTGTCTGCGAAATTCAATTCAGCGTGCGACAAACTCAGCCGCCGCTCAATCTTAACGCAAAGGCGTAGAGGCCGCAAAGAGGCGCAACGATTGCAGCATAGCGTAGGACGACTTCGAAAGTCGCACCTGCGCTCATCGCCGAAGATCAGGAACACTAATCGGCACTAATCTTCGCTAATCTCTGGCAAACGTATTAGCGTGGATTAGCGGCGATTAGTGTTCCCTCCAATCGACTCACCAAGCTCCCAGAATCTCGCCCCGCGTCTCTCTGCGATTCTTCGCGACCTCTTCATCTTCGAGTTGAAAACGTGCAAGCCGCTGCGTTAATCCTGCGAATTCAGCGGAAGAAGTGTAGCGGGGATTCTCGACGCCATGTTATGCTGGCGGTGGATGTTAACTGTCTGTTTGCCCAATTCCGCCCGCCGCAGGTCTGGAACAATGCTTCGTCTGCAAACACAAGCGCTGCCGTTAATCGCCATGTTGGCTCTTGCGCTGCCCGGTCCGCAACCCGCCTGCGCCGATCCCTGCGGGATGGTGCCGCCGGTTGACATTCCGTTGGTGCAACAGGACGGCAAACCGCCCATCGTCCGTGTCGGTGCGCAAATGACGTACGTCTTTTACAAGAACGGCATCGAGACGTTCGTCATCCGCCCCGGCTTTGAAGGAACGACCGACGAGTTCGGCATGCTGATTCCGTTTCCCGCGCCACCGGAAATCCGCAAGGTTCCCGACGAGATATTCGCACACATCGCCGCCGCAATCGATCCGCCCGAGGTCGAATTGGATTTGCGCCCACCGCGGCAATTCGGAGGAGGAGGTTTTGGCGGTGGTCTTGGCGGCGGTCTCGGTATGCGGCTCAAGAAAGATGAAGTCCGCGTCGTCCGCGAAGAAGCCATCGGCATGTACGAAGTCGCCGTCCTCGAAGCGGGCAGTGCGGCGGCATTAAAACAATGGATGGACGATCACGGTTACAAATTCCCGGTTGGCATGCAGGACGTCTGTAACGATTACGTTCGCAAAAGTTGGGGATTCGTCGCCGTCAAATCGAAGGTCGGCCGCAAAGCGGGCGTTGATCCCAAACCGGGCATGCGCAAAGTCAATCCGAATCTTCCCGACGGTGCCACGTTCGACGGCCACGTGCAGGCAATGGGGTTTCGCTTTCGCAGCCGCCGACTCGAAGTCCCCATGCGACTCTCGGCGTTCAACAAAGGCCCGCTGCACAACATCATCTACTTGCTTTCCGACGATCCCGCCGCGGTTCGGTCGATCGGCATCAACACCGTCGTCCGGCAGGTGCCTGGTTTGCAACTCAAACGAAATCTCACACAACCGCTGCCGGTGCGTTTATTGGGAGCCGTCATCAAACGCGGGCGGATTACCAATTTGACGAGGGACCGGTTAAAGACCCTCAAGGAAAAACGCAATCCAACACCCCAAAACGGCGTCGCCCGTGAATTGTTCGAGTCAGACTTGTTGGCCGTTCGCGAAAACCGGTTGTCGCATCCCAGCGAAGATTCCGAAAAGCAACTGCTGCAGATTTCCGAACGGCTCGGCCTGCGCGGCGTGGAAGTTGATGCGATGCACAATGAGGAAATTACGAAAGCGAAGAAAAACGAAGCCGGCAACGCGCTCGACATGTTGAACCGGATGACGCTCACCGTCATCGACGGCGATTTCCCCCGCAAGGTGTTGGCCCGCGATAACCTCACGTTTTATCGCTTCAAAATGCGAACGTCGCGAAACAGCCCGCGCTATTACGATGCGAATCTCGGCAAGGGGACAAAGCGGAAACCCGGCCTGTTGCTGCGAACTGCCCGATGGCGTTCATCCACCGCAAGCCGCCTCAGTCATTCCGCCGGTCGGCTGGACAGCGGCGTTCATCACGGTCATCGTCATGGGAGTGGTGGCAGGACGCCGCCGTCGAAATGACGTCTGAACCCGTGATGCGAAATTCGCCATGCCGAACGATGAACTGAAGGAGCGCTGCCGCCGGGTTCTCGCGCAATTGGACGGCGAGGTCACACTCGACGGGCTGCAGGAACCGGTCGAAGTCATTCGCGACCGCTGGGGCGTGCCGCACATCTACGCGGAAAATCAGCACGATCTGTTCTTCGCGCAAGGTTTCATCGCCGCGCAAGACCGGCTGTTTCAGATCGACCTCTGGCGGCGGATGGCGGTGGGTGAAATCGCCGAAATCGAAGGGTCGGCCGGCATCGAAGCCGATCGCTTTGCGCGGTTGGTCAAATACCGGGGCGACCTTGATGAGGAATGGCAAAGTTACAGCCCGGATACGCAGGAAATCGCAACATCCTTTACCGACGGCATCAACGCCTACATCGATCACATCGGCGATCGGTTGCCGATTGAATTCGAGGAACTGAACTATCGGCCACAAAAGTGGGAACCGGCCGACTGTTTGGGCCGCATGTCGGGTGTGGTGATGAGCCGCAACTTTCAGTTGGAACCGCAGCGAGCCAAACTCGTTGCCGAGGTCGGAATCGAAAAGGCACGAATGCTCGCCCCGGCCGATCCCCCGCTCGATTTTGAACCGCCAGACGGGCTCGACCTCGACGACATCACCCCGACAAAGATTCTGGCCGGCTTGAACGCGGCGACGGCAGCGCGACCGTTCTCGCGCGACGACGGCAGCAACAACTGGGTGATCAACGGCGCGCGATCGGAATCGGGCAAGCCCTTGTTGGCCAGCGATCCGCACCGAGCGATTGAGATGCCGTCGCTGAGGTATCTGGTGCACCTCAATGCCCCGGGCTGGAATGTCATCGGCAGTGGCGAGCCTGCCTTGCCCGGTGTTGCCTGCGGGCACAACCAGCGCATCGCCTGGGGCTTCACTATTATTTGCACCGATCAGGCCGACCTCTATGTTGAGGAGACGCACCCCGACGATCCGACTCGCTACCGTGTCGGCGACGATTGGGAACCGATGGAAATCATCCGCGAACAGATCGAAGTTCGTGGCGACGACCAACCGGTTGAATTGGAACTGCGCTACACGCGTCACGGTCCGGTGATCTATCAGGATGAATCGCGAAACCGCGCATACGCTTTGCGGTCAGTCGGCGCCGAACCGGGCGGTGCGGCGTATCTCGCGTCGCTGGCGGTTGATCGCGCGAAAAACTGGGAAGAATTCCGCGACTCGCTGAAGCGTTGGAAAATGCCGTCGGAGAATATGGTTTACGCCGACGTTGATGGCAACATCGGCTGGGTCGCCGCCGCGATGACTCCGGTGCGAGAGAATTCCGATGGTCTGTTTCCGGTGCCGGGTGCCGACGGCAAACACGAATGGCAACGATTTCTGGGCATCGACGAACTCCCGCAGCTGTTCAATCCCCCCGACCACATCGCCACCGCCAACCACAACATTCTACCGGACGATTATCCGCACGCGATCGCCTACGAATGGGCGCCCAACTATCGCTATCACCGCATCCTCGAACGTCTGCAAACTCCCGGCAAGTTCACTCTGGACGACATGCAATCGATGCAGCACGACAACATCTCACTGGCGGGCCGCGAGCTGGCGGAGCTTGCCGACGGTTTCCGCTGCGACGAGGATGAATTGGAAACGTGTCGGCAAATGTTCGCTGATTGGGACGGCGAATTGTCGCGCGACTCGCGCGTTGGTCCGCTGTATGCCTTCTGGCTGGAAGCATTGTTGCAGGAGTGTTTTTCGCGACACGTTCCGGCCGAACTGATGCCATTCGTCGCCGGACAACGCGGCATTCCGGTCATGTTGCCCGCGATTCGGGAACCGACCGCCCAGTGGTTCGGCGATGATCCGGTGCCCGAACGGGACCGCATTCTGCGAGAGACATTCGAGCAAGCGGTCGCGGAAACCAAGGCCGCACTTGGGCCGGACATATCAACATGGCGTTGGGACCGGCTGCATACCGTGACCTTTCATCACGCGTTGTCGGCGCGGGATGCTGAACGTGCCGCCACGTTCAATCGCGGCCCCATCGGTCAGGCGGGCGACGGACTCTGCCCCAACGCGACCCGCTACGAAACTCCGTTCGGGCAGATCAGCGGAGCCAGTTATCGGCATCTGTTCGATCTGGCCGACTGGGACCGCGGTCTCGCCACCAGCGCACCGGGGCAATCGGGCCAACCCGAAAGCCAACACTACGACGACCTGTTAGAACTCTGGCAGCGCGACGCGTACTTTCCCCTGCTTTATTCGCGCGAGGCCGTCGAAGAAGCCGCCGCGCACCGCTTGTGCCTGACACCCAAGTGACCCGCAAAGCGGGCTTGCCGTTTAGCGGCCCGTCACGGCAATCATTTGACAACCGAGGTCGATCAGCGGAAACTGGATTCGTCCGCGATTCTTGAAGGTCCGCGAAACCGCAAGCGTCGGCGTTAATCATTTTTCCGTCGGCGTTTTTTTCTCCGAGGATGAACCCCATGCTGCGTAGTTTCGTTCTGCTCTTCATTACGTCTCTGTTTGTCACAAATGCCGTCGCGCAGGATTCTCCGCTGTCGCTGGCCGAATCGGCCAAGCGAATGACATTGCCGAAGGGCTTTCGGGCGACGCTTTTTGCCGGCGAGCCGGACGTTGTGCAGCCGATGGCGTTCGACATTGATGATCGCGGGCGATTGTGGATCGTCGAATCGATGATCTATCCGAAATGGATCACCGACGGTAGCGAAGGCAGCGACCGGATTGTGATTCTGGAAGACGAAGACGGCGACGGGAAATACGACACGCGCAAAGTCTTCTGGGACAAGGGGACCAATCTCAGCGGCATCGCGCTCGGCTTTGGCGGCGTGTGGCTGACGGCCGTGCCGAATTTGATTTTCGTTCCCGACCGTGACAGCGACGACAAACCCGATAGCAAACCGCAGGTGCTGCTGGACGGCTGGGATCTCAAGTCGAAACACAACGTCGTCAACGGCCTCACTTGGGGACCGGACGGTTGGCTGTACGGGATGAACGGCATTCTGTCGAACTCGCGCGTCGGCAAACCGGGAACGCCGGACGACAAACGGGTTGGAATCGATTGCGGCGTCTGGCGGTATCATCCCACGCGCCACACCGTCGAATGGGTCGCTTCGGGAACGACGAACCCTTGGGGACTGGACTTCGACCAATACGGGCAGATGTTCATAACCAACTGCGTTATCAAGCACCTGTTTCACGTCATTCCCGGTGCGCATTACGAGCGGATGTTCGGGCAGGATTTGACGCCGAACACCTACGGCTTGATGGAAAGCTGTGCCGACCACATTCATTGGGGCGGCGGCAAGTGGACCAGTTCGCGCGGCGGACAAGGCGTTCACGACAAACCGGGCGGCGGACACGCGCACGTTGGCGCGATGATCTATCTCGGCGACAACTGGCCTCGTGAATACCGCGGCAATCTCTTCACCTGCAACCTGCACGGCAACCGCGTGAACCGCGACATCCTGCACCGTGAAGGCTCCGGGTACGTCGCCAAGCATGGCCGTGATTTTATGATGGCGAACGACTTGTGGTTTCGCGGATTGGATTTGAAATACGGTCCCGACGGCGGCGTCTTCGTCACCGATTGGAGCGACACCGGCGAGTGTCACGATTACGACGAGATCCACCGCGAGAACGGTCGCATTTACAAAATCACCTACGGACAAACGTCGCACACTCCAGTCAATCTCGCTGCGATGTCCGACCGCGAACTTGTCGGTTTGCATAGTCACCGTAACGAATGGTACGTGCGACACGCCCGCCGGTTGCTGCAGGAACGGGCAGCCGCCGACAAGCTGAACGCGAACGTCCTTGATTCGCTGTGGATCGGTTGTCGGAACCAGCCGGAACCGGAGCAGCGGCTCCGCAATCTGTGGACGCTCTACGCGACGGACGGACTCGATGAAAGAAAACTCAGCACACTTTTGAGAGACGAAAGTGAATACGTTCGCGCATGGGCGGTACGACTGGAAGTTGAAGACCGCAAAGTCTCGACCCTCATGCTGAAGAGACTTACCGAAATGGCGAAAACCGACGATTCCCCGCACACGCGGCTCTCTCTGGCGTCGGCGCTGCAGCGAATGCCGTTGAAGGACCGCTGGGACATTGCCGAAGCACTGGTCGCACACGGCGAAGACGCGACCGATCATAACATCCCGTTCATGATCTGGTACGGCATCGAACCGCTGGTCGCGGCCGATCAAACGCGTGCGGTGCAATTGGTGGCCAAGGCCAAGATCCCGCTCATCCGCCGCTTCATCGCCCGTCGCATTGCATCACTGGCGAAATAACACACGACCGGATTAGCCGCGGAGCGCTCCCCGTTGGGTCGCGGCTAAACGGGACACAACGACTGTTCGAGACCACCGTCATGCAACGTTCAATTTCCTTTCTCGCCATCATGTTGGTCATACCGGCGACGACTGCCATGCACGCGGTCGCGGATGACAAATCGGCCGATCTCGCGCCGTTGATTGCGCTGCTGGGAACAATCGATGATGCCGATTTTCAAATCGACGTCCTCGGCGGGATTCACGATGCCGTCAAAGGTCGCCGTAAGGCGACGATGCCGCGCGGTTGGAAAGAAGTGTCAGTCACACTGTCGCGTAGCAAGAGCGCCGCCGTGCGTGAGAAGGCCCTGTTGTTGTCGCTGATTTTTGGTGACGACAATGCCGCCGCATCGCTACGAAAACGCGTGACCGATTCTAAAGCGACGAAAGAGATTCGCAGCGACGCGCTGCAAGCACTGGTGCAGGGACGAGTGACCGGCATGACCCTCTTCTTGCGAACACTACTTGACGACGACGTGATGCGGGCGGCAGCGCTGCGAGCGATGGCGTCGCTCGATGATGAGACGACACCGGCAGTCATTCTCAAACGCTACGCGTCATTCTCGGCAGATGAAAAACGCGACGCCATCAGCACGCTGGCCGCGCGTCCCGCATTCGCGCTGGCGCTGCTCGATGCCGTCGGCAGCGGCGCGATTCCCAGTCGCGACATCTCCGCGTTCATCGCGCGGCAGATGATGGAACTGGGGGATGCGAAAATCGAAAAACGGCTCGCGCAAGTGTGGGGCAACGTCCGCCCGACCGCCGCCGATCGCACGGCGTTGATTGCCGACTTCAAGAAACGATTACCGCCCGATGTGTTGAAGAAGGGAGTCCCGTCGCAGGGGCGGGCTGTCTTTGAAAAGACATGCGCGTCCTGTCACCGATTATTCGATGCCGGCAAAGCCATCGGCCCGGAATTGACCGGCTCGCAACGGCGAAACCTCGATTATGTGCTGTCGAATCTGCTCGACCCGAATGCCGTCATCGGCCGCGATTATCGCATGACGGTCGTGGTGACCGATGGGGGCCGTGTCGTCACCGGAATTGTGCGCGAGGAAAACAGCCAGACGCTGACACTGCAAACGGCCAACGATTTGGTGATTGTTCCCAAGGACGAAATCGATGTCCGCAAACAATCGCCCGTGTCGATGATGCCCGAAGGCATGTTGCAGAAAATGAAACCTGAAGAAGTACGAGATCTGTTGATGTATCTCGCGTCGGATGAGCAGGTTTCACTGCATCTCAACTAGCTGCGAGCCATTGGCTCGCAGCTGGGGGGATCGTTGTAGGGCATTTTCGTTGTTTTCCCCACGCACGTTTGCCCGCACCCCTCTCATACGTGATAATGGCCGAAACCGTAATTTCACCAATTCCCACCGCGGAGTCCGTCATGAAACGCTTGTCGCGCCGTTTTCTATTGCTGCTGTGTCTTGCCCTGCCCGTACTCTCGTTTTCGTCGGACACTCGCGCAGACGACGCAAAAAAAGCGAAGGATGCCGCCGCACCCAACGGACCGCCGCCCGGTTTCGTTTCGTTACTTAACGGCGACGACCTCAGCGGTTGGCGGGGCATGGGGCATTTCGATCCACAAAAACTGTGGGCGATGAGTCCCGCCGAACAAGCCGCTTTCTGGGAGAAGAACGCCAAGGATCTCGCCGAGCATTGGACCGTCGAAAACGGCGAATTAGTCAACGATGGACATGGCGTCTACGCCACCACCGGCAAAGACTACGGCGATTTCGAGTTAATGATCGACTACAAAACCGTCCCCTTGGCCGACAGCGGCATCTACTTGCGGGCGACGCCGCAGGTGCAGATTTGGGATACCCGCAAAGAAGGTGGCAAATGGAATCTGGGAGCCGACAAAGGTTCCGGAGCACTTTGGAACAACAAAGTGAATGAACGTTTCCCGTATGCATTGGCCGACAAACCGTTCGGCGAGTGGAACCGTTTTCGCATTCGTATGGTCGATGACAACGTCAGTATTCACCTCAACGGTCAACTCACTGCCAATGAAGTGCCGCTGGAGAACTTCTTCGACCGCAAGCGGGCCGTCTTTCCGGTCGGCCCAATTCAACTGCAAACACACGGCGGCGAAATTCGCTGGCGGAACATTTACATCAAAGAGATTGCCCGCCGCCCCCCCGAAACTGGTGTGTTGGACAAAGATAATCAGCCAGTCGGCGATGGTTGGCAGACGGAGAAGGCCGCTTCAGCAAAGCAAACGATCGTTGCCGACTTCGATCTGCACGCGATGGTTTCACTTGGCGGTTCGCGCAGTAAAGCCGGTTTGACGTTTCGTGGAACCGAAGACGGCCCGTCGTATCGTCTCGAACTGACAGCGGAACCGGCGATTCGTTTGGCACACGTCAAAGGCGACGGAACGTTAGTCGAAATCACCGGCGAAACTGCGAAGAAATCACTAAAGACCGATGCTCCAAATCACATCTACACGCGAGTTCGCGGCGACCATTTCGAAACCTGGCTGAACGGCACCAAGGTTGTCGATACGATCCACACGCGCGGTCCCAAGCAGGGAGCGCTCAAGACATTCGCCGCCGGCCCAATCAGTGGAGCTGTCACTGCAAACGTCACACAGGTCTTCCTGCGAAATCTGGAAGTCAAGCCGGCTCCTCCGGCAGCACCTGCCGAAGAGGGGTTCGTCTCTCTGTTCAACGGTAAAGACCTCGACGGCTGGGTTGGAGCGACCAAAGGACACGTTGTTGAGCACGGCATCCTGCGATCGCCCAAAGGTGGCGGCGGCAATCTGTACTACAACAAGGAGTTCGGCGATTTCGTGCTGCGGTTCGACTTCAAGCTGGAACACAATGGCAACAACGGCGTCGGCATTCGCTCGGAGATGGGCAAGAACGCCGCCTACCACGGCATGGAAATCCAGGTTCTCGACAACACCGGTTCGAGTTACCGCGAATTGAAAAAGTATCAGTACCACGGTTCCATTTACGGTGTGGTGCCGGCCAAACGCGGCTACCAACGGCCGTTGGGTTACTGGAACACTCAAGAGATTTACGCGAAAGGGAATCACATTCGCGTAACAGTTAACGGTCAGGTGATTGTCGATGCCGACATCAAAGAGGCCGCCAAAGATGGAACCATCGACGGCGGCAAACATCCCGGTCTGTTCAACAAGAGCGGCTACATCGGCTTCCTGGGCCACGGACACCAAATCGACTTCCGCAACATCCGCATCAAGGAACTGGAATAGCCGAGTGTGACAAACCTCGCTTGCGGTTTCGCAGTGTTTGAAGAATCGCGAAACCGTAAGCGGTCAATTCGTGTTCTCATCAAGCTGGTGCGGCATCCACGCGAACCGCGCAGAATTTGAACTCCGGGATCTTTCCGTACGGGTCGAGCGCTTCGGTGGTCAGTACGTTGGCGGCCGCTTCGCGGAAGTGGAACGGAATAAAGATGCAGCCCGGCTCGATTGAATCGTCGGCGCGGACCGTCAATTCGATCTCGCCGCGACGGCTGCTGACGCGGATGAGAGAATCGGGCGCGATGTTCAATTTGTCCAGATCGCGTGGGTGCATCGCGGAAAATGCTCCCGGTTCGATGCTCGACAGCGCGAAACTGCGGCGGGTCATGCTGCCGGTGTGCCAGTGTTCCAACACGCGGCCCGTGTTCAATACGAACGGATATTCTTCATCGGGCAATTCGTCGGCCGGCTTCCAGGGGCAAGGCACGAACTTGCCGCGACCGTCGGCCGTTGGAAATCGATCACCAAACAGAATCTGCGTGCCGTCTCCCGTTGTGGGATCGGGGCAGGGCCAGAGTTTTCCCGTGTCACCCAGATTCTCGTGGGTCAGGCCGTTGTAGTTTTTGGTGAGTGATGCGAATTCGTCGAAAATCTCTGCCGGCGAATCGTAGTTCATCGGCAACCCCATCCGGTTGGCAATCTCGCAGATGACCTTCCAGTCTTCACGTGCGTCGCCGGGCAAGTCGAGAACTTTGCGGCCCACCTGCACGCGGCGGTCGGAGTTCGTATAGGTGCCGGTCTTTTCGAAGTAACTGCTGGCGGGCAGAATCACGTCGGCAAATTCCGCCGTCTCGGTCAGAAAGATATCTTGCACCGCGAGGAAGTCGAGGCTGGAAAGTGCGGCGCGCACCTTGTTGGAATTGGGATCGGAGATGAACGGATTCTCGCCCATAATGTACATGCCGCGAACGTCTTTGCTGAGCGCGGCATGCATAATCTCGACAACGGTCAGGCCAGGTTCAGCGCTCAACTCGACATTCCACGCCTTCTCAAACTTCTTTCGCACATCGGGATCGGCGACCGATTGGTAATCGGGGTAAACGATCGGTATCAGGCCGGCATCGCTGGCACCCTGCACGTTGTTTTGTCCGCGTAGCGGATGCAGGCCGGTTCCGGGGCGGCCCATGTTGCCGGTCATCAGGCAGAGTGAAATCAGACAGCGGGCGTTGTCGGTGCCGGTGGTATGTTGGGCGATTCCCATGCCCCAGAAGATGAGCATGCTTCCCGCATGGCCGATGGTACGGGCAATGCTGCGGATTTCATCGGCTGCGATTCCGCAGATCAAAGCTGCCTGCTCGGGCGAGTAATCGCTGAATAACAACTCGCGCAGAGCCGCATAGTCTGTGGTTCGCGTGTCGATGAATTCGTGATCGACGAGGTCTTCGGCAATCAGCACATGCATCAAGCCGTTGTAAAAGGCGACATCGGTTCCCGGTTTGATTTGCGCAAAGTGTGTGGCAAAATCGGCGAGTTCGTGTCGGCGAACATCGACCACAATCAGCTTCGTGCCACGACGGGCCGCCTCTTTGATGAACGTTGCCGCCACCGGGTGATTGGCTGTTGTGTTGGTCCCAGTGAGCAGCGCAACGTCGGCACGGGCAACGTCGGCGAACACGTTGGTCACCGCGCCGGAGCCAATCGTCTCCATCAGCGCGGCGACCGACGAAGCGTGGCAAAGTCGCGTGCAATGATCGATGTTGTTGGTTCCGAACCCGGCGCGCACCAGTTTTTGGAACAGGTAGGCTTCTTCGTTCGAACACTTCGCCGACCCGAACCCGGCCAGGGCATGGTTGCCGAACTGTGTCTTGATTTCACCCAAACGACGGCCGACGAGATCGAGTGCCTCATCCCAACTCGCTTCGCGGAAGGCCGGCAACACTTCGTCGTAATCGACAATTCCACCCGGCTTGCGGCCACGGTGCCCGCTGGATTTTTGGGTATACGACGACAACGCCCCTTTGGGATAACACTCGTCGCGACGAATGAGGGGAGTCGTCAGCCGTTGATCGTGTGTGGCGTAATCCCAACCGTAACGGCCCTTCACACACAGCCGACCGTGATTAACGGGACTCTCGCGACCTTCGGCAAAGACGACGCGATTCTCTTTCGTATGAAAAGTCAACGCGCAGCCAACACCACAATACGGGCAGACACTATCGACCGCTGCCAGTTCTTCCCGCGAGACAATCGGCAGCGTAATCGGTTTGTTGATCAGCGCGCCGGTCGGACAGGCGGCGACACATTCGCCGCAGGAAACGCAGGTGCTTTCACCCATCGGCGCGTTCAGGTCGAACCCAATTTGTGCGGTGTACCCTTTGCCGGTGCGGCCGATGACATCGTTCGACTGAATCTCGTCGCACGCCCGCACACAGCGGTCACAGAGAATACACGCCGCATGATCGACGGCGATGACAGGGGATGAAACGTCGGTCGAATTCGGAGTGCGGACCCGCGATTCGCCTGTTGTCGGTTGAACGTTTTCATCTGAAATCAAATCGTAGCGGCGGGCGAGCAGTTCGAGTTCGCAGTCGGCCGTTGTTTGTTCTTTTTCGCAGGGGGTGGGGTGGTCGGAGAGCAGAAGTTCCGTGAGGACGCGGCG
Source organism: Planctomycetota bacterium (assembly GCA_963581435.1). Classification (GTDB taxonomy): domain Bacteria; phylum Planctomycetota; class Planctomycetia; order Planctomycetales; family Planctomycetaceae; genus JABISG01. Next base: position 22,262 of record CAUZOL010000067.1, read on the forward strand.
GTGGCGTTCGATCTTTGGGGACGAAGCGTCGACCGTCATTCCCTCTTCGCATTCGCGCATGCACGATGCCGCCAGCACGCGGCCCCCCACATCGACGACGCACATCCGGCAAACGCCCACCGGATCCATGCCGGGCGAATGACACAGCGCGGGAATCTCGATGCCCGCCTGACCAGCGGCTTCCCAAACTGTCGTTCCCGTCGGCACGGAAACGTCTTGTCCGTCGATCGTCATCGAAACGGTTGTGTCAGCAATTGCGGTCGTCATGGTGCAATATATCCGTGATTCGTTTTACCAGCCCGCAGCGCAAGGAAGGGTTTCGTTGAACGTCGAGTGCGCGATGAAACCCTTGCTTGCGCGACGGGCTGGTATTCGCGCTTGCCTGTCATTCGTTACAATAACGGCTGATGATCGCGGACGCACGCCCTTTTCAACAAAGCAGTTTCCCATGTCGTCGGCCGGGTTCTCCATACCGCGGGCTGCTTACATTCATGTGCCGTTTTGTGCGCACCGTTGTGGCTACTGCGATTTCACATTGATCGCCCGCCGCGACGACCTCATCGACGATTATCTGCGAGCGCTCGAGATCGAACTCGACCGATTGGAAGGGCGGCCGGTCATCGACACCCTGTTTTTCGGCGGCGGCACTCCGACGCATCTCTCCGCCGAACAATTGGGCCGGCTGATGAAGATTGTCCTCGGGCATTTTCAGTTGGCCGAGGGTTTTGAATTCAGCGTGGAAGCAAACCCGGCCGGACTGGATGACGAAAAAATCGCCGCATTGGCCGACGCTGGAGTGAATCGAGTGAGCCTTGGTGTGCAGTCGTTCGATGCGGAAATTCTTGCACGGTTGGAACGCGATCATCGTCGTAACGACATCGATTCGGCCGTCGAACGTTTGCTGGAGTCCATTGGCAATGTCTCGGTCGATCTCATTTTTGGAGTTCCCGGGCAGACATTGGCAAATTGGAAGGAAACTCTGACACAGGCGGTCGAATTGCAACCGACGCACATTTCCACCTACGGACTCACGTTCGAGAAAGGAACGCAGTTCTGGAATCGCCTCAACAAGGGCGAATTGCTGCAAGCGGGTGAAGAGTTGGAACGATCGATGTATGCCGCCGCGATGGATCAACTGTCGGACGCGGGTTACGCCCAGTATGAAATCTCGAACTTTGCGCGCCCCGGTTTCCTCTGCCGCCACAACGAAGTGTATTGGCGCGGTTTGCCCTATTTTGGATTCGGACCGGGGGCTGCTCGGTACATCAACGGCAGTCGGCAGATCAATCATCGCAGCGTCAGCACCTGGCTGAAACGCGTATTCGCCGGCGATTCGCCGATTGGCGAAATCGATGAACTGTCGGCCGAAGACGGCGCCCGCGAACTGTTGGTGCTGTTACTGCGCCGCTGTGAAGGTGCTTCCAAGCAGGAATTCCAGCAGCAGACCGGCTTCGACATCGACGAACTCGCGCGGGAAACCGTTGATTGCTACACCGGTTGCGGCCTGCTGGAAGAGACCGACACGCACATTCGACTGACGCGCGAAGGCCGGTTTGTGGCTGACACGGTTTTTGTTGATTTGTTGTGAACGGTTTGACCCCACGGGACGCGGCCCGTGGGCTTTCGTCGGCTCATTCGACCTTGACGTTGTAATGGCCGGGGAAGAGGGTTTCGCCGTTGTCGAGTTTGCGGCCTTCCAACTCGAACTGCCGCGTCTTGCGGGGGAGCAGGAAGTACAGCCGCTGCTTGTCGTCTTCAAATACGCAACGGTAGGATTTTCCGCCGACAATGGCCACCATGTTGAATCCCACTCGGGAAACCGTTGCCGTGAGACCCAGGGAATCGCGATAGCCCGCCAGATCGGGTAGATCGCCTTGGGTTTCATCATATTCGGCGAAAAACCGCTTCACAGTCGCAGCGTATTCTTTGGTTCGAGGCTTCCCCAACGCTTGGGAATTCTTTGTCACCCAGTCGGCGAAGTCCTTGTTCTTGCGGGGGGCGACACGAAAGAAGGCCGTCTGCTTTCCTTCGTACACGCGAACTTCAATTCCGGTTGGCGTTCCACTAAACTCTGTTTCCATCAAACCGCTGGTCAGCCGCGCCGGGTTTTGTTGAAGGTCTTCCAAAACGTAAACGATGACTTCATTCGGCAAATCTTCGACGTCACTCTTACCCACGCTGCCGATTGCCAACTGATAATCCGACAGAGTTTCGGCGGTCAGTTCGCCGTTGAGCGACGGCTGACTTTGCATCCAGACAAATATCACCACACTCATCAGCGCGACGCCGAACACGATGGGAATGACGAGTCCGATTCCCTTCGTCTTTTTGCGTCGCCGTTTGAGCGCCTTGGCATAAGATGGCGTCGGCTCAGCGGAGGCAACTGCCGTCGGGTCGAATGAAGGAAAATCACCCGCTGCGGTTGTTGGTGGTCCGGGAAAAACCGGCTCGGTATTGGGGGCCACTTGGCCAAAGTCGAGCGGTTGCTCGGCTGGTGTCGCAGGGACAGTGGTCGGGGGTGGTGACTCAACAGTAGCCGGAGGCGACGTTTCGACGACAGGCGGAGCGGCTGGAGATTCGGCGGGCGCGGGCGGCTGCTGCTCGATCACCGGGACCATAATCGGTGTGTCACAACGCGGACACGTCCCCTTCTTCCCCGATGCGTTGTCGGGAACACGTATCGTCGATGTGCAATAAGGACAGTTGAATTCGATAGCCATTATGTCTACAAATCAGCTCAGTATGAAGTCGCTGGCTCCACCGGATGGTAACTACCCAGTGACGAAGATGTGCGCTGGCAGGTTGGGGGACTGGTGGAAGGCGGATTGGATGCCGTCCAGGATTTTCAGGTCGTTTTTGCGGAGCGTCGAGACGTAACCGCGGATTCGGCTG
>CAUZOL010000068.1:0-24977 GCA_963581435.1 Planctomycetota bacterium
TGCGGGAACAGTCTCGGTTCAACGCACGTTGCGACTGAAGGCGGGCCGAGTGATTGTCACTTCACCGAAGTCGGCAAAAGGCCGACGACTCGTGGAACTGCCGAGCATGACCGTTGACGCGATTCAGGACCACCGCAAGCGAATGCTCGCCGATGGTCACGCCGGTTGCGAGTGGGTGTTTTGCAATGAGGCGGGGAATCCTGTCGATAAGAACAACCTTGTGCGGCGGTCATTCAAGCCGACATTGAAGCGGGCCGAACTTCCACCGATTCGATTCCATGACTTGCGGCACACTCACGCGACGTTGCTGCTGTTGCAGGGCGAGCATCCGAAAGTTGTTCAGGAGCGACTGGGACACGCCAACATCGCGATGACGCTAGACATCTATTCGCACGTTCTGCCGTCGATGCAGCGGGGAGCGGCTGACCGACTGGGCGATATGTTCAGAACGGAATCCGCATGAACTTTGCGTAGAATGGCTACAAATTGGCTACATTTGGAGGTAACAGTGGACAACCCAAAAGAAAGCAGGCGACACAAGTTATTGCATCGCCTGCTCTTACAAAGTCGGGACGACAGGATTTGAACCTGCGACCTCTTGACCCCCAGTCAAGTGCGCTACCAGACTGCGCTACGTCCCGTTCTTCTTCTTCCTCACACGGCTTCGTCGATTCTGCGACTTCTCAAACAAATCGGACAGTCACCGTGCGAAGGTCAGTTATTGCAATCCGGTTGCCGATTTGCAAGTCATTTTCTGTTGAATCCTGTGTTGCTTCCCAGTGATCTGTTGTTGATCGCACGTTACGGTCACTTCGCTGGAGCCGTCGGGTGAGGGCCGTTATTCGACGGGTGGCGCGACGCGGCCGGTCAGGCGGTAGACGTAGGCCATGATCTCAACGAATACCTCGTACATTTCGACCGGAATGATGTGGCCGACCTTGACGTTGGCATACAACGCCCGGGCGAGCGGTTTGCGTTCGATGATCGTCACGCTGTGCTCGGCGGCAATCTGACGAATTCGCATTGCAATCTCTCCCTTTCCCTTGGCAACCACTTTGGGGGCGGGAGTTTTGTCCGGATCGTAAATCAATGCAACGGCGATGTGGGTTGGGTTGGTAATCACAACATCGGCATCGCGAACTTCGTTCAACTCGCGGGCCTGGGCAATTTTGCGGTGGGCGTCGCCGCGACGCTGGCGAATGAGCGGGTCGCCTTCCATGTTCTTCATCTCGTCGCGAATTTCCTGCTTCGTCATCTTCAAATCCTGCTCGTGTTTCCACTTTTGAAAAGCGAAATCGATCAGCGCGAGGATGACCAGCGCCGCAGCAAGTTGAAATGCCAGGCTTCCCAGCAAGTCGCGAAGCGAAACCAGAAACAGGGCGGCGAACCGTGTTTCGCGAAACGAATTTCCGGCAGTCGTCGCGTCGGTCGGCATCCATTCCACATCAAGCGTATGCAGAAGTTCGGGAACTGCCGAAGAGATGAACCACACGGCAATCGAAATCAGCACGATGAGTTTTCCGAGGCTCACTCCCAGTTTGACCAATGCGCGGATGGAAACGATGCGTTTGACGCCTTCGAGTGGATTAATCCGCGACATTTTGGGCTGCAGCGATTCCGTGTTCAACATGAATCCAACCTGCAGCAGATTGAGCGCCAATGCCGAACCGGCCATCATCAGCATCAACGGCAGCACAGTCGCCCCCAGAAAGTCGGCAACGTTGGTCGAGAGTTGGATCGCTGTTGGCGGATCGATGCTCGTCAAAAACGGGCGGCTGAGATTCGAATGCATGAACTCCGCCATCGAGCGGGTCATTGAAAGCCCGAAGAAATAAATGGCGGCGGCGGCGGCCAGCATCAGGCCGGCAGCGTTCAAGTCGGTGCTGCGCGCAACATTGCCCTTTTCGCGAGCTTCGGATCGCTTGCGATCGGTCGGTTCCTCTGTCCGGTCACCAACGTCGTCTCCGGCCATTTCACAACTTTAAAATAGTGGATAGTGGTTAGTGGGTGGCGACAGCAGGAGAATGAGCATCTTTTGTTTCTCCGTCTCTCGTCTCACCTTCAGACAAGCACGCTGCGAAGGTGGTCGATCACTTTGGGAATCACATCGACGACGACACGGGCGGCTCCGGAGAGCGTCAAACTGAGGATGAGCAGGTTCGTCACAGCACGAATTGGGAAGCCGACGATTAACACGTTGATTTGTGGAACCGTGTGTCCCAGGAATCCCATCGCCAAAGCAACCAGCGACATTCCCGCCAACAGCGGTGCAGCGACCTGAATTGCCAAGACCAATGACTGATGCACCAAGTCGCGCAACAGTTCCACGGCAGTCACCGAGACGAAAGCTTCACCAACGGGAATTGTTTGAAACGTTTCGATAAGTGCCGAGATCATCATCAGGTGGCCACCAACCGGTTCCAAAAGCAGAAACACGGTGATGCCGAACATGAACAGAAACGTTCCGCTGAGCGATGTGTTGGTTTCGAAACCGGGATTGAACACTTCCGCAAGTGCCAGTCCCGCTTGCTGGTCGATCATCTGGCCGGCCAACTGCAAGCCGGACAACACAGTTTTGACCCCGAATCCAAGCACAAACCCGATTGAGAATTCTCCTATGATCACCCACAGGTAATTGGCGATCGTCGGTGGGATCTTCAGTTCGGCTGTGAACTCTGATTCAGACATTGCGACAACGTCTTGGCGTGGCAGTTCGGCTGCGCGTCTGTTGAATCGTTCACGGAGCGAGTCGGGAACTTCGTCTACTGAGACCAAATGGTCGCCGTTACTGTCCAGTCGCTGAAACATTGTTCGCGAATGGCTGTTCAACGTCGGCGTGATCAACAGCGACAACACCAGCACGAGAAAAACACGAATGTTGACCGGAATCGCCGATGTGCCGAGTGCCGGCCCGATTACCATCAGCCCACTCATTCGCACCAACACCAGCGTAAATGCGTAGAACTGAAGGGTGGCCGTCTGCAGCAGCAGATCGCCCACGAATTGACCGGGCGAAAGAATGGCGAGAAGATTGTTCACGTCACTTCATCTCATCTCAACCGGGGCGTAGTTTTTCTCACGACACAATCAGCCAAATAATGGAACCCATCAGTGGGCTTACACCCACCGCTCGCCTACCCACTACCCACCAATTAGTAATCACAGGTTTCCTGGAATGCTCAACACGAGTTCCGACGTGTATTCCATCATCTCGCTCATCGCCCACGGCAGGATGTACAGCAGCGTCAGCAACATCGCCACAATCTTGGGTACGAAGCTGAGGGTTTGGTCCTGTAGTTGTGTGACCGCCTGCATCACGCTGATGATCAGACCGACCGCCACGGCCACCACCAGAATGGGCGCACCGAGTTTCAGCGTCAGCATGACGGCCGCGCGGCTGAGTTCGATGGCATGGTCGATTGTCATGGGATCAAGGAAAAAGGCGAAAGGAAAAAGTAAAGAGATGGGGCAAAGCGAAAGGAAGAACTGAAACAATGTTGGCGGCCGTACGGTGCTTGAGGTCGTCAGCCAAACGGGCGGACGCTCTCCAGCAACATTCCAACGGTGAGGTACCAGCCGTCGATCAAAACGAACAGCAGCAACTTGAACGGCAGTGAAATCAGCACGGGCGGCAACATCATCATCCCCATGCTGATGAGCACCGACGCGATGACCATGTCGATGATGAGAAACGGCAGGTAGAGTTGAAATCCGATGACGAAGGCCGTTTTGATTTCGCTCAACATGTACGCGGGCAACAGGACGGTCAAATCGACTTCGTCGTAGCTTGAGGGGAGTTGAAACTCTTCAGCCCCCGGCGATCCGGGTGCGGGCCTTTGAAACTCAACGAACATCCAGATGGCATCGCTGTTGCCGGCCTTTTCAATCTGGTCGCTCATGAACCCGCGAAGTGGCCCGATGGTTCGCTGTGTGGCCGTCGCCAGATCGACCTGGGCGTCGCCCGGTTGTGGATCGGTATAGGGGCGAATTCCGTCGTTGTACGCTTCGCGCCACACCGGTCCCATGACGAGCAGCGTCATAAACAGGCAGAGCGAAATGATGACCTGATTGGGGGGCAATTGTTGTGTTCCCAACGCCTGCCGCAACAAACCAAGCACGATCACGAATCGAATGAAACAGGTGGTCATGATGAGAATCGACGGTGCCAGACTCAACACTGTCATCAACATCATCAGCTTCAATGTCGAAGAGAGACCGCCGGGCGAGACCATCTGTTCGACATCGACATTAAACGGTGCCGGATTCGATCCTTCGCCTTCTTGCGTCGAGGTTGATGTGACGGTTGGGGAGTTTGCCGGTCCTGCTACGGAACGATTTGGCTGAGTTTGTCGCGATTCTGCCTGGGCGAAAATCCAATCGCCGCCACACAGAACAATGCCCAGCACAATCACAATGATCGAGTGCAGCGACGCGTGCCGCTTCACTCGCTGCCACGCTTCGTCGCGGCGGCGTTCCAGCATGGCCACCGATTGCCGTTTAGACATGCGCTCCCCCCGAAACCGACTGCTGTCGGGGAATCGCATCATGTTCGTCCACTTCAGGCCGCGCGAATGGAATTGCAGCAGATGTCTCGGCAGAATCGACTGTCGAGCCAGCAGCCATTTGGCCGCCGAACAGTGAGCGAAACGACTGGGCAACGCCGCTTTCGGCATCGCGTTGATGACACAGACCTGCGAGATAATCAACCTCAACCGGATCGGTGACTTCCGAGAGGGTCCGCAGTCCGTTTGCCGTCGATCCAAGGACAAGAATTCGCGAACCCAGCCGAACCAGGACGATTGACTGTCGGGCATCGACGCTTCGCTTGCCCAGCACATCAATCGCTTCGACGGGCAGACCGCCGGTGAGTTTCGGGCCGTGCTTCTTCCAGAACCTGGCACCAACCACAATCAAACCGATGATGGCGGCGAGAGTTCCAAATGTTTTCCAGGCCGATTGGCCAACCAATGACTTTCCGTTCTTGCCGGCCTCGCCAGAGTCGGGGTGCTGGCCTGAAGGTGTGATTGGCCGGGCATCTGAAAAACGCGATGCTTGCTGCTTCGCTGGTCGATTGGATCGAACAGCCGGCCCGGTTCGTTCTGATGTAGACTGAGAGTCTCCGCGCGGTTGCTGTTGCGCGAACGGAGGGGCCGTTTGTGCCGGCAGGGAATTGGAGATCAGCGTCACAGTCCCGATGATGGCCAGCATCATCGACCAACGACTGCTCACGAAAGGGATGCGGCCCCTTCGGTCGAATGGCTGGCGTGTCTCTCGTAGAATACGGGCGGGCGACATCACTTTATCCCGTCGTCTGGTCTGTCCGATTGTCACTTCAAACAACGTAAATGACTCGACTGTGAGGTGCTATGGGCCTTGAACGCGTCTATTGTGTCTCGGTTTTGTCTGTGACTCATTCAAACGTCTGGAGATAGAATCTCAGCAACGCGGACGCAGAAATTGTCGTTGAGGACGAGTACCTCGCCGCGGGCAATAATGCGACCGTTGACGAGAATATCGACCGGGTCGCCAGCCAGCTTGTCCAGCGGAACAACCGCCCCCTGCTTCAGTCGCAGGACCTCTTCAATCAACAATTCGGTTCGCCCCAATTCAATCCGAAGATCGAGTTCAACATCTTTCAGTGCGTCCAAATCGTTGGCGGCCGTGGTGACGGCATTGTCGGAATTGTCGAAAGAGGAAAACCCAAATGGCGTCGGCTGTCCGAGACCTGGTGAACTGCCAGCCGTCGATCCGAGATCGGGTGCAATTGCTGCCGCCAGATCGGATTCCGCCTGCTCCAGCAACTGCTCGGGAGCAATTGGGGGTGCCGCGGCAGCGCTGCTTGGTTGATTCAAAAGCGCTTCGATATCACCGGACGAAAGCAGGTCGCTTGCACCACCTGAATCAGCGGCTGCCTGATCTTCGCCAGCGTCTGCGGGCGAACTCTGCCCCCCCCCTGCCGCTCCCAGCAGGGCTTCGATATCTGACGGGTCGAGCAGATCGTCGTTTTGTTCGTCGGCCATGTTGCGGCCTAATTTCTCTTTTCCGTGACGTGCAAACGGTGGAACCGCGCGCCTTCCAATTCCATACCAGCGCTACTGCGGCATCAATCGGAATTGGTCCATAACAACCTCAATAATCAGTGTCTTGGGCAGCACCTTATTGATCTCTTCGCGGATCTTTCGCTTGATGACGTAGGATTCGGGGTCGTTGAGATCTTCGAGATTTGAACTGCGAATGACTCGGATTACGGCAGATCGAATTCGCGCACCATGAGTTTCCAGGAAGGCCACCTTTAGTGCCTGTGCGTTTTCGGCTGCCGCGATCGCCGTCAAATCGAAGGCCACGTGGACAATTCCCACGCCGAGACTGTTGGTTGGATTGTAATTGCCCAGGGAAACCTCGACCGTGTCGATGGCCCCCTCTGCGGGATCATCGCCCATTGCGTCGGCCGACTCGTCCGCAGTCTCCATTGACGTGACGGCTGGTTCCGGGAGCAGCACGTAACCGACTGCCATCTGCACGCCCATTACGACGAGCAGCAGCACGATCACCTTCACCTTCTGGCGGCTCAGCTGAAGAACACCTGGTGACGACGATGCTTCCTGCCCATCCGGCAATTCACCGTCGGCCGGAAGATCGGCTGCATCAATGTCCGTTTTTTCGGCGAGGTCAGTCGCCATAACACCATCCTCCGTGACGGCTTAGGTATTTCGCCGTGGCATAACAGCTGTCTGCGGGGCTATCGACGGCCCGCATCAGCCGATTTCGGACGTGTTATATAGGAATCTATCAGAAACACGTCAACCCGACGATTGACCGTCTGGTGTTCCGAGCTCTGCGTGGCGAGTCGCGGTTCGGCATCGCCGGCGGCTGAAATAATCAGGCGCTTGGGGTCGAGACCGAGTTCGATAAGATAGTCCGCGACCGCGTGGGCGCGCGCAAACGAGAGATCGAACTGGTCGTATTCCACATCGGCGGCTTTGTACCCCACGGCGCGGTTCATCGTCTCTAAGAACGGAGCGTCCGGCGGCAGTGGTTGTGGTGAGGCATGACCTCGAATGACAACCCGTTGCGGTGCATTGGCAATCACCTCGGCAACTACGGACAAGTTGCCCTTAATCTCGTCCGTCAGTGTGGCGTCAAAGGGGGCAAACTGGGTTGGCCCGCCTAGCGTAACAACCGTGCCATGATTGATCCGCTGAACCGACTAATGTGCACCACCATTCCCCGCCGAATTTCGGCTCGCCTTCTTGGTTCCCCCTTCAGAACGGCTACCACGGGATCATCGCTACTCAATGTGCGCGATAGTGCACGCTGATATTCAGAACTGGAATTGTTGCCGTCGCGCGGAAGAGCCGCGACACCCTGTCGACTCGCGTCGCTCAAGCCGGGGATGATATCGACGGGCGTTAGAATATCGTTAATGGGCATCGATCGTCGTCCTGAAAAAGCACGAAAAAACGCAAATTGCCGCCTGTTTGCTGTGTGAGAATCTAACTGCGTGAGATTCTAACTGTGTGGAAAGCTGCCAACATCACGATCGCGAGTGCATTAGTTTTCTGGTGGCTCGTTTCCCAACAAACCGTTGAACGAGTCGCCAATCAGCATTTTGGACGGGTTTCCCTGACTGATTTCCTTGAAGATTTCCTGTCCACGTTTTTTTTCGTCGTCATCGCCAATGAGAAACTGTTGCAAGATTTTTGCGGTTGATTTTTCCGGCATTCCCTTCAGCAACACGACGTTTTCCTCGATCGCCAGGCCCATCAGACTGTCGATGGCGTCGGCGGGCTGTAACGCGAGCAGGATGCCGCGTGTTTGTTCCGTCGCTTCTGAGACGGCAGTCTTCTCGAGTTCCTTGAGCTCTTTTTCAAATCCCTCTTTCTGTGCCTTGAAACCGTCCTGATCCGTATCCAAATCCTTACGTTTTCCGGTGACGATACTTTTCAACATCGCGAGTTCTTCTTCGCGGGTGCTCAATTCGAGAATTCGCATCGTTCGGTCTTCGGCAACGTCCTCGATGGAGGGCTGATCCTGCTTGGCGGATTCATCGATGTCGAAAGAATCCCCATCATCTCCGGTCAATACCAGCCGAATGTCCGCGATGCTCGCGGATGTCAGTTGACCGCGGTACCAGAGAAACCCCAATCCCAGGAGTTCCGACAAAACAGTTGCCACACAGACGATGGCCACAATCATCCCAGCCGTTCTCATCTTCTTAATTCCTCAGTCAAATGCGTGGCCATCCACATCTCATCCAATTCACGGCCTTCGTCGCGATTCTGCCCGTAGCGGAAGGCTGCGTGTTGTTTGTCGCGCAGCTTCTCCAGCACCTTGACCTCGCGATCGGCCTTTATTAACGCCTGTTGGCATCGGCTCAGCTGTTCGCCGATAATCGCTCGATCACGGTCGATGAAAAGCATGTCGTTCTGAACGTGGCCTGCGAAGTATCGCCGGGCAGCCGTGCGATCGATGTCGATTCGCCCCGGCTCGTGTAATTCGCGAATTTCACCGAGTTGACCGGCTCGCTGCTGCTCCAGGGTTGCGCGATTGTCCAGTAATCGCCGATCATCGGCAAAAATGTCGGCCAGCAACTGTCGACACAAATCGCGGCGGTGCCTGCGATATTTAAGAAGTGATTCGAATTTGAAGACAAAATTCTTCACTGCATGGACTCGTTGGTCGAGATTCGGGTGTCAAGAGTCGAAAAAACGACGAGAGGAATGGGCGATGGTCATGAACTTTCAACTCTCGATTATCCCACCGCTTCAACGTTATCTGGAGGTGATTTCGCGGCGTTCTGGCTCTGCCCGGCCAATCCCTCTCTCAGGTGATTGAATTTCATCAGGTCGTCAACGACCTCAGAAAATGTCACACGCTCGGTCGCTTCCTGCTGCAGGAATACGTTGATTCTCTCCCGTAGTTGAATTGCCAGATCGACGGTGGGATTCGACCCGGCCTGATAGGCTCCGATGGAAATCAGATCTTCCGACTGCTGATAGGCGGACATCAGCCGTTTCAAACTGTCGGCCGCTTGACGGTGTTCCTCTCCGACGATGTCGTTCATCGACCGGCTGATGCTCGATAAGACATCGATGGCCGGCCAATGCGACCGTTCTGCCAGCCGTCGCGAAAGGAAGATATGACCATCGAGAATCCCACGCACCGTATCTGAAATCGGCTCATTGGCGTCATCGGCTTCAACCAGGACCGTATAAAAACCGGTAATGCTTCCCCGATCGTTACGACCGCTACGCTCCAGCAACCGGGGCAATGCGGCGAAAACGCTTGGCGGGTAACCTCTTGTGGCCGGCGGTTCGCCCGCGGCCAAGCCAATTTCGCGTTGGGCGAGAGCAAAGCGTGTAACACTGTCCATCATCAACAGCACATTGCGGCCGGAGTCGCGAAAATATTCAGCAATGGCCGTCCCCGCATGAGCGGCACGCAGCCGCAGTAGTGCCGGCTCGTCGCTGGTCGCAACAATCACCACGCTCCGCTTCAATCCTTCTGCACCGAGATTGCGTTCGAGGAACTCCCGCACTTCACGGCCCCGTTCTCCCACCAACACGACGACATTGATGTCGGCCGAACTCGACTGGGCCATCTGTCCCAACAGCACACTTTTCCCGACGCCGCTGCCGGAGAAAATGCCCAACCGCTGACCTTGGCCGCAGCTGAGCAGCCCGTCAATGACTCGCACGCCCGTACCCAATGGGGCGTTAATGCGTGGACGATCCAGAGGCGATGTCGGTGCCGCATGCAAATTGGCTCGATGTGGCAGAACGGCGGCGGGCATTCCATCGATGAACCGCCCGCGCGCGTCGATCACCCGTCCCAGCAACTGCTCACCAACTCGTACTCCTGGCACCGATTCGATCAGCGCGACACGGTTCGCGCGGCGAATTCCCGACAGGTCTCCGTACGGCATCAGAATCGTTTCGTTCCCGTGGAATCCAATCACTTCGGCATCGACCGGTTTGCCGTGTTCGCGAGAAATGCGGCAGACGGCACCGAGTGGAGCGGGAAAACCTACGACGGAAGCAGTCAAACCCACAATGCGACTAACGCGACCGGTCAGTCCATACGGCAGAATTCGACTGAGTTGTTCTTTGACGGCATGCATAAGGGGGATGTCTTCGTTTCTATGTTTGTCAGCTGTTTTTCTCTACGAGTTCCGACATGATGCGTCCGAGTTGTGTTTCCAATTGTGCATCGATCGTTCCGTGTTGCGTCTCGATGACACAGCCACCACGGGCGATCGACGCATCGCCGCTGATTTCCACTTCGCCACAGCGGGAAGCCGCTCGCACAACTTCGTCGGCGTGCGGACCGAGCAGCGTGACATCGTCCGGATGCATACGTAACTCCAATCGTGAACTGCCGGCGGCAAGGTCCAACGTCTCGCGGACCAGCTCGACTGAAACATCCGGGTGCAGTTCGATTTCGCGATGTAGAATCTTCTCGGCAATGGCGACGGCCAATTCAACGGCAGTACTCTCCCACCGCGACAACCAACGGTCGCGTTCGTGGACCATCGCTTCGCCGGCTGACTGGAGCGCCGGAAATGTTGTTTGCAGTTTTTCGAGGGCCATCCCATCAGCGAGCTGCGCGGCTTTCTTTTCGATGTCTGCTGCCGCGTGCGACAGCCCTTCGCGAAGCCCCTCATTCCGGCCTTCTTCGTAGGCGCGGCGGCGAATTTCCTCGCTGTCTCGTTTCGCTTCGTCGCTAATTCGTTGTGCCTCGCTCCGCGCCTGCTCCAGATAATCCTCGCACTGGCGATGCATGTCGCTGTAATCGAAGACGATCTTCGATCCCAGACCACGAATGGACTCGGCCTTCAGAATGCGTGGGGAGTTATCAACGCTCATGGGGTCTCGATGGGTTCTTATCTATCTCAGCAAAAAGGCAAATGAATGACTGGTTGTGGAAAGTGTTCAGGAATCAATCAGAAGAGACACAGCCGTCTGACACTGACTCTCGACCAGCAACCACGTTAAGAAATGAACTGTTCGGTTTCGTTTCCGGACGAGACCTCGATTTCTCCGGAGTCTTCCAGTCGGCGTACGATATCGACAATCGTTTGCTGCACGATTTCCACGTCGCTGACCTTGACGGGCCCCAGATACTCCATTTCTTCCTTGAGCATTTCTGACGCTCTCTGGGACAGGTTCCCCATAATCTTCTGCTGAATTTCGTCGGGTGCCCCCTTGAGTGCGGTGGCCCATTGGGTGTTGTCAACTTCCTTCAGCAATGTCTGAATGGCCTTGTCGTCCAGTTTCATCAAGTCGTCGAACACGAACATCAATCGGCGAATTTCATCGGCGAGTTCCGCGTCTTCATGCTCCAACGACTCCAGAATTCCCTTGTTTGTCATGCGGTCAGTTACGTTCAAAATCTGCGCAACCGTGGGAACGCCGCCCGCCTTCTCCATTTGATGATTGATTGTCGAAGTCATGCGACTCTCCAAACTCGATTCGACGTCGCGCACAACATCGGGACTGGTTTGCTCCATGTTGGCAACGCGACGAATGACTTCCAATTGTTTGTTCGAGGGCAATCCGCTCAGAACTTCGGCCGCCAACGTTGGCGGCAGGTGAGACAAGATCAACGCAATCGTCTGCGGATGCTCGTCGATGATGAATGTCAGCAGATTGTCGGCCCCCACTTTTTGCAGGAAGCCAAACGGGACGGAACTCATCGAATGCCGGACGTTTTCAAGAATCCGTCCGGCGTCTTCTGATCCCAAAGACTGTGCCAGCAAATCGTTGGCAAAGTCCATTCCGCCACGTTCGATGTGCGTCCGCTGCCCGGCCATCGAGAAGAACTCGCTGAGAACCAGATCCTGTTGCTCTTTAGTCACATCATCCAGCCGGGCGATTTGTAACGTCACCGCCTCGACCATTTCACGTGGCAACTGGCTCAGCACTTCTGCCGCCAGAGGTTTTTCTAAACTCAGCAACAGAATTGCCGCTTTCTCGATGTTGATCATTCGCGCTTGCTTTCCACTTCCGCAGTTGTCCACACGTCTGTTCGCCGGTCGTTATTGCGAGCGACCTCATAGCGGCATCAATTGCCCGAACGGAGCCATTTATTCAGAACATTGGCTGCCAACTCCGGATCGTCCCGAACGACCGATTGAATCTCATCGCGTCTTGAATCTTCGACCACAGGCTCCACGACTTGCTCGACTTCGGCCGTCGGCAGACTGAGAGAAAGCGAGGCAGCCGCGTTCTCTTCCGCATCGTCGATCGCGGGCATCTTCTTCATGCTCTTGTTGAGCATCCATAAGGCCCAGAGCGCAAACATCGCCAAGCCAGCTGCGCCGCCCCAACGGCCGAGGGTTTCTCCGGCCGTATCGACCAAACTGGTTTCCAGCGGTGTCACTTCCGGCACACCGGGAATGTGAAAGCTGATTGCGACTGCATCGACTGGGTCGGCTTGCGCTGCTTTTGGAATGAGATTCTCCACCTGCAGTTTCACTTTTGCCAGGGTCTCAGTTTCTGCCGTGGCAACTTCGGCTGCTGTGACCGTGGGGAGCGTTCCGTCGGTCGCCGTCTCATCGGCCGCCGGCTCCTTGCCTGCCATTGCCACTGTCTGGGCATACGCTTTGGGAATCGACACGGCTACCTTCACCGATTCGGGCGCGCCGGGCGTGTAGACCATTTCCGTGTCCGTAATGCTTGGAATATTTGTGACACTCGTTTCGGTGTTTTTGCTCGTCTGTGTTTTCGGTGTTGTACTTTGTGTCGCTAGCTGCCGGGGCGTATTCGAGCCCGCGCCCGGCGGACCAGAGGGGCCGCCACCATTCGACGAGGTATCTCGCGTCATCGTTGTTTCCAGGACAGCGATAGGTTTGGGCAGGATCGTGCGTTTACGTTCGATTGACCGCTGGATGTTTTCGAGTTCGACGTTGACGGTTACCAGCACGCCTGGAATGTACGAGAGGGCGGCGCGAATCTTGCCTTCGTAGTCGCGGGCGTACTCGCTGGCTTTTTGCAGGGCACGACTGTCGTACGGGTTACTACCATCGTCGGCTGTGTACGCGTCGCCGGTCAACTGGTTCAGCACGGTGACGTTGCCAGCCTCAAGATCCGGAACCATGCTCGCCGTCGCGTAACGAAGTGACTGAATGCGAGCCATCGACAGTTCGTGTCCCGCTTTCGGACGAACGCTGACCAGTGCCGTCACTTTCGATCCGGTACTCGGCCAGCGGCGGGGCTTGGAGGTCGTCCACTTCGCACTGGCCTCTTCAATATCCGGCAACGCCCGCAGCACCCTCCGCAACTCCTTGCCCAGCACAATATCCAATTTGACCTGCAACTGGGCTTTGCTTTGGAACAGACCACCGTCAGCCAACGATTTTTCCAACTCTTCGGCCCAGTGATTTGGCAGCGCTCCGCCATCGACTAACGCGGCGTTGTACCGCCCTTCCTCACCTTTGGGAACCATCAGCCGCTGTCCCTCGTGGCGAAAATCGGTCAGGCCGGCGTCGATCAGCGTCTGCTCCGCCCGAATCAATTCTTCGGTCCGAAACAGTTTTCCCCACGACAGCGCCACGTACGAACTGGAGTTGTCCTGGAACATCAGAAAGCCAAACGCTGCCACGACCATCAGCGGAACAACAAGCAATGTTGCGCGCTGGCTGCCGGACATCGATCCGAAGAGTTTGAGAAACTGTTCGTAGGATTTCTTCAGTGCATCCATGCTGAATAGCCGTTCCGAGTTGTTGAGTGTTGTGTGAAGTCAGGTAGGTCGGTCAAGATAATGATCGGGCGATTGCTCGAACTGACAGCGGTTACATTCTCATTTGTTTGATCTCATCGAACGCTTCGAGCAGTTTATTGCGAATCTGCATTGTCATTCGCAGCGCCATTTCAGCCTTGCGAATCGCGATGAAGACTTCCGGTTTTGAGATTCCGCTGTCGATTTGATAATTACTAATTGCCTGCTGTGCCTGGCCATCGGCGGCATTAGTCTGGCCGACCACGTCGAGCAGCATTTTTTGGAAATCAACGGCCGAGGCGCTGGAAGGCTCCCCGCCCGCGGCAGCCGGTTTCGACATCGAAAGCAGCATCTGGTCAAGTTGGCCAACGCCGTTGATCGGACTCACCATCGCATTGCCTTTTTTCGTAAACCGCCGATTAGTCGGTCAGAGAATTATCGCGGAGTGTTTATGGGGTTCGAAGCCGTCTATCCGAGAATTTTATAGGAGGCGTTCGACATCTCCGACGTCGTTTGGATGGCGGCGATGTTGGCCTCGTAGGCACGTGCCGCTTCCATCATGTTGATCGATTCGGTGATCAGATTCATATTGGGGTACCGCACGATTCCATTCGGGTCGGCATCGCGATGCCCCGGATCGTAGACCTCGCGGAACGGGGTCGTCTCGTCGATTTTGACTTCGTGTGCGACACCAATCGCACCATCGGGGGAATCGGCACTTTCGACGTCCGGCGCAAAACTGACCAGGCGACGGCGAAACGGTGTTGGGTTGCCGTCGGGATCTTGCGTGGTGTTCACGTTGGCAATATTGCCCGCGATGACGTTCATGCGTTGCCGCTGGGCAATCAAACCGCTGACGCTGATGTCGAATGCGCTTTGCATGGCTTTCGATTCTCCGTAAGCGTTCGTGTGAATTGAAATAGTGAGACAATTTACGAAGGAACAGCCGAGTCAATCGTTTACGGTCGTTCGCTGATAACTGCTTGCAGCATGTTCAACTGCGAGGTAATGACTTCAATGGCAAATCGCTGCTTGGCGGCGTTCTTTCGCATCTCCATCATGGCCCGCTCGACGCTGCGGTTGTTGCCATCCTGGAACGTGATATTTTGTGCGTCGGCCACCTTGGCTTCGAACAACTCCTTGGGGAAGTATCGATCGACTCCCCCGGATTGTTGCCCGGAAGACGACGGTGACATGGACGACAACGAACCGGTTGTCGCTTGTTGTTTCTCACGGCCCGAGATGGCATCTTGAAGTGCTTGCTGAAACTTTTTGACGGGCAAATCGCGAGACTTGTAACCAACGGTATCAATGTTGGCGATATTGCCGGTCAACAACTTCTGACGTTGCTCGGTGAAGCGGACCACCTGTTCGAGCAGCGGCACTGTGGTTGAATTGAGTATTCCCTGAACCATCGCGAATTGTCCGTTGAATCGGTTGTCGTAATTGACCTATGCGACTTTGCGTTGTGCCGGCTGTATGTTCGATCCCGGGCCACCTCGCGGCGGATAACCGTACTCCCGCAGCTTTCCGGAGAGCGTCCGCAAACCGATACTCAACGTCTGCGCGGTCTGTTCGCGATTGCCGCAAAAGCGATTGAACGTCGTTTCAATAAGTTTGCGTTCCATTTCCCGCAACGTCATGCCCGGCGCCCCGTCAGAAGCCGACAAGGATTCTCCGTCAAGCCACGGCCTGAGAGAATCGGCCGTCAGTGTTCCCGTGTTGTCGATCGCAGCCGCCTTCTGGATGACGTTGCACAACTGAGAGACGTTGCCAGGCCATTCACATTCGACCAACAATTGCCGCGCGTCGTAGGAAAGTCCGCGGCATGGTTGCCCTTCCTGCACGGAAAGTCGTTGCAGGAAATGCTCTGCCAGCGGGACGACATCATCGCGACGCTCTCGCAAGGAGGGGACGACAATGATCTGTTCGCTTAAGAGTTGCCATAGTCCGGAATCGAGTTGCCCCGCATCGACGAGACATTCCGGTTCCGCAGCGGTGACGGCAATCACTCGCACGGATTCCTGTTGGGGGCATTCGAGAATCGAGACCTGGCGTATGAATTTCGCCAGCGTTTTCTGCAGCGGCAACGGCACCGTTTCGAGGTTTTCGAGAATCAACGTACCGCCGGCCGCCTGTTTTATCCGGCTCGATCCAACGGCCAACCCATTCACCGGCGTGCCGAACAAATCCTGTTCTAAAGCCGTGGATGATTGCAGACTGCAATCGACGGCAATCAGCGGGCTGTCTGCTCGGCTGCTGAAGAGATGCACCGCCCGAGCGAGAAGCGTCGTTCCACTGCCGCGTTCCCCGGTAACGACAAGTGGAGCATCTTTTTCGGCAGCGTCCAGAATTTTATCTCGTAATAACTCGGCCTTTTCGCTGCAGCCAACAAACTCATCGAAGAGACGTCGCTGCGAACTCTGTTTGAGTCGCTCGATTTCCTGGCTGAGTTTCAACCGCTGTGATGCTTTCGCAAGACGTCCGGCCAGTCGATTTGAGGGGTACGGCTTGGGAATCAACTCAAATTGCCCGGCGGCATCGACGTCCGGCGATCCGAGCAAGTCCAGTGATGCCAGCCCCAGCAGCGTAACCGATTGCCGCCATCGTGAAGCCGACCGGCAAAACCCATTCAAGTCGCCAACGGTCTCGTCGAGATCGACGAGGCAGACATCGCTATCGATCTGTGCCAGATGATCGGCCGCAGAAGCCAGATCGGCGCAGACCTGAACCTCATAGCCGGCAATTGTCGCGTCGGCGATGAGCTTATCGCGGGTACGACCATTCGGTGCAGTTATGAGAACTCGGCAGCCTTGTCGCGACTGCTGGAACGGAATGATTTCAGCCATTGAAAAGTCGCCTGCGATAAGTGATCCGGAATTGCAGCGTCTGCTGCATTGAAGGGATTTGTCACAACAGAGAAGGACGTTTTACACTTCTAAAGATCAAACTGGTGCTGGAACATTGATGTCTGCTGAATCTTCAAACGATGTTGGCGGCGTTCTTCATTGATTCACATCGAGATGCCGATGAGTTGTTGGAGCTAACGCGTCGCGGTAGGCGTGATTGACCTTGCTGCCCTGGGTGAGGGTGAGCAGTTCTCCGTGCGCCTCATCACGACGGCGGACAATGTGCTGTGTGCTGCTTTCTTCTTCCTGAATCAACTCCGCCAATACCGCTTCCGTTTCGGCGAGTACGTGTTCGCAATCGGTTCGCGTTTCGGCATCGAAGTCGTCGCGAGCAGACTTCCACCGTGCAAGCATTTCGCTATGCCGAGTCTTCATTTCATCCAGACGCCCGAGGATTAACTGTTTCTTTCCCAACACGACAAGCAAGCCTGTGTAATCGTCGCTGCGGATCAGTTCCTGCTGAACTCGAGAGAGTTCGAGCAACGCCTGACAATGATCGCGTCGCGATTGAAAAACGGTTAAGAAACCTGATGAATTCACAGCTGACATAGATGATTTAGCCTTTGGTATCCGATCAGTCAGGTTTGGTCGCAGGAATTAAGCGTTTTCGCAACGTGCGAGTCGAAGTTGAAAAAGTTGATGGGGTGTTTACTGAATCGCCGTCCGAGTGACGTTGACTTTCTGATGTAACGATTGCATCCATTCCAGCCATTCAAGCCACTCAACTTTCGACATGCTGGTTGAGTTCGATGCGAACGATTCGTCGGGCAATTGCTTGAGAATGACCTTGGCCTGTTCGAGCGAACTGCGGGCATACGATTTCTCGCCAAGACGCTCGTGGCATTTGGAGATCTGGATGTAGGCCAGAATCACCTGCGGGTCATGCTGGTATCTGTTGGCAGCACTTTGGTAAGCAACGATGGCTTTGTTGAAATTGTCGGCGGCGGAGTCGAGTCCGAAGTCAGCCAACATGAAGTACGTGTGGGCCAATTCAAAAAAGCAGTCGCGCAACAGCCGTCGTTCGAGATCGCCCAGCATGTCGATTTCTTCGAGAGCGCGGAGTTCGGATTGCAAGGTGCGGTAGCCATCTCGCGCCTGGCTGAGCAGGTCCTGCATCGTGCGACGCAGTTCGAGCCGGGCATTTTCCGTTTCGGCCGATTCCAGTTTTTGCTGCGGCTTGCCGGCGGCGTGTCTGAACGCTCTGGCCAATAGATAGCGTGCTTCCGGCTTTGCACGTACGGCCTCGGGATGTCGGGAGTCGCGGGCGACAAATGCGAGGAACAAACCGAGGTGATGGATCGCCCCATCCCAGCGTTTGAAGGCTTCCTCGAGGAGGTCTTCCCGCTCGGTTGGTGAGAGTTTGCTGCGTGGGCTTTGGGCGGTTGCCTTCTTCATCACCGCGGTGTGATACATCAGTTTCCCCAACGAAACCTGCGACAATTGCCATTGCTTCGCAGCGGGCGTCAGTGAATCTGAGGTGATAATCGTCCGCCACGCCTTCTCGGCGCCGTCGAGATCGTTTTGTTCCAGGTGACACACTCCGAGGACATATTGTGCCTCGAATGCAGCCGCGTCGGTTGGAAAGCTGTCGATGACCAGTTGAAATTCCAACTGCGCTTCATCAAGGTGGTCGAGGTCCATCAATATCTTGCCACGATTAACCAGCGCTTCGGCCAGCCGTGCTTTGGGACGTGTGTTGATAAACTGATTCCAGTGTTTGAGCGAATTCTCGAAGTCATGACCGCGACGAAAGTGTTCTGCACTGATTCTTAAAGCGTTGGGATAGTCGGCCGACGTTTTCATTTCGTTGGCATATGCAGAATGCGATTTGCCGCTCTCTCGCCACCGTAATCGATTTGTCTGCAGTAGTTTCTTACGCTGTGTGTAAGTCGCGTGTTCCATCTGTTGCTCGATATGCTCGGCCCAGCGACTGTTGGCCCGAGCGGTGAATTCACGTGCTTCCAACGGGCGAAACAGGGGCGTCATCATGCCGGCGAGGGTAATCGCCTCTTGGTAGGCGTGAGCGTCGATCCATTCTTCCCAGGCTGTTTGAATCTGCCCGCGAAACTGCTCGAGGCTCAGCCAGCGATTACGAAAGTCCTCCGGCTGCTGCACCGTCTTCAGAGCGTTGCTGTATCGTTTGTTAAGAGCTTCTTCATTTCGACCAGCCCGGCGCAGCAAGTCGGCAGCACGCAAATTTTCCGCCACGCCCTCCTGCGATCGCGCATATTTTTCTGCTGTCCGTTCAAAGTGGTTGATCGCTGCATCCACATCACTAACGGCCTCAGCGCAAATGCCCATCAGGAACGAAGCCTGTCGTGCGAACGTCTGTTCCAATTCAACGTCGTTGGCAACCGGTTCGAGTTGCTCCATCGCGCCAAGATATTTCGCCTCAGCAACTTTTCTTTCCCCCACAGCGCGATCGAAAAGCTTCTCTGCTTCCGCGTCTAACCTGGCCGCTTCAGCAGCCTTTTTTTGTTTTACAGCTTGTTGGGCCTTTGTCGTCAGAGTGCGTGCCTGATCCGACAGTGCCGTCGCTTCAATCATCGTCGATTCCGCCTCGGCCATCAGTGTCTGAGCGCGAAAGACGATAGTTCCATGATTACCCTGGGTGTCGTTGGAAACCTTTTTCAACGCCTGCTCTGCCTCGGCATTACGATTGAGTGCCAGAAATATCTGGGCGCTCCGCAGGTAAGCACCATCATATTGCGACCGATCCAGCCCCTTCGTGTCGGTGATCGTTTTGAGCAACGAAACGGCACTGAGCAGAACATCTTTGGTTTTCAGATCGAGATAAATATCGACAAGACGTGTGGACGCTTCGATCCGACCCGGCGAATACGTTTTGACTGCCTCTTCCAGCAGAGGTCGCGCTTCAGTCGCTTTGCCGATTTCGTACAGGCTCGATCCCAGGGCAAATGCCCATTCCGGCCGACGCGATTTCTCGAGCGCCAGCGCCTCAGATTTCCTCAGTTCGTCGGCTGCCTTCAGAAAGTGGCGTTCCCGTTGCGTTTCGTCGAGACCTTCGGCATTGCGGAATGACACCACCCCTAAAACGAACTCGATTCCACCAGCGAAGTCAGAGTCGCGATATCGCTGCTTTCGGAGTTCCCTCGCAATTGTGACCGCCTCGGCTATATCGTCGGAGCCATCCGGGCTATCGATCAACTTCAACGCAGTCAGTAGCATTTGATGAGGCGTCGGGCCTTGATCGCGATTTGAAAAGACGACGATACCGATGATTGCCAACAAAACGGCGACCGCCGCCATGCCGATGCGAAGCTGAACGACGGAAATCTGCCGCAGCCTATCGGAAAGCCGATGCACCGTCCTGGTCAACCGATCGACCGGACCTGCAAGCCGGCTCAGCGCAAGGATCTTGCCGACGAAGCCGGTAGATTCCACTTGCTCCGGTCCCGACTCCGGCTCGTGCTCCGGTTCCGGCTCAGGCTGCTCAATTGTTTCCGATTCGGTTTCAGCCATTGTCTAATTGCCTAATTGCGTAGACATTCTGCGCCCGCTGCGACGCAACGATGGCGGTGCGACGCATGGGCCGGTTGCTGGAATTTGATAACAGGGGTTAGTTACAGATGATGAGGTAGGATTGTCGCAGTCGATGGCAGGACGGCACGAGATGTCAGCTGGAAATGCTTGAGTGAGGTAGGCTCAACGACACCGAATGCAGACATTGCGGTGAGAGAGGAAGCGCAACGCATTCACCGGACGAAAGGAGTTGGTGAACAACTTCCGCGCGAAAAATCGCGGTGCCGAGATCAGATTGTGAAATGGGATTCAACGAGAGAGAAGAGTGAACTGCGGAGTGTGATAGCCGGAAAACGGCCTGTCTGTCAACCCGTCTTGTGCCATTTGACGTGACTGCGCGACTCAAACTTGAGCAATCTTTGCCATTCAACACCGATTTCGATAGAATTCTCGGATTCGGAAGAATTGAATGCATCAGACTTTGTGCGATGAGGAAATAACGGCATGAGATTGCGGCTGACACAGGGTGGGATGTGGAACGGTGTTGAATTTGATGCGGATTTTGCTCCTCAGATCATTCGCCTGGATGGAATTGTTGTCGATAATGAAGACAACGACCTGCCTGCCTCGCTGAAGAAAACCGTTCTGATGTCGAAGGTGGCGAACGAGAAGTACGAATTGGATCGATTCGAAGGACCGAATGAGAGCATTGCGGTCTACACATACAGCGGCGGCGGTGGAAATTGATCTCACAAATCAGCCGCTGATGCGTTTACCGACGCCAATAGCAGGTGTTCCTTCGGGTTGTCGATCAGCCCAGGTCACCGCTCAACAGTCTGCCCCGTTGCGTTGTGACTCGAATCGGTCGTCATTCCACGGCAGAGCCTGATTCGTCGTCGTCCACCGCGTCGTCGTCTTCAAAATGGCAATGGAACCCCACGCAGCGCACGCGGCGTTTCCCCTCTCTTGGAGCTGTTGCCAACAATTTCTGAATCTGCCCGAAGCGGTCTGCGTCCAAGGCGATTGAGACAACCTGCTGGCCACCTCCGCCGTCCGTCGCAACGGTCGTCATCACCGCAAATGTCTTCGGATGCTGCAACGCGGTAATCACGTGCACCCCAACTTGCTCTTCCAGCGGTGCGAGTTTCGTGACAAATCTCGGCAGCGCACCAGAATGCTGCTCGTCGTCACCGGTCGCAGCAGCATCGACCGCAAGCTCCGTCGGTTCCGGTTGCTTGGGATCATTCTCGGAATCCGCGCCGGCGGGTTGCTCGTCAGGTTCATTCATATTGGCAGCGTCAGTTAAGGATCATGCGGGAACACACAGACGTCATCTCGCCGCCAACACTTCGGTGGTGAACGGCACGCAGAGCATTGTAGTGTGAGCAGCGTCGGAATATCGAGCCGACAGGCAGACCTTGCGTTCGTGGATGGCCAGACTGCACCGTTGAAACGTTGGCAGAGCCATATCTTCACAGGTCAGGATTTGGGCGCCGACATAGGATTCAAGCTGCACGCATTTGCAAAACCGGCATCCAGCGTGAGTCGGACCGACGTTGCTGGTAGACTTGACCTGACCAACGTTTTTGCAATGCCGCGCCGCGATACATCATGTATTCCACAAATCGACACCGACACGACCAACGCCCGGGAATCCCGATCCACTCACCATCTTGATCGTTGAGACTCCATGAAACACAACCTGATTATTCTGTCGTTGAGCGTGACATTGCTCGTCAGCTTCGAGAGCCTCCGCTGCAGCGCGGCCGAACGATTGCCGAACATCGTAATCCTGTTGGCCGACGATCTGGGTTACGGCGAGACCGGATGCCAGGGCAATCGGCAGATTCCCACGCCGCACATCGATTCGCTGGCTGCCGGCGGCGTTCGCATGACGCAGGGTTACGTCACCGCCGCGTATTGCAGTGCATCGCGTGCGGGGCTGTTGACCGGGCGATACCAGACGCGTTTCGGTTACGAGTTCAATCCCATCGGTGCGCAGAACGAAGATCCCGCCGCCGGTCTTCCCACCAGCGAGCGAACTTTGGCCGACGTGTTGGTGAATGCGGGATATGTGACGGGACTGATCGGCAAATGGCATTTGGGTGGCACAGCCAAATATCACCCCATTCGCCGCGGCTTCGATGAGTTCTTCGGCTTCATGCACGAGGGACACTACTTTGTGCCGCCGCCCTATCGGCAGGCGACCACCTGGTTGCGTCGAAAAGTTCTGCCCGGTGGCGGCATGGGGCGATGGACTTCGACCGATGGCCGTTCGATCTTCTCCACACATATGGGTTACACCGAACCGGACTACGACGCCGACAATCCCATCTACCGCGCGGGCCAACCGGTGGATGAGCAGAATTACCTCACCGATGCGTTCACCCGCGAAGCAGTCGATTTCATCGACCGCAACGCCGACCGGCCGTTCTTTCTGTACCTCGCCTACAACGCAGTCCACAGCCCAGCACTTGCATCTGTCTTGCTCCAATGCAAAAATTGCGTTGGGTAGGCTGGTGGTGAACAGAGACAACGATCCTCTTGCCTGCTCACCAAAAAAGGGCCTTGGTCGGTCTGCGAGTTGGGAAACGGTCTGCCTACCCAGCGCAGAGTTTCGGCGACTGAAAAAGCCCTTTGCGGAATTTCTGTAGTCAGGATCTTGGTGTCAATTTGTCGCAGTAAACCCCGTTGGGCGGCCTCGAACAATGTACCGACGATCGCTTCGCATCTTTCTCTTCACCTGCGGAGTGCTCCTCCTTCTCGCCACGTTTATTCCTTGGGTTCTCGGCAGCTTCATGATTCTTGCTGCCGGGTCCGGCGAGTCCGTTTCCGTTCGCAACACAGGAATGGTTACGTGCCCAGAACTCCTAGAATGGACCAGTTGGGCCGACGGACCCGGCGATGTCTGCCACCGTCATCCCGCTTTTACTGTGCGTGATGACCTACGAGATGCAGAGATCGTGGCGCACCGGGTCGGCAGAGACAGCAAGTTGTTTTCGGTCCTTACTTTCTATCAAGCAAAGTATCGCTATCCGGATGGTCGCATTGAGGTCGCACCTGCCGATGGTCCAAAGTCACTTGTCAGCGTCAATCGGGGATTAGCGGCAATTTGCTCAATTTCAGCGTTCGTGGCGGGTCTCTTCAGTTTCCACTTCGCAACTCGACACAAGGTTTCATCGTAAGGCGTTCTGGTTGGGCAACATAGTCGATGTCAAGTGACTCATCAGACCGAACTGATGGGGACCGAACTTGGTGGTTCACGCAGCAGCCCGCAGTTTTTCAAGCTCATCGGCCCACGAGAACAGCTTTTTATTTCTATTGGGAAATGAGTATTCTGAATGTGCGTAGTGTCCATTCCCCAATAGATCAATCAGCATTTTCCCCTCGTCTAACTGCCACCGGCCCCACACTTTGCCACTGTCCTGTGCGGGGGACTGGCTTCCCTTCCAGCCATCAAAACGCAAAAATTGTGTTGGGCATTTGCTTGCTCACGCAACGGCATCAGCCCAACTGATAACGGCTTGCCACAGTGGAGATGGGGTGCACAGCCCCATGCAGGGGGCCGACAAATACATGCGGAAGTTCGCACACATCGAGGACATTCAACGCCGCATCTTCGCCGCCATGCTGGCCAATCTCGACGACAGCGTGGGTGAGGTGATCGGCAAGCTCCGCGAAAAAGAACTCGAACGAGATACGCTAATCGTCTTCCTCAGCGATAACGGCGGACCGACGCGCGAGTTGACGTCGAGCAATTTGCCGCTGCGCGACGGCAAGGGCAGCGTGTACGAAGGCGGGCTGCGGATTCCGTTCATCGTGCAATGGAAAGGCAAACTGCCGGCCGGGAAGATTTATCGCAATCCGGTCATCTCGCTGGATCTGTTCGCAACGGCAGCGGCACTGTCGGGAGCATCGCTAGACAAGAAGAGAATCTATGACGGCGTAAATCTCATTCCCTACTTGAGCGGCAAGAACACAGGCCGACCGCACGAGACACTCTATTGGCGCAGCGGCAACCGCACCGCCCTCCGTGTGGGCGACTGGAAACTGCTCCGCAATCCAAAACGCAAGCAGCCGCCCACCTGGGAACTATACAATCTCGCCGCCGACCTCCGCGAAATGAATAACCTCGCGGAGACAAACCCGGACAGGCTGAAACAACTCCAAACCGCCTGGGAAAAGCTCGACAACGAAATGATTGAACCGGTTTGGCATCCGCGAAGGTAAGCCAACGTGCGAAAGTTGCGGTCGCGGCGCATAAAGGTGGTGCGCCGTTCCATCCGCGTTCATCTTCCAGATCGCGGAATCTCAGACAACCCCGACGATCGAGGCAGAAGGACACGCCCGATTGCACAAATCGGTCAACGCCCGAGCTTGCTCCACAATGGTTGCCAGTTCTTCGCCGGCCTTCATGCTGGCATCGAGCAAGCGGGCGGCGTCGGTCATGGTTGGGAATCCGTAACCTCCGGCGGCCCCCTTCATCTGGTGGGCCATCACACCCAGCGTCTCAAGGTCTCGCCCGTCGATCGCTTTCTCAATCGCTGCGACTTTTCCCGGCAAATCTCCCACAAACATTTCGACGAGCTCAAGCATGTCGTCATCGTCGGCCAGTTCGCTAACCAACGCAGCGGACGGATGTTGCTGTTTCGACTTCGCGATTTCTCCACTGGAAAGTGTTTTGATCATCTCGATCAGCTTGCTTCGGAGGTATTGTCAAAACTTGTGTTCTTGAAGAGTTGAGAAAAACGGGGTATCCTGCTGAGGTAACCACACTTCAGCGGCCCGATAGGGGCACAAGGACACGCCATGAGCAAGATTACTACAGACCGACTCGACCTTCCAGCCGACAACCAACTCGACCCC
>CAUZOL010000069.1:0-24342 GCA_963581435.1 Planctomycetota bacterium
CTAATCTGGACCGGCCCCGATGCCGATGTCATGCATCAGACTCGAGTGCGGTTCCTGAGGGAGCACGTCATAGCGGGGTAGGTCCGGCTCGGCTCCAACGAATCATCAGTCCGGCACGACGGCCAGCAGTTCTTCGCCGACGGCTTCGATTTCTGTGGCCGATAGCGTTTTCAACTCGTCGGCGTAACCGACGAGTAAAGCGAGATCGCAGAGGCGGTTGATGCGGCGGGGGACGCCGCCGGAGAGTTCGAAGATGACGGCGAGTGCGTCGTCTTCGAATATCCGTTCGGTGCGTCCGGCGGTTTCGAGACGGTGCCGAATGTAGCCGGCGGTTTCGTCATGCGACAGCGGTTTCAGCAGGCCGCGTGCACCCAGCCGTTCGTTGAGTTGAGCCATCCGTTCAATCGGGCCGAGCAGGTTCGGTTCGCCGATGAGCAGCAACGAAAAATCAATCTCCGGGCGCTGTTGATAGTTCAACATCAACTGCAGCGTGCGAAAGACCTGCGGATCCTCGATGAGGTGTGCATCGTCGATGATAATGACCGGATGCCGCCCGGCGGACGTCCAGTGGCGCAGGCGCTGTTCGAGCTGCCGGAGTGTGAGGTTGAGATCATCGTGACCCCGGCCGACCGCCGATTCGTCGGCTCCCAATTCGACGGCGAGATACGCGAGCAATTCGGCGGAATTGAGCTGCGGGAATACCAGATGAACCATCGGCCCTGCAGCTTCGGGCAATTCCTGTTCGAGCAGATGTGCCAGATAAGTTTTACCGACGCCCACACCGCCGACGAGCAAGCCGGCACCGAGTCGGCTTTCGATCACATACCGCATCTTCAGCAGCGCGGCTCGATGCGTTTCACTGCGAAAGAAAAAGTCGGCGTCGCTGGTGTTCTCGAAAGGACTGCGATTCAGTCCCCAATACGTCGCAAAGATCGACATGCCATTATCGTCGGTTATTAGAAGGAAAACGGTTCGCATTGCGGACCGGTGTGGCCGCTTCGCCGGTGGAAACTTCCTCAATCCGGCCGGTCAACCAGACGATTCGCGTTTCGTCGTTGGGCTGCGTTCGCGCCGGCGGATTGTCCAACCTGGCCTGTTCGACACGCACGGGGGGGTTTGGATTGCTTCGCAGCGACTGCCCCGCCTTAACAGCTGTGGTGGATTCCGTCCGATCAGCAAAATGATCTCGGTGAGAGCTGGCTGCATTGAGCCGGCTGTTTTGCAAAATCGGGCTGGAGACTGCGATCAGCTCGTTCGGCTCACCAATATTCTCAATCGACTCGATTTCGAATTCACCCGGTTGGGGGCGATTGCCTTCGTTCCAAACTGCCACGCCAATCAATACGGCAAGACAAATCGTACTGGCAATAATGGGATATTCTCTAACCAGGGTGGCGAGGCGACGTGGGGTGAGGACCATTGTCGGCAAGCCGACAACCGCCCCCCAGCCAACGAGACGGAGAAGTCTCGACAGCAGAATCTGCGTCAGCGAATTGAGAATTCGCCTGGCTGGATTGTTCTGGTTTTCCGCCGAGTTCGGCGAATGCCTATTTTGCATGCTGACTTCCATGTCGTAATCAAGGTACGCCAAGCGGGTCTGCCCGCAGACCCCTCGGCAAACGATGGATACGGTACCTCTCTGGAATTTATCGGGAATCCTTTCCCGCTGACTTGAGATTCCTACACAAAATGTTTTAGAAACGTAACTTACGTTGACCGGGAAGAATTAAACGGTCAACCGATACAATTCGTTCTGAAGAGTGTCGGAATGCCAAGCTTCTGTGATCTTTGAGATAAATCCCGCGTCAGAGCCACTCTTACAGCCCCAGAACGTCGGACATGTTATACAATCCGGCCGCCTGCGTCACGATGAATTTGGCGGCCATCAGTGCCCCGTGTGCATAACTGTCACGGGTATGGCCGCGAACGACGATGTCGATGGTTTCGCCCATCATGCCGAACACAACCGTATGTTCACCCACATTGTCGCCGGTCCGCAGCGAATGGTATCCGATTTCGTGCCGCGGCCTGGCTCCCGGCCGACCGTGCCGACCGTGTACATGATCGGTCTGCCCCATTTCTTCTGCGACAATCTCACCGAATTTCAGCGCGGTTCCACTGGGCGCGTCTTCTTTGAAGCGATGATGCCGTTCGATGACCTCGACATCGACGCCGGCTGGCAGCGACTTCAAAACGTGCGCAGCCTCGCGGACAAGCTTCATTGTCAAATTGACGGCGAGGCTGAAATTCGGTGCCATGACAACCGCCGCTGTTTGTGCGGCTGATAGCACCGATTCGTGTTGCTGTTTGGAAAGGCCGGTTGTGGCAGCGATCAGGGGAATACGACGTTCTCCGCATTCCGCTGCAATCGCAACGGCTCCTTCAGGCATCGAGAAGTCGATAATCACATCGGGCGATTGGCCGACGTCTGCTTGCACCGGAACCCCAATGTTTCCGATTCCAGCGATCTCGCCGGCGTCTTCACCCAATCGCGGGCAGGCCGATGTCTCGTACGCCGCAACGACCTTCAGGCCACCGTCCGCATGAGCCAACGCCACAACCCGTTGTCCCATCCGTCCCACCGCCCCATTAACACCAATCCGAATCTCGTCAGCCATTACTGTTCCTCGTCGTTTCCAACATCTTTCGTATGTTCCAACGCATGCCGAATTTCATTCAGCACGTCGGCATTATCTTCAACGCGCATTCGGGAATGCAATGCCGCCGCTGCAGTCGCGCTGCCTAACTGCCCCAATGCCCACGCGGTCGCTCCTCGCACCAACGGTTCGTGATCTTCCAAGGCAGCAACCAGCGCCGGCATTGCCTCGGCGCAGCGACTGTTTCCCAGCACAATGGCTGCGTTGCGTAAAATGCCGCCTCGTTTTGGGCGAGCCAGTGGTGTTTTGGCAAACCGTTTCTTGAATTCTTCGTCGTTCATGCCCAGCAGCCCGATCGCATCGGCCGGATTCAGGTCGGCCGATGGAGAAAAGACTGCATCACGCGTGACGGGTGCCTTGCGATTCCACGGGCAAACGTCCTGACAGAGATCGCAGCCGAACAGCCATTCGCCCATGCCATCTCGCAACTCCATTGGGATCGGTTCGCGCAGTTCGATCGTCAAATACGAGATGCAACGACGGGCGTCGAGTACATAGGGTTCCGGAAATGCATCCGTCGGACAGACATCGAGACAACGGGTGCACGTGCCGCAGTGAGATGTTTCGTGTGGACTGTCGTATTCCAACTCAAAATCGACCAGCATCGCCGCCAGGAACAGCCAACTGCCGAGTTGTTTGTTGATCAGCATCGTGTTCTTGCCGAACCAACCCAAGCCAGCCAATCGGGCGAAATCACGCTCCAACAGCGGGGCCGTATCGATGACGCCGCGCGTATGACATCCGGGACGCAGGCTGTGAATACCATCACCCAACCGTTTGAGTTTGCCGCGAATCAAATCGTGATAGTCGGCTTCCCCCCACGCGTACCGTGACACAGCGCCCTGCCCCGCGGTCGGCGAGGCCCGCTCTTCGGTGCGATAGTTCAGGGCAAGCATGACAACACTCTTCACCGAAGGCATGACGTGCTGCGGATGTTCGTAGGCCGTTTCTCGGCGGGAGATGTAACTCATCTCGCCCTCGAACCCTCGTTTCAGCCATCGTTGTAAATCGTCAAAACCGGCGGGTGAAGTCGCCGGAACGATGCCGACGGCATCAAAGCCGACGCGCAGCGCCTCGGCCTTGATCTCGGCGGACAATGCCCGCGGATCGAGTTCGGTCGTCTTGGATGTCGGCGGCATCAGGGGCAATCAACGCAATGCGAAAGGTGGGTTAAACCGCAGATCTGTCATACCACATTTAGGCACAGATCACAGGATCGGCGAAAACAGTCTGGCGACCCGCATCACAATTCGTTGCAACAGGGAGCAGTTCAAGACCTCATCCGCCGTTAACTCGCGCGAATGAGAAAAGTCGTTTTCGAGCATCGTGGCAACTTCGCGGGTGAAATCCTCGTCGATCGTCAGAATCGATATCTCAAAGTTGAGCCGAAACGAACGATTGTCGAAATTGGCCGTGCCGATTGTGCTGACTCGATCATCAACAATTAGCACCTTCTGGTGCATGAACCCGCGTTGAAATAAGAAAAACTTGACGCCGGCACCAGCAATTTGCGGTACGTAGGACATCGCAGCCCGCTTGATAAATCGGTTGTCGCTCATCTCGGGAAATAGAATGCGAACATCAACGCCGCGCATCACTGCGAGTTTTAATGCCCCGATGACCGACTCGTCTGGAACAAAGTAAGGGGATGCGATCCAGACCCGTTCTCGCGCCGTGTTGATAACGTGCGTAAAAAACAAGCCGCAGGTTTCGTACTCGTCGGCCGGCCCGCTCGGTAAAACGAATATCGTTTTGTCCTCATTCGCGTCCGGCTGTGGCTGCCAATTGACCTCTGCCACCTCGTTTGTGGCCCAATGCCAGTCCTCGAGGAATGAGAGTTGAACGGGCAGCACGGCTGGACCATCTAATCGCATGTGCGTGTCGCGCCAAGGCGTAAGTACCGGGTGCTTTCCCACGTATTCGTCGCCGACGTTGTGGCCGCCAACAAAGGCCGTTCGCCCATCGATGACAACAATCTTGCGATGATTGCGAAAGTTCAGTTGAAAGCGGTTACGCCAGCCGTGCGTCGTTCGCATTGCGGTGACTTTCACCCCTGCTTCGCGCAGCCCATTCAGATAATCTGCTGAAATCTTGCTGGAACCGACCTCATCGTAAAGAAACGACACCCGAACTCCGGCTTGCGCCCGCTCGATGAGCCGATCTTTCAAACGGCGTCCGAGATCGTCGTCGCGGACGATATAGAATTGAAAGAGAATGTAATCGTGGGCTTCGTCGATTGCATCGAGAATCGCGTTAAAGGTTGCATCGCCGTCGATAAGCAACTGCGTGCGATTGCCTTTGAGAAATGGCAGCCGCGCGAGTTGCTCCAGGACACGGGCATTTTGGTGCGTCGTTCCGAGATCGACCATATACGGCTCAACCGGCGGGATTGCCTGCTCGATCATCTGGCGTAATTCCGACTGCCCCGACTGCCGGGCATCGACATAGCCTGCAAACTTGTTGCGTCCAAACACGAGATACAACGGGACCGACAACAACGGCACCGCAACGAGTGCAATAACCCAGGCAATGGCTCCCTGCGAGGTCCGTGTTTCAAGAATGGCCTGCACAGCCAACACAACGCCGACGATTTCCAAGAGGCCGGCGAGAAATGCGGCGATCGACAGCAAGTCTCTTAAAGCAATTTCAGCCATGCGATTTCTCTGCAACTAACGCTCTGCCGGGGGTGGGGACTCTGTCAGGAATTGCCCAGCGGTTGCGCCCATCGATACGTAAATGCTCATCAGCGCATCGACGGAAAGTGGAGCTTCCTTAACGCACGCGGCAGGAACAAACAACAGCCCGCCACCGAATGGAACCGGAGCTGTGGGGACAATGACGATGGCATAATCGACCTCTTCCAGGCGAAAGTGTTTCGGCGAGACCAGCAGAGCCAGGAAGACTGTCGGATTCTGCTGACCGAAGTAGCAGAAAACCGGTTTCATTCCCTGCAGATTCTCGTCGTCCGTTTTGTCGAGCATATCGACAACCTGCCTGGACGAACTGTAAATCTTGCCGACGAGCGGAACGCGCGACAGAATGGCATCGACCAATTTCTTGATGCGATTCCTGGCCCCCATCTCGATGACGATGCCGAGACAGAATACTGCGGCCAACACAATAATCCAGCCGATGGCATACGAAAGCAGCTTTGATGAATCGTCGCCAAACTGAAGTTTGCCGAGTTTGCTGAGCTGCTCGCCAATGACCGTTTCTGGGCCAATGAACCGTTCGAGAAAATCCGTCACCCAAACAACAACGGCCACGGTGATAATCACCGGCAGCAATGCAAACACGCCGGCCAGAAAACAACTGATAAATCGGTTGCGAATATTCTCGAATGGCTTTCCCATCGGGAATCTCCTCTCGGTAAACAGGGGCGGCGCGGAAGTGGACGAACTGCGGTAATATCCGCACTGGCGCAACTCACCAACGCTTCTGCCTGAAATTGAATTGGCGTCTCAACACGAAGTGCAGCATGAATCCGTTATCAGCCCGCAGAGTGGCGGCCTGAGTTTGCACTTTACGCGGGATGTGTTATGATCACCATTGTCTTGTGGGGAAATTGCGTGTTTGCCCTCAATTCGATTTCAGCAATAAATGGTGGACGAGACGGCTTCGCTCGATCACCTGCACCGTTTCGACCAGACAAATTTGAGTCTAAAAGGAGAAGTTTGTGGTCAGGCTGCGTTTACGTGAGAACGAATCGATCAACGACGCCGTCAAGCGATTTCGGAAGCTTGTCGAGCATGCTGGAATTAAGAAGGAAATGCGACGGCGCGAGTATTACGAGAAGCCGAGCGACGAAAAACGCCGTGCACGCCGCCGGGCTGAACGCCGTTCGCGAATCAACCGCCTCTCAGGAATGTGAAAAGCGGTTGCCCATTCTAGGCAAGAAACAACGACATCCAAAGACGGCACCCAGAAATTGGGGCCGTCTTTTTTTGTTGACGGAGCAGGAAGCGACCAATGAACGGGTGCCACTGGCGACACGCCAGTGGCACCCTCACATCAACCGTTAATGAGCGTCGTCACGCAGCCGAGCTACTTTTTTGCAGCTTCAGCCTCAGCTGGAGTCGGCGCATCGGGCAGTGGCTCTTTGATGGGCTGAATGAAGTACATTTTCTTCGTCGCTTTGGCCCGCAATGACTCCAGCTTCTTTTCGGCGTCTTTGCGCTGATCGTATGGAAACCGGGCTTCTTCCTTCATATTGCCGCTGAATACCGCCCAGACCAGCCGCTTTCGCTGGGGAGCCTTGGTCTTCGTGCGACGTGTCGTCGCCTTCTTAGCGGCCTTTTTCTTCGCAGTTTTCTTCTTTTTCGTGCCGGCACCATCGGATTCCGACTTCTCAAGCGCGTCAGCCGCTTCGACTTCTCGTCGTTTGTCCAACCGGCTGGGGGACTTCCGTTTTTTCGCCTGCATTCCCTGTCTCTTTCCGATACGACAACACAATTAGACCATTCACGCCAGACAGTCGAACACCACGACTCGTCCGCGGTTATCCGATTCTGCCGAGAGCATAGCAGTTTGCACAGCAGGAAGCTACCGTCGCGTCACCAGCCCGGCACCAAACAATTCGGCAGGAATTCGCCGATAAGCATTTGCCGAATGACTTGCAAAAACTGTTTGGCGACCTTAGAGTTGAACGGCTTAAAGCGTCGGCGAATTTGGCGTTAGGGCGACAACGAGTGTCGCGGCCAGCCAATCGCGGTTCGTGTCATTTGACTTCGGGGAGTGGAGCAGCAGTTTATGGCCCATTACACTGGCCCAAAAGGGCGTATCAATCGCCGGCTGGGCGCCATGATTTTCGAGGATGCCGGCGCCGTCCGGGCGTTGGAGCAGCGCGAAACGCCTCCAGGTCCCGTACAACGTCGCCGCAAGACGTCGAATTACGGTATGGCACTCAAGGAAAAGCAGAAGATCAAATTCTACTACGGTTTCCGCGAGAAGCAGTTGCGTAATTATTTCTCCAAAGCCAGGCGGCTAAAGGGCAATACTGGCGAACAGCTTCTCATTCTGTGCGAACGACGGTTGGATAACGTCGTCCGACGAGCGGGCCTTGCGCTAACGCGTCCCCAGGCTCGGCAGGGAATCACACACGCCCATTTCCAGGTCAATGGTCGCACCGTGAAAACGCCTTCGATCATCGTCCGCGTCGGCGATGTCGTCACTGTGCGTAATCGACCAAATTTGCGGTCGATGTACCAGGGATTGATTGAGTCGGGAGGACTGCCTGCCTGTGACTGGATTTCCGTCGATCCGTCGGAATTGAAAGCCATCGTTACCGCCCTGCCGACATTTAAGGATGTTAGCGTGCCGGTGGACGTTGGACAGGTTGTCGCTTTTCTGTCGCGATAGGACGAGTCGCCAGGAGGGGTGACATGCCGCAGCAGAAGTACCGCACCGTTCTGATGTTCGGGCCACCCGGTGTCGGGAAGGGAACTCAGGGACAAGTCCTTGCGGGCCTTCCCGGGTTCCGGCACGTCTCTTCAGGCGACTGTTTCCGCGCGCTCGATGCCGATTCCCCGGCGGGCAAGCAGTCGCGCTCGCACATTGAGCGTGGTGAGCTTGTCCCCGACGATCTGACGTTTCGAGTTTGGAAACAGGCGATGGATCGCTTGATCGCCGACGGACAGTTCTCGCCTGAAACCGACATTCTCATTCTCGACGGTTTTCCCCGCAGCCTCGTCCAGGCGGAGGCGCTTGATGCTCACATTGCCCCCTTGTGTCTCATTTCCCTCGTCAGCTTCGACGAAGACGCGATGGTTGAGCGGATCAAGTCACGCGCCTTGGAAAGCGGCCGCCCCGACGATGCCGACGAAGCCATAATCCGGCATCGATTTAATGTCTATCGCCGGGACACCATGCCGGTTCTGAAGTACTATCCCGACGAGCTGAAGCGCGAGGTGAATGCGCTGCAGTCACCAACCGAAGTACTGCGAGCTGTGCTGGACTGCATTATCCCCGTGCAGTGCGTTCGCATGTCCATCGCAACAAATTGACAAGTCGTCCGAAAACCCTCTGACGGGTCACCCGGACGCTTGCTTGGAAGTGTCACGAACAACCGCAACCGGGCTGTCGGACGTGTTCTGAATCATTTTCTTGCAATTCGCTGATCCCCGGCCGGGGAATCTTCGTATCATATGACGTAGGCACTGCGTCATATCTCGATTGGTTTTTCGGGTGTCGCTGGTGTCCACCGCGCTGCACTGGCGACACGCCAGTGGCACCTTCCGATCACACGTTGGACAAAATGTAAAGTCCGTCAACTAATCAACGGCAGCCGGTCGTCATTTGTCGCATCCACTCTCCTTGCGCCGGAATTCACTGGATGTTCATCCCCGTCAGCACCGACGCCCCCGTTTACCATTGGCCCTGGGTCACGCTGTCGCTGATCGGCGCGAACATTGCCGCGTTTGTGATGAATGCCATCGGCGTTTTACACGGAGGAGAGGAGTGGCAATCGTGGGCCATGCAATTCGGTTCCGGGCTCCACCCTCTGGAGTGGATCAGTTGTCACTTCGTGCATTTTGGCCCCATGCACCTGGTGGGCAATAT
Organism: Planctomycetota bacterium; assembly: GCA_963581435.1. Lineage (GTDB taxonomy): Bacteria > Planctomycetota > Planctomycetia > Planctomycetales > Planctomycetaceae > JABISG01. The sequence continues at coordinate 9,216 of CAUZOL010000069.1, forward strand.
GATCTTCCTGTGGATATTCGGACTGGTTGTTGAAGGAAAAATTGGTTGGTGGCGATTTCTGCTCGTCTACTTCGGCATGGGTGCGGTTCAGGCGTTTCTGATCCAACTGCTGATGCTTGCCTCCGATGGACAGCAGGTGGCGGGTGGTGCATCGGGAGTCGTTTTCAGTTTGATGGCAATTCCACTGGTTTGGGCACCCAAAAATGAAGTCTCGATGATCGGCGCACCGTGGTTCGGCATGTACTTGTTTCGCCTCTTTCATTTTGACGTCTCAATTCTCACGTTGGCGGTATTTTATTTTGTGATGCAACTCATCTTCGCCGGGATCACTGGCTTCGCTATGAGCAGCGCAGTTCTACATTTATTCGGAGCTGCGACGGGACTAGGTGTCGGCGTGTTGATGCTGAAGTGGAATTGGGTCGACTGTGAAAACTGGGATCTGTTCGCCGTCATGCAGGGGACATACGGTTCGACGGCTGTCAGTGACGAAGTCGATTATCGCGGCGAGACGCTCGAATCACGCCTCCGCGAGGGTGCCCGCAAACCATCGACCGAAACGGAGAATCTCGATCCGTCCAAAGCAGCCGAAGCGCTCGAGCACATGCGGTATTGCCTTCAAAGCGGTAAGCCAACCGGCGCTTTAACGGAGTATCGGCGTGTCCTCGAGTTTGACCCACACCAGAAAATTGCTCCCGCCGATATGCGAATGCTGATCGAAGGATTATGCGAGGCACGCCTGTGGAACGAAGCAGGGCCGCTGTTGGAACAGCATGTCGATCAGCACCCGGATGACAACCGACTGCGGCTGAAACTGGCCGCCATACTGGTTGAAGTCGAAGAGCGACCAAGCCAGGTGCTGCGGGTCCTGAGACATTTGCCGCGGCACGGACTGGACGAGCGGCTTTCCCGGCGGCGGGAACGAATCGAATCGCGTGCCCAACAGATGATCGACGACGGAGTGTTGGAACTCGAAGGCCGCGGCTGGAAGTGATACAAGTCGGACGTTGTTTCGACAAGATGAATCAGCCGGCTTACACCGGCCGCTCGCCTCAGTCCTTGAGCGTTTGCCGCATTCGATGCAGTTCTTCCAGCGCAGCCAAAGGTGTCATCTGGTCCAGATCCATTTCGCGGATCTCATCCAGCAACGGATGCGGCGGAGGCTCGAACAGCGACAATTGCTGTTCACGTGATCTGCGCGATTGCCTTGGCGGGACGTTGGGACGTCCGGTGTCGTCCAGGTGATCCGCCTCCAGCGTGTCGAGAATGACGCGGGCGCGATCGATGACCGCCGTTGGCACACCGGCCAGTCGGGCGACATGGATGCCGTAGCTTTTATCGGCCGCCCCTTCCACAATCCGGTGAAGAAAAATGATATCGTCATCCTGCTCGCGGATGGCGACATTCCAGTTCGATGTGCCGCTGAGAGTTTGTGTCAGCTCGGTCAATTCGTGGTAGTGCGTCGCGAACAAGGTGCGGCAAGCGACGACATCGTGCAAATGTTCGGTAATTGCCCAGGCAAGAGAAATGCCGTCGTACGTGCTGGTGCCGCGACCAATTTCGTCGAGGATTACGAGACTACTTTGACTGGCGGCATGGAGAATTCGAGCCGCCTCGGTCATTTCGACCATGAACGTACTCTGCCCTTTGCCCAACTCGTCGCTGGCACCGACGCGGGCAAACACGCGGTCGGCAATGCCAATTCGGGCCTCAGTGGCGGGTACAAAGGAGCCCATCTGCGCAAGAATCGTAATCAAGGCCGCCTGCCGAATGTATGTGCTTTTTCCCGCCATGTTGGGGCCGGTGATGATTTGGATGCGGCCGGTGTTCGATCCGACGGGACGCGGCCCGTCGGCTTTACCATCCTCGATGCTCGCCTCGCGACAATCGACTGCCATGACGACATCGTTGGGGACGAATTCGCCGGTTGGTTGCAGGCGGTCGAGGACTGGATGGCGGCCTTCGCGGATGTCGAGCAGTGGTTCGGCCGTCATTTCAGGGCGGCAGTAATGTTGGGAAACGGCAAGTACGGCCAGAGCCGTCAAAACGTCAATTTCCGCAAGCGCTTCGGCAGTTTGCTTCAATCGCCGACATTCGGCGGCAACCCGTTCGCGCAGCGCATTGAACAACTCCTGTTCCAACGCGATGGCCCGCTCTTCTGCCCGCAAGACCTTATCCTCATGCTCCTTCAGTTGGGGCGTAATGTACCGTTCCTGGTTTTTCAATGTCTGCTTGCGAATGTAATCCTCGGGTACTCTGTCAGCCTGGGCGCGAGTGACTTCCAAATAGTAGCCGAACACCTTGTTGAAGCCGACTTTCAAATTCTGGATGCCGGTCCGCTTGATTTCGTCACCCAGGTAACGGGCGATCCACTCTTTGCCCCCGCGTGCCAACTCGCGCTGCTTATCCAATTCGGAATGACAGCCCGTGCGGATCATGCCGCCATCGGTCGTTAATACGGGCGGTTCATCGACCAACGTGCTTTCGACGTCGCTGCGAACTTCCGGGCAGAGATCAACCTTGTTTTCGACTTCGATCAACAACGCTGCTTCGCGGCCGGCAAGTTTCGCTTTGAGTTTCGGCAGCAGCGCGAGCGATTGCGCCAGACATCCCAAGTCGCGCGGGCTGGCCCGCCCGGTGGCAATCCGCGCGGTCAGTCGCTGCAGATCGTAGGTTTCGTCGAGTTGTTCGCGGATGTCTCGGCAGAGCATCGGGTTGCCGACCAATTCTTCTACGGCATCGAGCCGACGGTTGATTGCCGCGATTTCGCACAGCGGATTCGACAGCCACTCGGCCAGCAGCCGCGCTCCCATTGGGGTGACCGTCTCGTCGATGACCGACAGCAGGCTGCCGTCGCGTCGACTGTCTCGCAGGGTGATCGTCAATTCCAGGCTACGGCGGGTTGCTTCGTCGATCACAAGATTCGTCCCACGGCGGAACGGTTCCAGCCGCGTGATGTGACCGAGACTGCTTTTCTGCGTTTCCTGCACGTAGGTCAACAGCGCGCCGGCAGCGGTGACGCCAGCCGAATCGGCATCGAGATCGAAGCCGTCGAGCGTTTTCGTCCCGAAGTGTTCGCACAGCAGCCGCTGGCATTCATTGCGGGCGAACGTCCAGGCGGGTCGCTCGGTGAGCAGCGATCCCTCGGGCAGCAAGCGTTGGTCGCAACCATCGGGAACGATGCATTCAGCCGGTGCGATCCGCGACAGTTCGTCCCGCAAGTGATGCGGCTCCAACTCGGCGGAAACGAAACGGCCGGTCGATACTTCCAGCCACGCCAGACCGATGTTTTCTTTTGTTGGAAAAACACAGGCAAGGAAATTGCTCTCGCGGGGATCGAGCAGTTGCTCGTCGGTGAGAGTTCCCGGAGTCACGATTTGTGTGACTTCGCGTTTGACCAATCCTTTGGCCTGCTTGGGATCTTCGACCTGCTCGCAAATGGCAGCCCGATAGCCAGCCTGAATGAGTTTGGCTAGATACGTCTGCAGCGAGTGATACGGGAACCCGGCCATCGGAACCGGGTTCGTCGAGGCTTTATCGCGGCTGGTGAGTGTGAGCCCGAGCACCTTGGCGGCAAGCCGGGCGTCTTCGTTAAACAGCTCGTAAAAGTCGCCCATTCGAAACAGCAAAATCGTGCCGGGATTCTGCTGCTTCACCTCCATGTAGCGCTCCATCATGGGGGTGAGTTTACGCTTTGGTTCCGTCATTGCGATCAAGGCGAAAGTAAAAAGGCAAAAGTAAAAAACATCCGATTTCAGCGTTCCGCTCTTTTCCCCTTACTTTTTCCTTTTGCCTTTCTACTTTTTACTTGTTTCAGGAAACAGCATGCTGACGCTGGTGCGGTCGTGGATCGAGCGGATGGCCTGAGCGAATAGAGTCGCGACCGAAACGACTTCGATGTTGCTGGGCAGTTTTCGGCCGGGCGACTCGATTGTGTCGGCGACAAACATTTGCTTGATTTCGCTCTGCTCGATTCGTGCGGCAACTCCATCCGAGAAGACACCATGAGTGACAGCGGCGTAAATGTCTCGCGCGCCGCGCTCTTTCAGCAGTGCGGCCATGCTGATGAGCGATCCGCCGGTAATTGTGAAATCATCGACGATGACAATGTTCTTATTTTCGACTTCACCGATGACTTCCAACACTCTGGCCTGCTCGGAGTGATCGTCGCGCTGTTTGTTGCCAATCACCACCGGTGCGCCAAGCAGATTGGCGAATGCAGCCGCATCCTTGGCAAACCCGGTATCGGGACTGCACACGACCAGATCGGGAATGTTCAGACTCCGTACGTGCTCGCAGAGAACGTTGCGACCGTACAAATGATCGACCGGGATGCTGAAGAAACCCTGAATTTGCGGACTGTGCAAATCCATCGTCAACACACGATCGGCACCGGCCGCCTCGATGGCATCGGCACAAACGCGGGCACGAATGGAAACGCGTGGTTCGTCCTTCTTGTCTCCCTTGGCGTAGCTGAAGAACGGGATGACCGCTGTGACCTGTTGTGCACTGGCGCGTTTGAGCGCGTCGATCCAGAAGAGCAGTTCCATGAAATTGTCGTTAACTGGAAAATGCACGCCCTGAATGATGAAGGTGTCGCGTCCACGGACATTCTCCAAAACGCGAACGAACACGTTGCCTTCACTGAACAACAGCGACTGGCACGGCGACGTTTTGACGCCGAGTTTGGCGGCGACGGCGGCGGCCAATTCCGGGTTGGCCGAACCGGCCAGCACGGCCAAATCGCCCTGCGGAGCCTGAAACGATTGCGCACGCGGACCTGCGATCGGCGTGGATTGTGAACTCGGTTTCGGCATCGGCGGTGATCTGCCCGTAACAAAGCGGAAGGTGAAAATCTAGCAAGCAACCCAACGGAGTTCCGTTTTCGACCCTCCGGTAGCGGCACTATATTGCAAGTCGTCCGAAAACCCTTTGACGGATCACCCGGACACTCACCGGGAAGTATCACGGACAACCGCAACCGGGTTTTGGGACCAATTCTGGTACATGCATCATATCGGTCGGGGGCGGCAACTCAAGCGCTCGATTGACGTCGCTCGCAGGCAATCGTTATAGAGGCGGGTTGTGACGACTTTTTCGATAAAACGCCTTCCGGTCCCACGGGCCGCTGCCCGTGGGCTTTGTGCGGGGAATGCATTCCATCCATTCCTCTCTGAATTGTAAACAGGACAGAACCGACGCAATGAGCCAGCGCATCCACAATTTCTCTGCCGGACCTGCCGTTTTGCCGGTGACGGTACTCGAAGAAGCTCGCGACAATCTGCTGTCGCTGGGTGAAACCGGCATCGGCATTCTCGAACACTCGCACCGTGGCAAAGCATTTCTGGCCGTCTACGAAGAGACCGAGGGGCTCTGCCGCGAATTGGCGGGAATTCCCGACGATTACGCCGTGCTGTTTTTACAAGGCGGCGCATCGACGCAGTTCTGCATGACGCCGATGAACTTCCTGACGCCCGATGACACGGCCGATTATCTCGTCACCGGTTCCTGGGCAAAAAAAGCAATCGCCGAGGCAAAGCGATTCGGAAAAACGCACGTGGCCTGCACAAGCGAGGACCGCAACTTCTGCTACATTCCGGCAGAGCGGACGAACAGCTCCAACCCGGCCTACGTGCATTTCACATCGAACAACACAATTTGCGGCACGCAGTTTCGCAGTGAACCGGAAACACCCGGCGGTGCGTTTCTCGTCTGCGATGCCAGCAGCGACATTTTCTCGCGGCCGATCGACATCAACAAATACGGCATCGTCTATGCCGGAGCGCAGAAGAACCTGGGACCATCGGGTATCACGCTGGTCATCATCCACCGGGATCTCATCGAGCGAGGCAATCCCGACGTTCCCACGATGCTCAGTTATCGCACGCACGCCGAAAAAGATTCGATGTTCAACACCCCTCCCACATTCGGCATCTACTTAATGGGGCTGGTGTTCAAGTGGTTGAAACAGTTGGGCGGCTTGGAAGCGATGGCTGAACGCAATCGCGAAAAGGCTGGGCGACTGTATGAGTATCTCGATAACAGCAGCTTGTTTCGCCCCACCGCCGATGCCGACAGCCGTTCGCTGATGAACGTCACTTTTGTCACCGGCGACGCGGAGAAGGATAAGCAGTTCATTTCATTTGCCACGGCCGAACGTCTCGACGGCCTCAAAGGTCACCGCAGTGTGGGCGGCATGCGTGCCAGCATGTACAATGCGTTCCCGACCGACGGTGTCGATGCGTTGATTGACGCCATGCGGCGATTTGAAATCGACGGCGCGTAATTGTCGCTTGCGGATTAGCGAACCGGAGAACGCCGTCGAGGGACCGCGAAACCGCAAGCGATGAATGAAAGACTGTGATGCCCGACGAAACAGCAACGCCGAACGATGCCGCCCATGCCAATATCGGAATCGTCTGCGCGCTGGCGATCGAACTCGGCGCGTTTCTGGAACGTTGCGAACGCGTGAAGAAATACAAAGGGGGCGACTTCGTATTTCGTGGCGGTCGGTACGATGAAGTCCGCATTGCCGTCGTTGAAACGGGGCTTGGCTTTGCTCGCGCCCGCCGCGCGACACAGGCAATGCTCGATGCCCACACGCCGCAGTGGGTTGTTTCGGCAGGGTTTTCTGGTGCGCTGCTGCCGGAGATGAAAGTCGGCCACATCGTAATGGCCGATTCGATTGTCGATACGCACGGACACGAACTCAAAGTCGATATGAAGATGCCGGCCGATCCGGAACATGGCCTCCATGTCGGGCGTCTGGTGAACACCGACGAAATCGTAAAAACGGTCGCTGAGAAAAAACGCTTGGCAGAGGAAACCGGCGCGATGGCCGTCGATATGGAAAGTCTGGCCGTCGCCCAGATGTGCCAGGAGCGGGGAATCCGGTTTCTTGCCGTTCGCGTCATCAGCGACGACCTTTCGGCCGATCTGCCGGACGAAGTGCGAACCGTTATCGGCACCAGCGGCTCGGCTCGTTTGGGGGCAGCACTCGGTGCCGTGTGGAGACGGCCGGGCAGTGTCAAAGAGATGTGGCATTTGCGAGAGACCGCACTCAAAGCAGCCGAACGGCTGGCGTCGTTTCTCGACGGAGTCGTTAAACAATTGCACGCGGCCGATCATTAACTTTTTTTTTGGGGACCCCACGGGACGCGGCCCGTGGGCTTTGGTTAGGACATCATTTATGCGCGAGTGGATTCTTTCGGAAGTGAATTACGGGTACGTCAAGGATCACCCGTATGACGTGGCCGTGTTGCCGATGGGGGCGACCGAGCCGCACAATCTGCATCTGCCTTACGGCACCGATACCTACGAAGCCGAAGCAATCGGCAGCCGCGTTTGCGAAGCGGCATTCGAGCGCGGCGCGCGGGTCATCATGCTGCCGCCAATTCCGTATGGCACGGAAACCAATCAGATGGAATTTCCGTTGACGATGAACCTCAACCCGTCAACGCTGGCGGTGGTGATTGGTGATCTCGTCGATTCGTTGGCGCGGCACGAGATTCACAAGCTGCTGATTCTCAACAGCCACGGGGGCAACGAATTCAAACCGCTGCTGCGCGAGTTAAACGGACAGACGCCGGTGCAACTGTTTCTGTGCGACTGGTTCCGCGGTGCCTCGGCCGACGTGCAGGCGACAATCTTCGACGAACCGGGCGATCATGCCGGCGAAATGGAAACCGCGCTTGGGTTGGCGTTCTTTCCCGATTTGGTTGTCCGCGATTCGGACACCGGTGAACTGAGAGCCGACGATGGTGCCGTCAACAGCACGCGATTTGAAGCGGTGAACCAGGGCTGGGTCTCGATCACCCGGCCGTGGCATCTGTTGACGAAAAACACCGGCTCTGGAAATCCGCATGCCGCGACGAAGGAGAAGGGGCAACAGTTGATGGACGTGCTGGTCGAACGGATCAGCGGTTTTCTCGTTGATCTCGCCGCCGCACCCATCGACGAGAAATTCCCGTTCTGACTTCCCAATAATTCCTTTTGTTAAACCCACCAAAGCCCACGGGCCGCGCCCCGTGAGATCAATCCCACCTGAAAACAACCCAACACAATGTATCTCGGCATCGAAATCGGCGGCACAAAGCTGCAACTCGGCGTCGGTCACGGCGAGTCGGCCGTGTTAGAACGCCTGGAACGACGGCAAGTCGATGCAAATCGCGGTGCCGCTGGAATTCTCGATCAGATTGAACAGGCCGGTCGTGAGCTGATCGATGCAAACGACGTCAGCGCGATCGGTATCGGTTTCGGCGGTCCGATCAACGTCGAAACCGGCCGGGTCATCACCAGCCATCAGATCGACGGCTGGGACGATTTCCCGTTGGTCCAGTGGTGCGACGAACGGTTCGGTCTGCCCGTCGTGCTGGGGAACGACTGCGACACGGCTGCCCTGGCCGAAGCACGATTTGGAGCCGGACGTGGAAAACAAACTGTGTTCTATGTGACGGTGGGAACCGGCATCGGGGGCGGGTTGGTCATCGACGGCCGACGTCACGGTGGTGGTCGGCCGGCGGTTGCGGAGATCGGCCACCTGCGACCGTGTGGTTTCGATATTGCCGATGCCCACGTCACGGTCGAGTCGATTTCCAGCGGTCCCGGAATTGAATCCACTGTGAAGGCGGCACTCACCCGTGATAACAAATCGGCGACGGACGACGTGGCCGAGCTGCTCGCTTCATGCGGCAACGACGTAGACAAAATCACGGCGGTACAAATTGCCGACGCCGCACGGCGCGGCAACTCGATAGCCAACGCTGCCATTCGCCGCGGCGTGGACTGTCTGGGCTGGGCCGTCGCGCAGGTGGTCGCACTGGTGGCGGCAGATGTCGTTGTGGTGGGTGGGGGCGTATCGCTGATGAGCGAAGACCTGTTCTTCGCCCCGCTCCGCTCAGCAGCGCAGCGTCATGTCTTCGGGCCGCTCGCCAGTTCTTTCGACATCGTGCCGGCCGAGTTGGGTGAAGAGGTGGTTGTCCACGGTGCGGTGGCATCGGCGTACATCTCCGACAACAACCGCGACGAAGCACGCCGTCCCATTTAGCCGCGGGGCTTGCCCCGTGTGTACAGAGACACCGACACGCCCCGCAAACGGGACGGCTAAATGGAATGCCGCTTTTTCGCAGACAGCCGGCCGATTCTCGATTTCCGGTTTGACTCGCTTCGATGGCGACGTAGGTTTTCTTTGCCACTTTGCGATACACCCGGAAACACTGCCTATGTCAACGCAATTGCCGACGTTGCCCATTCCGCTCGTCGATTCCGAGACGGATGCTGCAACTGCCACCTCTGTTACACTTTCTGCATTGAGTCGCTTAGACGAAGTCTCGCGGCTGATCGATTCAATCTCGGCCGAGTGGGGCGAAAGCATCATGGTGCATCGCCGCAGCGATCATCGTGCGGCCTTCACCGCGTCGGTTGTGCTGACACCGTTCGATGCAGGATTGGCAACTCCCAACGGCGAACCAAAGTTGGTCACCGGACGCAACGTTTCGCTTCAGGGCATTTCATTTGTTCACGAATTGCCACTGCCGTTTCGCGACGTCGTACTGACATTCGCCCTGCCGGACGGCGGTGTCGAAGCGATACTGACCCGCTTGAAGTGGTGCCGCTTCACGCGCGACGGACAATACCACAGCGGCGGCCGGCTGTTGCATTCGGTCACTTCGCCCATTGGCAGGGACATCGACTGGAACCTGCTGCGTCGCGCGTGACGGGGAACAACGGTCAGTTCCAACGGGCAAGTTGACTCTGGGCCTGTTCGAGATGCGATTTCAGAATTTCGCGGTCCGATTGCGGACACGACTTCAGGCAAGCGTCCAGCAAATCAACCGCGTCGGCGGGTTTGTTTGCGCGAACAGACATCACCGCCAGATCGCGACGTTCCGTGTAGGATGCCGGCTGCAGAGTCGATAGCCGATGTTGAACGTTCCAAGCGGCGGGCCAATCGTCCTGTCGCGCGTAGATTGCCTTGAGGTTGTTCAACATCCGGATAATTGTCGCCCGTGGTGTCGCGGCTCGCAGCGTCGGTTCGACCTGATGTCGCGGCAACTGGGTCATCCCTTGCAGCCATTCGACACACTCGTCGTAACGCAAAATTTTGCCGCGCGAAAACGCGTCGATGAATAACGGCCCGTCCGAGGATTCGTACTGCGTGAGATAATGTGAAGGTGCCGAAACTCCAGCCAGATCGATACCGACGCGACCTGCCACGGCGATATACAACACCGACAAACTGATTGGGATTCCCCGGCGGGTTTCGATGACCTTGTGCAGGTAGCTGCTCTCGACTCGATCGTAGGCGGCGGAATCGCCAAAGACGCCGTGTGTCTGGCCGATCGCGGTCGCCAACTCGCCCAGCATGTCGATTTCGGTACGTGCGTGGGCGACCGGCCCGGAGAGATCACGGGCGCGTGCATCAATCCATTCGAGCGTTTCGTCGAATTGAAGCCCCGGGTAGGCGTCGCGGGCCAGTTCCAAAGCAGCAACGGTCAAATCGACATCGTCGCGGCGCGCGCACAGCTTCTGGAACTCGCTGTCGGCACTGTAATCACGTCCGCCGATCATCACGTTGTGTCTCATGGAAAGAATTCGGATAGCCAAAGCGGCGTGATTCTAGCGAGTGAAACCGACGCGGACAATTGCATCTCGTTGACGCCCCGTACTGTGACCGGTATTCTGAGTCTTTCCAGTCCGGTGATTGGCAGTTCCGCTGATCGTCCGGTGACTCTCAAGGGAAATTCACAAGGAAACTGACGATGCGGACATCTGGTGAGGACCGAATTGGCCGTCCCCTGCTCTATCTGGCTATGTGTCTAGCGGCAACTATTGCCGGTTGTGGCGGCGAAGTCCCCGAAGCAGGGAGCAACGCAGACGGCGGTTCCGGCAGCGGAACATCGGCCAAGAAGCGGATTGTCATTCTGACCAATGGCGACAACCCGTTCTGGGACCCGTGCGAAGCGGGTGCAATGGAAGCCGCTACCGAGTTGAAGCTGGAAGAAGCCGGTTTCACGGTCAGCTTCGAAAGAGCCAATTTCACCGTCAAAGGACAGGTCGATAAGCTCAAACAATACGGTCTGGCAACCGACATTGTCGGTATCGGTATCTCGGTCTACGACGACTCCAGCCCGGCCATTGCCAACGAGTTAAAGAAGCTGAAAGAGGCGGGCATCAAGATTGTGACCATCGATGGCGACATCGATCGCAAGAGATTTCGCGACGTCCGCTTCGGATATCTTGGTACCGATAACGTCATCGGCGGACGCGAATTGGGACGGGCGGCGGCGGGTTTGCGTCCCGAGGGCGGCAAGTACGCCACGTTCGTAGGGAACAAAGGAAACTCGAATGCCCGAGCGCGGATCTCAGGATTTGCCGAAGGGGCTGGCGACAAATTCGTCGAAGTCGAAAGCCTCGACGACGGTGGAAAGCCGGAAGTCGCTCGCAAGATGGTCCGCGACGCACTCGACCGACATCCTGAAATTGACACGCTTGTCGGTATCTGGGCATACGACGGACCGGCAGCCATTCAAATCGTGACGGAACGCAAACTTCGCGACAAGACGAGTATCCTCACGTTCGATGCCGATGAGGCGAGTATCAAAGGCATGGGCGAAGGCAACCTGGACGCGATGGTCGTGCAGAACCCCTTCAACATGGGATACCAGGGAGTCCGCGTTCTCAAGGCGTTGGTTGAAGATGACCAAGCAGTCATTAAAGAAATGTACCCCAATCACGGCGAACCCGATGGCGACCTGTTCCGCACCGGCCTGAAGGTGGTGATCCCCAACGAAGGGTCGCCGCTCCAGAAGGACGCCTTCGATTCAGAAACCGAATTTTTGAAGCTCGACGATTTTAAAATCTGGCTGAAGAAATACAACCTGAAGAGTTCGTAGCGTCACATTGTCAACCTTGAATGATGGGTGCCACTGGCTTGTCGCCAATGCCTGGCATATTGCATTGGCGGCACGCCAGTGGCACCCGATCGCCGGAGAGATTCCAGATCTATTTGCCCGAATCACCAAGAAGCCCCATCCCATTCGGACGAGTCTATGCCGCTGCTGAATCGTGAGACGCGTCCGGCCGGGCATTTCCTGCGAAGCTTCGGCAATGAAATCGGACTGCTGGTTGCCGTCCTGGTCGTGATCGGCATCACGACCTACTTCAGCGATTCCTACCGCATGAAGCCGTCGCAAAACGCGAAAGAGATTCTGCGACAGACGGCATTGCTGGGTATCTTCGCACTCGGGGCGGGAACCGTCATCATCTCAGGTGGCATCGACCTTTCGAGTGGATCGGTCATCGCTTTCAGTGCAACGATCTGCACATCGATCATCCTGCTACTCTCGCCGCTGGTCGATAATTCGCCCGACACCTACGACCTCAGTTTGTGGATTCTGCTGGCAGCATTCGCGGGCACCCTACTAGCAGCTTTTCTCGTCGGCAGCTTTCATGCATGGCTGATTACGTCAATTGGATTGCCACCATTTGTGGCAACACTGGCATCGTTGGTTGGATTGCGAAGTCTCGCGCGGCTGCTCATTGAAGACGTCACCCGATTCGTCTACGACAAGCAAACCGGCAGCTCGCAGATATATATCGGCGACGATTTCTATCACCAGTTGGGTAGCGTGTGGTGGATTCCGGTTGTTACTTTTCTGTTGCTCTCATTCTTTCTTTGGCTGCTCTTAAGTAAGTCGGTTTACGGTCGCCATCTATATGCAATGGGGGGCAACGAAGAAGCAGCCCGGTTGAGCGGTATCCGCACCGAGCGTTTGAAGTGGATGGCGTACTGCATTGGTTCGGTGACGGCGGCCATTGCCGGCATCCTGTACAGCAGCGAAATCAGCATGGCCGAACCGGCCAATAACGGGATGGGTTATGAATTGAGCGCGATTGCCGCCGCGGTCGTTGGCGGCTGCGGTTTGAGCGGCGGAATCGGTAGCATTGGCGGGATCATGCTCGGGGCCGTGTTTCTGCGAGTCGTCATCGATGCCGTCGCAAAGATATTCAAACAGAAACCAGACATACTGGAAGGATTGGTCGTCGGCGGATTGGTCGTGCTGGCGGTCGCCTTCAACGAATTGCGTGGGACCGGCGGTTTGCGGAAGCAGTTTTTCCCCGGCGCGTTGGGAATTCTCAACGTGCTGATTCTGACCGTACTCGCCGGAGCCATCACCGCTGTCACCTCGACCACCGACAAACTAAGAAACGGGATCATCGCTGCCGTCGTCACCTTGTTACTGCTCGGTGCCGCCGCAATACGCGAACGCATCAACGCATCGCGTGCCACAATTCCCCGCTAATTGACACGTGGAGTCATTCTCCCGCAAAGCCCACGGGCCGCGGCCCGTGGGATCGTACCGACACAAACTCGCATGCCCGCATCACCGCACATCAAGATCCGAAACGTTGGCAAACGCTACGGCGGTGTCGTTGCGCTCACTGGCGTCTCACTCGGAATCATCGCGGGTGAATTTCACGCCATCGTCGGCGAAAACGGAGCCGGCAAAAGTACGCTGATGAAAATCATCGCCGGCGTTATTTCGGATTATGAAGGGGAACTGCGGCTGCGCGGAGAACCTGCCCGCTTTACGGGAACGCGTGATGCCGAAGCACTTGGCATCAGCATCATTCATCAGGAACTGAACCTCGTCGAAGAACTTTCGGCGGCGGCCAACATTTTCCTCGGTCGCGAAAAACGCAACGCGTTCGGCTTGCTCGACGACCGCGCGATGCAACGCGAAGCAGGCAAACTCTTCGAGCAATTGGAATGTCACATTTCACCCGCCGGCCCGGTTCGCGAACTGCGGGTTGGCGACCAACAACTGGTTGAAATCGCAAAAGCGTTGTCCTTGCAATCAGAAATTCTGATTATGGACGAACCGACCAGCGCCTTGACCGAGACCGAAGTCCAGCGGCTGTTTCGCGTCATCGAACGGCTGAAATCTTCCGGCGTCACGATTCTTTATATCTCGCATAAGCTGGACGAAGTCTTTCGGATGTCGGATCGCGTGACCGTCCTGCGCGACGGTCAACTTGTGACGACAGTGAACACTTCCGAAACCAGTCCCCGCGATGTGACACACTTGATGGTCGGCCGAGAAATTGAGGAAGTTGACTTAGGCAGTGAGCGTTCACCCGGTGATTCTGTTCTCGCGGTCGAAAATCTGTCGTTGCCGTGGGCCGGTCACGCCCGCAAGTGGCGGCTGCAAGACATCAACTTTCAACTGCGGCGTGGCGAGGTACTGGGGATTGCCGGGTTGATGGGAGCGGGTCGAACGGAACTTCTTGAATGCTTGTTCGGCACGTCGGCGGAGAAACCGACCGGCCAAATTGTCCTCGATGGTGAATCCGTGCAATTCTCTCACCCGGCCGACGCCTGTCGCGCCGGGATCGCGCTGGTCACCGAAGATCGCAAACGGCTGGGGCTGTTCGCCGAAATGTCGGTTCGCGAGAACATCACCCTCTGCACGCTCGATGAAGTTGCCAGCATCGGGCTAATTGGTGCGGGGGCGGAAAGACAAAGTGCGGCCGAGTCGGTCGAATTGCTGGGAGTGAAAACGGACGGAGTTGACGCGCCGGTGATGAGTCTCAGCGGCGGCAACCAGCAGAAGTGCGTTATCGCCCGCTGGTTGCGAACTCAGCCGAAAGTCCTGCTGCTCGATGACCCCACGCGCGGCATCGACGTCGGTGCCAAAGCAGAAATTTACAAAGTCATCGATCAACTCTGTCGCGACGGCATGGGAATCATCGTCACCTCAAGCGAACTACCGGAACTGATCACGTTGTGCGATCGAATTCTCGTCCTATGCGAAGGTCGCCAGACGGGCGAGTTCTCGCGAGAAGACTTCCGCGAGCAGGCGATTATGGAAGCCGCAACGATGCGGGAATGACGTCATGTTGGACAACAACAACAGCCCGCAGCGCAAGCAAGGGTTTGAGGTCACAACCGCGGTTCAAACCCTTACTTGCGCTGCAGACTCGTCTCTGCGCAATTTAATTATCCGAAATCGCTTAGTTCGACTGTTTTAGATTTGTCTCTTGTTTATGTTTAATGGAGCTAAGCGATTACGTTGTTTCCAATGGTAAAGGCGAGCGAGTTCGTTGCGAATCAGCCACTGCTGGCGTT
>CAUZOL010000070.1:0-23987 GCA_963581435.1 Planctomycetota bacterium
TCCATCAAGTCGAACGCCCGCGGCTTCCGCAACTTTGCGAACTACCGCACCCGCATCCTGTTCTTCTGTGGAAAACTGAAACTCAAACCGTGCTGAAAACACCCATTAAAATCGGTGAAGAACCCTTTCTTTCGAGATGCCACCGAAGGGCAAACTGCGGCCCAATGAGATCGCCTCGCTCGTCAAATGGGTGAAGATGGGCGCGCCGTGGCCCAAAGATGGTTCGACGCCGGTGAACGTTGCGACGGCTGGAGAAAAACCGCTCGACTGGAAAACACTCCGCCAGGAACATTGGGCGTTCCGTCCGGTCGGACGCCCTGCTCCGCCTCAGGTAACAAATGCAGCTTGGCCCAAGAATGACATTGATCGATTTGTTCTCGCCCGCCTTGAGACATCCGGCCTGAAGCCGACACCGGCGGCAGACCGTCGCGTCCTCATCCGCCGCGTCTATTTCGACCTGATTGGATTGCCGCCCACGCCGGAAGAAGTCGATGCATTCGTCAGTGATTCGCAGCCCGATGCCTATGAGAAACTGCTGAATCGACTGCTCGATTCCCCACATTATGGCGAACGGTGGGGACGCCATTGGCTGGATGTGGCCCGCTACAGCGACGGGTTCGGCGGGTTTCTTGACGGTCGGGGACAACCGCACGCCTGGAGGTATCGCGATTGGGTGATCGAGGCGTTGAACCGCGATTTGCCCTACGACGAATTTGTTCGCATGCAAGTTGCAGGTGATCTCATCGACAAAGAACACGGCGCCGTTGCAACCGGCTTCTTTGCATTGGGACCGACATACATTTCCGACGGCGGTGATCCCGTCGCGAAAGCCCAGGCGATGTCGGAAACATTAGACGATCGCGTCGATACGCTCACCCGTGGAATCCTGGCGCTCACGGTCTCGTGTGCCCGGTGTCACGAACACAAATTCGATCCGATTCCGCAGCTCGATTACTACTCGCTGGCCGGTGTCTTCAACAACACGAATGCCATCATCAAGCCAATTGCCCCGCAACCTGTTATCGATCGGTTCAACAAGGCACAACAGGAAATCCGGGAACGCGACGCAAGCATCCGCAAACTCGAACGCGAATCGAAAAAAGACGGACGCAAACCAACACCTGCTGAGTTGGACGAATTGAAGAAGCAACGCGCGGAGTTGGACCAACTCAGGAAAAATGCGCCACCTGCCCTCGACTCGGTTCACGCGCTCGCCGAACGTGGAAGTGCCGACATGAAGCTGGCGCTGCGTGGCAATCTCTTGCGATTGGGACCGGTTGCCCCCAGACGATTCCTGCGTATCTTAACTAGCGAGAATCCGCCAAGGTTCACCAAGGGCAGTGGTCGCATCGAATTGGCCGAGGCAATCACCAGCCCCGACAACCCGTTGACCGCGCGCGTGTTCGTCAACCGTGTCTGGCTTCATCATTTCGGCCAGGCATTGGTTCGCACGCCCAGCAACTTCGGCACACTGGGCGAAAAACCAACGCACCCCTTACTACTCGACTGGCTCGCCTCACGGTTCATCGAACAGGGTTGGTCGATCAAACAGTTGCATCGTGAAATCATGCTTTCGGCGACATATCATATGGGCAGCCGCTACGATGAACGGAGCTTTCGAGCCGATGGTGACAACCGGCTGATCTGGCGGATGAATCCACGGCGGCTCGATGTCGAAGCCTGGCGTGATACTCTGCTAACCGCCACCGGCGAACTCGACCGCAAATCGGGTGGTCCGCCGGCAAACAACATCGACGTCCCCCGCCGCACCATTTACATGAAGATCAGCCGCAACGGCGACCAGGTTCAGCCGGACGGGTTCATGCGACTGTTCGACTTTCCACAGATGCGGGCCACCGTCGCCCAACGCACACCCGGTGCCGTCCCCCAGCAATACCTCTTCATGATGAATAACGGCTACATGTTAAGGCGGGCCGAGTTATTTGCCGCGAGTTTGCAGAAAGAACGGCAAACCACCGAGCTGCAAATCGACCGTGCCTATCGCCTGTTATTCGGTCGATTGCCAACCGCCGAAGAAAAGCAAATCGGACTGGCCTACTTGAAACTCGAGAACCCCAGCGATCGATCCCGCAGCCAGAAACGGTTGCGGCAGTACGCGCAAGTGCTACTTAGCTCGAACGAATTGATGCACGTCGAATAGCCCCAAGGATGTTGCAATGAACGAATACAGTTTGCCCGGCGTTTCTCGTCGCCAGATGCTCACGCGAATAGGTGCGGGCTTCGGCACGCTCGGGATGGCGGGAATGCTAGCCGAAACGGCAACGGCAGCGGTCTCACCCCTCACCCCCAAAATGCCGCACTTCGCACCGAAGGCGAAACGCGTCATTCAACTATTCATGCCCGGCGGGCCTTCGCAGGTCGATACCTTCGATCACAAACCCGATCTCGAAAAGTACGCAGGTCAACGCCCCGATAGCGTCAATCGCAAATCGCTGCGCAATACGAAAAACGGTTTGATGAAATCGCCGTTCGGCTTCAAACAATACGGCCAATGCGGCAAGTGGGTCAGCGACATCTTTCCGCACGTCGCCGAGATGGTCGATGACATCTGCTTCATCCATTCCATGCACACCAACATCCCCGAGCATGCCGGCGCGATTATGATGGCCAACCTCGGCCATCTCCAACCCAACCGCCCCAGCATGGGATCGTGACTCGTTTACGGACTGGGGACCGAGAATCAGGATCTGCCTGGCTTCGTCGCCATGTCTCCCCGCGCACAACCACGAGGCAAGGCAGCCAACTGGGGCAACAGCTTTCTGCCCGGTGCGTACAACGGCTGCTATGTCAACGTTGGGCAAATGCACCCCGAGCGCGCACTGCGTGACCTCAAAAACCCACTACTACAGCGCGGCGAGCTCCGCGAGCAAGCCGACCTATTGGCGCAGCTCAACAAGGTCCACCTGAAACGACAAGTTAAGGATCAGAACCTCGAAGCCAGCATCCAGGCGATGGAGATGGCCTTCCGCATGCAGTTCGCGGCGCCGGAAGTCTTCGACGTTTCCAAGGAAACCAAACCGACTCTGGATATGTACGGCGGCAGCGAATACGCCAAAGGTTGCTTGCTCGCGCGACGGCTGGTTGAACGCGGCGTGCGGATGGTGCAGGTCTCGCATTCCATCGACGGCTACGACATCGCCTGGGACACCGGACACAACGACATCGTCGGCGGCCACGCCCGGCTTGCCAAAGCGTGCGATCAAGGCATCGCTGCACTGCTGAAAGATTTGAAGCAGCGCGGCATGCTCGACGAAACGCTGGTGATTTGGGGCGGCGAATTCGGCCGCGCGCCAACGTCGGAAGGTCAAAAGGGCCGCGACCACGATCACTACGGTTACACCGTCTGGATGGCCGGCGGCGGCGTCAAAGCCGGATACTCTCACGGAGCCACCTGCAATTTCGGCCTGACAGCCGTCGAAGATCGCGTCCACGTCCACGACCTGCACGCCACAATCCTGCATCTGATGGGACTCAACCACGAGAAGTTGACCTACCGCTACAGCGGCCGAGACTATCGCCTGACCGACGTGCATGGCGACGTCGTTAAAGAGGTCATCGCCTGAGACTTTGGCCGCGAAATCCCTGCGGCAGACGAACATTCCCCAATCGGATAGTAAGCGTGGACCGGCCTGCTCGATAGACATTCGCCAAACGCCGACCACTTCATCTTACTTGATCAACTGATACCCCGTGCGCGATGTCCGATAAACAACCTCATGCGCACTCTTAAGTCCGCGGCCCTTTCCGTCGCCGGTCATCGTTCCGTTTTCGCAACAGGCGACGACTTTCAACGTCCCGTTTGTCTGCACAGTCAACGGTTCGCTAATCGTGATATTGAATGTTCCATCCTTCAAAACGCGGGCCGTGTACGGCTTTTGGAAATACATGGTCTGCACGGCGGGTGCCGTGTCGTAAACGATCACGCTATGTACAGCGACTTTCGAGGTGATACGTCCCGTAAGTTGGGCGATGCGTTTTTTTCGGTCGTTCTTCACGACAATGTCATGCCATTGGACCTTTGGAATCAGATAGCGTTGTCGTTGTGTCCCGGTGAATAACGGATGCTTCCACAGGATCGCCGCCGAGGCTTTCGTGACATAACCTCGCGCCTCCCCGTTTTTCATCCGCCTGCGATAATTCTTGATCGTCGCGCCCATGAGCGGCATGCCGAGGTCAAGTTTCACAAGTGGGCCATTGTGCGGAAGCCCGAGCGCATGGCCAAATTCGTGAATGGCGCCTTTGCACGTCACTTTTGTCAGAAACGGGTTCGCCAATTTGTCAGTCGTCGAGATGTCACCCGATAGATTCACATATTTGGCCTCCGATAACCCCCCCACCGCCGCATTGCCGGAGCCACGAAAGCTGCTGTAGTTCATATTTGATTCGCCCGCGTAAACCCAAACCCACCAGACATCCAACGTTCTTGGGATTTTGAATTTCTTCATCGCCAGCAGCTTTCCCTTTCGCGACAGGTTCCCGTCCTTCAACGGGAATCTTCCACTCGCAAGCGAATCGGGGGATTTGACGAAGAGAATCTTCACGCTGCCATCGGCGTTCCGTTGAAAGATTTGTTCGCGTTTCGGCGGATAGTTCCAGGCTTTCATCCACTTAATCAACATCGCTTCAGCGTAGTCGGCCACCTGCGTCAATCGCTTGGAGACACCGGGAGGCGGATCGACGTCGGCCGGGGTAAGGAAGACGATTCGCGCCTTGGGCATTTTCGCCTGGCCAAAGGCCGGAAGGGGGAAGGATAGCAACAGAACAGACAACAGAAGAAACCGCATCGTTGATCGTCCTCGGAAAAGAAGGAAAAACGTGACTCTCGGAATGTCTGTCAATCGATGTTAGCGAAATCACACCAACTTATCGAGGATGACATTTCGAACGCACCGCACCTTGGCCCGACAATCCAAGGGTGTTCGACGAACGAATGGCAACACCCTTCGATTGGGGGGCGGCGGCTGAGATGCATCAACGGGAGCCTCCCAGAACGATACGTTAGGGACATTCCATTTCCCCTCTCGCATCAACTCCGATACCATTTATCGAGTGGGTGAAGGACATCGAGAGGACTTCAGTCAGCATTCATCCTTGAGCCAAAGATAATTGTGAAGTGGGTACCGTTAGAGACGCACTCGACTGTGGGGTACCGTTGATCGGCCCAAGACGCCCGTCGCTGATGTCGCTCGACTCGTGGGGCAATCGGACAGGTAGATGCTAAGATTGGTGTCTTGGCTCATCTGGTTTCTTGTGAGGTTCCGTGCGTCCCCACAGCCGCCTTGCAATCCTGGCGTTTCTCTGTCTCTGGAGTGAATCGCGAACATGAAGTTTCCATTCTTGTGCGTTGTCCTGACGACCTTATGTGGCAACGTTGCCGGTGCCAATGCGGCCGATGGTGATCGGCTGGATGAGTACTACCGTGCGGACAAGGTCCAGTCGATTCACCTGGAAATCACCAAAGAGAATCGGCAACGCATGCTGGCGGCGCTGCCGACGCGGGTGTATGTGCCGGCGTCGTTTCGGTGGCGGGATGTTTCGGTCAAGAAGGTGGCCGTTCGCTTCAAGGGCAATAGCTCGTCCAATCCCAATCAGCAGCACAAGCGGAGTTACCTGGTCAAGTTTGACAAGTACGATGACGACGGTCGCTTCTTCGGACTACGACGGGTTTCGTTCGACAACGGTGTGCAGTTCGGCAGCCTGTTCAGCGAACCGATAATTACCGATATTCTTCGCGATCAGGGCATCAAGACGCACCGCTGCAACTTTGCGAAGCTCTACTTGAACGGCGAGTACATCGGGGTCTACGGCAACGTTGAACGAATCGATGAATCGTTCATCGAAAATCATCTGCCCGATCCGAGCGGTCAATTGTTTAAGGTGGATGAAGGGGGACCGGGGGCAAATCTGCAATTCATCGGCGACGATCCATCGGCTTACAAGCGGGCGTTCGAGGCAAAGAGCAAGTCGGCAAAGAAAAGACGGGAACGGCTGGTTGAGCTTATCAGGTTCATCAATGGGGCAGAGAAGAACGGGTTCGCGGAGAAGCTGGAATCGAAATTCGAAGTGAATGATTTCTTGAAAGTGACGGCCGTTATGCTACTGTCGGGAGCCTTCGATCAACTGACGGGCTGGAATCCGCACAACTATTATCTCTACCACAATCCCAAGAATGACCGCTGGCGATATCTGCCCTGGGATCTCGACGTGGGATTTACCGAAACCGCGTTTGGGCAAATCCATGTGTTGGCCGATTGGAATGCCGCGTGGCCTGTGCCGTTGAGCGGGGGGCCAAGCCCGTTGCTGGAACGCATCGTGACCGATCCCGTGCTGCTGGAACAATACCGCCGCGCCGCTCGCGTGATTCTCGATAAGTACTTTGAGCCAAAACGACTCTGCGAAGTCATCGACGCCAAATACGCGCTGATCAAAGACGACCTGGAAACAGATCCATTTCCTCATCGACGCGTCACCGTGCCTTCCGATCGCAGCTACGACGACGTTGTCGCATCGATGAAAGATTTTGTTCGCAAGCGTCACGCCAGCGCCCTCAAACAGTTGGAGAAACCGGGCAACCGACCGAAAGCCGTGCGCCGACCTCGCGGTGGCCGTCCGGGAGGGTTTCCGCCGCAACTCGCAGCCAAGATTCAGCGAATGCAGCAACGCGTGCAGCAGATGCAGAAAAACGGTCAGGATATCGCGCCAATTCTCAAGCTGATGCAAAAAATCGGCCCGCTGCTTCAACAAGGCAAGCCTGCGGAGGCAGAGAAACTCGTTAATGAGGCATTGAAGCTGGTCGGCGAGAAGCCGAGCGAACCCAAGCAGGAATCCCCTAGATAGGCCACATCAATGGAGTTTCTCGAGGTTCCGCTGTTTGACGACGACATTTTCAAGCTTCTCGTTCGCTTTACGATCAACGTCTTCTTTCTGTCGATCATCGTCCGGTTTGCAATTTATCCCAGCCAGAGCGAGCGCGAGTTCGCCTTCACCGCTGTGATGATGAACGTGACGGTGTTCTTCATCTGCTTTTCGTTGAAGAAGCTCGAGTTGGGCATGGGAATGGCGCTCGGCCTGTTCGCGATTTTTGGCGTGCTGCGATATCGCACGCGCACGATTCGCGCGAAAGAGATGACCTATTTATTCGTCGTGATCGGCATCGCTGTCATCAATGCGCTGTCGAACAGGAAGACCAGCTACGCCGAAGTTGCGACAATTAACGTGTTGATCTTGGGTGCAGCCCTGCTGAAGGAACGAATCGTCGGACGCACACAACAGCCTCAACCAACCTGGAAAGAGAAAAAGGCAGTCGGGCCGAAGCAACAAAAACACACGGTAGAATACGACAAACTCGAATGGCTCGGCCCTGCAAATCGTGCAGAGTTGTTGGCCGACCTGAGCCAACGCACGGGGATCGATGTGTTACGAGTCCAGATTCGCAATATTGACCTGGGCAATTCGAGGGCGACTCTCACAATTTGGTGTGACGATCCTGATCCGGCTGCGGGATGACGCCGCGTTCGCCTGTCATTGCGAGAGTGGCAGAAGGGGGCCGTCACGTTTGCACATCCCCGACACATTCTGATAGTTTGATGGTTGTACCAAATCGCCGGAGGGTTCAGAGAGATTTCCCACCGGGCCGTTAATTCCTTCCGATGCCCACTCGTTTCGCTTCCCTGGAGACACTTGTGACTACCAATTGCTTTCGCGCGACGCTCACCGGTATAGTTCTGCTTGCGTTCACGCTGACGGCACAGGCTGAAGAGAATTGGCCCGGTTGGCGGGGACCGTACGGCAATGGCCATGCGAAGGAAGCGGGCCTGCCGACAAAGTGGACGAACGATTCGGTGACGTGGAAAGCTCAACTGAAGGGAACAGGGCAATCCTCTCCGGTCATTTGGGGCGAGCGGATTTTCCTCACCAGCGAATTACAAAACGGACGGCAGCGGTTGGTGATGTGCCTGGACCGCAACACCGGACGCCCGCTCTGGGAACACACGGCTTGGACCGGCGATCCGGAACCGTCGCATCGGATGAATGGCTGGGCATCGGCGACTTGCGCGACCGACGGCGAACACGTTTACGCATTCTTCGGCCGTGGCGGCGGATTGCACTGCTACACCGTCGCAGGAAAGCCAGTCTGGAAAAGAGATCTGGGCCACTTTGAATCGCCGTGGGGAACGGCGGCCTGCCCGCTGCTGGTTCGCGACATGGTCATTCAGAATTGCGATTCCGAAAAGAACGCCTACATCGTCGCCCTCAACAAGAAGACCGGCAAGGAACTCTGGCGAACAAAACGCGACGACGCCCGCGGCTGGAGTTCGCCAATTCTGATTGAAGCGGGCGGCCGTGAGGAGTTGGTCGTTAACGGTGACACGGGCGTTCGCGCTTACAATCCCGATACTGGCAGCGAGTACTGGTACTTCAAAAACACTCGCGGACGCGGAACGCCGACCGTGACACCGGCCGGCGACGTGCTGGCAGTTCTTTGCGGTCGCCCCGCTCCGATCTATGCAATCCGCCCCGGCGGAAATGGCGAAGTGACCGCAACACATCTGGCTTGGACAACCAAACGCGGCGGGGGACGCGATCTGCCTTCGCCGATTGTGATCGACGGATACATCCTCGCAGCCAATATGAAGGGCATCGTCGCCTGCTATGATTCAAAAACTGGCAAGGAGTTATGGCAGGGACGACTCGGTGCCGCGAAAACCGTCTCAGCAGCGCCGGTGGCATTTGGCGGCCTGGCATTCTTTGTTAATGAAGCCGGTGAAACGATCGCCGTGCGACCGGGTGAGAAAATGGAGATTGTCTCTCAGAACAAAGTCGATGCGGCCGACGAAGAAGTCTTCCGCGCATCGCTGACCCCCAGCGACGGCCAACTGTTTCTGCGATCCACGCAGGTTCTGTATTGCATCGGCAAGCGGAAGTAACGCAACGAAACACAAACAACAGTGAATTCGATGCAACATTTGAATCGACGCGATTTTCTCATGAGTACCGCCAGCGGTCTTGCCGCGGCGGGATTGGGAATTGGGACTTCACAGCTACCGGCACAGATTGCCGGTGAGCGTCCGATTCGCGACAAGTCGGTCGAGGTGCTGAATCCACGGATGCGGGTGCCGCTGTCGTTCATCATCGACGACTCAACCTGCCTGGTGAACCTCAACAAGTTTGCCGTGCCGCAATTTGCGGCAGGCTGGAACTACGAGCGATACAAGACCCAACCGTGGCGAAAGTGGCCCGACGAAATTCCCGACGACTTCGTACGCAAGTTTGGCAACTGGTGTGGCGAGCAAGGGGTGAAAGGGAAGTACAGCATTGTCCCCTACCCTGCCTGTGTCGGGCGGGTTGACCGCGAATTGCCGGGTTGGACGTCGCGCGAACTGGCCAACAGTCTCAAACTTGTTCGCGAGTTGATGATGCCCAACTGGGACATTCATCCGGAGATGGTCACTCACACCCGCGTGATCGACACGAAGACGGGACACCCCTATCCGCAGCGGGGTCCACAGTTCATGGAAAATTGGAGTTGGACCGACGGAAAATCGGTCGATGAGTTGGCAGATTATCTGGCCTATGCCCTGCGGATTCTGAAGAATGCCGGTTTGGACTGCGACGGCGTGACCACCCCGGGCGGATTCGCCGGAAAAGTTGTTCCGGAACTTGCCCAGGCGACGTTGGAATCGGTACGGGACGTCTATCGATCCGAGATCCCACACTATTTCAAATTTGTGATTGCCGACGGTGAGAAAAGTGTCGTTCCCCGGGTCGAGTACGCTTCGGGCCTCGGAAGCCGCGACCCGAAATGTGTCGTCTCGATTATCGCCTGCACCGGCGATTGGACCGGCGGCTGGGATTGTTCGGATCCCGTCGGCGTCGATCGGTTCATTTCGGCCGATCTGAAATCGGGCCGGATGGTGGAAGTGATCGAGCGGGGCGAGCCGGCGATCATGCTATGTCATTGGACCGGAATCTACTTCAACGGTGAAGAGATCGGTTTCAAGATATTTCAGGAAGCGGTTCGCCGCATGCATGCTCGGTTCGACCATCTCCGGTGGATGAAACTGACCGACATTGCCCGCTACTGGGCCGCGAAAGAACTGACACGTGCTACCAGAGACGGTGACCGCATCACGTTTACCGCACCGTTCGCCTGTCCCGATTTCACAGTGCGGTTACCCGCGAACAACGACACACAACCGACACTGACCAGCGCCGGTCGGCCTGCCACACTCAGCCCGGTCAAGAAAGTCAGCCAGTTGAAGTCGGGCGGTTGGGTCCGCGAGAAATCACATGTCGTTGCCTGTTTTGATCTGCCAAAGGGCAAATCGACACTCGCGCTCGGCCGCCTTTAATCGGCCAAGTGCGTGTGGGTACGGACTGGGTGCCACCGAGTTGCTCAAGCGCCCGTAGAGTGCTTCTCCACCGTTCAACTCAGGCGATAATCTTTTCGGCGACTCGACCGAAGACGTCGGTGAGGCGGAAATCGCGGCCGGCGTAGCGGTAGGTGAGCCGGGTGTGATCGAGGCCCAACAGGTGCAGCGTGGTGGCGTGCAGGTCGTGGGTGTGGAATTTATCTTCGACGGCGGCGATGCCGAAGTCATCGGTCGCGCCATAGCGAAGGCCGCCCTTAACACCGCCGCCGGCCATCCACATGGTGAATCCGGCCGAGTTGTGATCGCGACCGTCGTCGTTGCGAACGGCTGGGGTTCGTCCGAATTCACCGCCCCAAATCACCAGCGTGTCCTTGAGCATGTCGCGGCGTTTGAGGTCGGCAAGCAGAGCAGCGATCGGTTGATCGGTCGCTTTGCAGTTGGCCCCCAAGCGGGCCTTGAGTGATTTGTGCTGGTCCCAGTTTTCGTGCGTCAATTCGACGTACCGAACGCCGGCTTCGACGAATCGTCGCGCGAGCAAGCATTGACGACCGAAGTCGTCGGTGGGGCCGTTTCCAATTCCGTAGAGCTTCAGCGATTCTTCCGTTTCGTTGGTGAGATCGAGCAGTTTGGGAACTGCCGACTGCATGCGAAACGCCAATTCATACGATTGAATGACGCCATCAATTTGTGAGTTATCCGGTTGTCGATCAGCGAGATCGCGGTTGAGCGACTGCAACAGGTCGATTTGCTGCCGCTGGGCTTTCGCGGTGAGCTGCGGGTTGTTGAGGTTCTGCACGCGGGCATCTTTCAACGCCTGCCGCGTCTGCCCGATGGGGGTTCCCTGATAGATGGCTGGCAGAAATGCGCTGCCGTAGTTTTGCGCGCCGCCGAGTCGGGCAGGTGGCTTGATGGTGATGAAACCGGGCAGGTCCTGGTTCTCGGTTCCCAGCCCATACAGCATCCAGGCACCGACCGACGGGCGAACGAACTGGAAGTTGCCGGTATGCAGTTCGACCAAAGCCTGCGGGTGGTTGGGCAGTGTGGTGTGCGAACCGTTCAGCAGACACAAATCGTCGGCGTGCTTCGCGACATGCGGGAATAATTCGGAAATCGGCAGCCCGCTTTCGCCATGCTGTTTGAATGCCCACGGAGACGGCTTGAGCTTGCGGCCCTTCTGATTGTTCAGCCCGCCGCTTGCTTCGCCGGGGCTTTTACCGGAGTATTCTTCCAGCATGGGTTTGTAGTCGAAGGTATCGACATGCGAAGGGCCGCCCCGCATGCAGAGGAATATCACCCGCTTAGCACGCGCCGCGAAATGCGGTTGCTTGGGGGCGAGTGGGCTCTGGAATTCTTTCTGAGCCACTTCGGCCGCCAGCCCGGCGAACGCCGTGAATCCGAATCCGCATGAGATCGACTGAAGAACTTCACGACGAGATAGTTGGAGCATTTCAGCGTCCCTCTCTTGTTTGTTGAGTGCGTAACTGCGGTGCATTGCACCGCAGCTAGTTGGCTTCGTGTTATTCGATGTAACGGAACTCGGCCGATGCCACTAGCACCTGACAGAATCCGGACCAGGCTTTCATGTTGTCTTTGACCTCGGTCTCTTCGGCCTGCGCCGAGGTCTGTTCGATGAATTCGACTGCCCGCTGGATTTCTGCTTTCGACGGCTCGCGGCACAGGGTCAGCCGATAGGCCAACGTCACGCGGTCCGAATTCGTTTCGGCTCCGCTGATAACTCGCGTGGCCATGTGGCGCGACTGCTGGAGGACGAACTCGCTGTTCATCATAAATAACGCCTGTGTGGGAACCGTGGTGACATCCCGTTGCCCGGAGATGATGCTTGGCTCGGGGAAATCGAACACGCGGAGCGCTTCGGGAACGGCACTGCGGACGATGGGCAGATAGACGCTGCGTTTGACGCTATCGACGGCAAACCGAGCGGGCTGAATCGAGCGGCCGATGTCTCCGTCGCCGACGGTTGCCACGACCGACTTGTCACCGGGCGCTCGGTCGAGTTGCCCGCTGGCGGCGAGGATCGCATCGCGAATGGCTTCGGCTTCGAGGCGACGATGATTGGCCCTCCACAACAATTGGTTTTCGGGATCGACTTTCTCGGCCGCAGCATTCGGCCGGCTTCCCAACCGGTACGAATGGCTCATCACGATCGAACGAACGAGTCGTTTGACCGACCAGTTGTTCTCGACGAACCGTGATGCGAGATGATCCAACAATTCCGGATGCGTGGGGCGTTCGCCATTCTTGCCGAAGTTGTTGACCGTCCGCACGATGCCACGACCGAACAGATGCTGCCATGCGCGGTTTACGGCGACGCGTGCCGTCAACGGATTGCTGTCTTGCGTCATCCACTCTGCTAATTCCAAGCGACCGCTCGCTGCATCGCCAATCTTGGGGGCGTCGCCCAAGGTTGCGATTGTGAGGAAGCCACGGGGGACAGTTTCGCCCCGTTCATCAGCGTTGCCGCGGATGCGAATCTGCGTATCACTTGGGTTACCATCGGCAACCCCCATCGCCAGTCCCACGTTCTTGCCAACGGGGGCAGCGGGTTTCTTGCCAGCTTTCTGCGGCTTCGCGAGCTTTTGCAGTCGCTTGATCTGCGCAGTCGTTCGCTTGATGAGAGCCGCCTGATTGGCGTTGGGGTCATCACCAGCCTGTTTATTAAACTTCTGCAACCTCTTGCGTGCAGCCCGCAATTGGTTGGCTGCCTTCTTGTTAGCGGCGTTATTCTTCTTAGCGCCACCACCTTTGGAGGCGACGGGACGGACGCCGTCTGCCGCCAATGCCAACAGTTGGCCCTGCTGTCGATTTCCACGGTTCGATCCTGTGCCGTAGTACGTCGCCGTGCTACGGAAGATTCCGGCCAACGCGTAATATTCCTTGGTGGGAATCGGGTCGAATTTGTGGTCGTGGCAGCGAGCACATGCGCCGGTCAATCCAAGAAACGCACGGGTGGTCACGTCGATCTGGTCATCAACGATGTCCATAGCAAACTTCTCGCGGTTCCGCTCGTTGAGCGACTTCGTGCCGATTGCCAACAGGCCGGTCGCGATGGTCTGCGCGTGTCGCTGCGAGGTGCTTTCGGCCGGCATTAAATCGCCCGCCACCTGTTCGGTGAGGAAACGGTTGAACGGCTTGTCGGCGTTGAACGATTCAATAACATAGTCGCGATAACGCCACGCATGCGGGTAGCTGTAGTTGCGTTCCATGCCGGTCGATTCGCCGTAGCGGACCACGTCGAGCCAATGCCGCCCCCAACGTTCACCAAACTGAGGCGATTCGAGCAGTCGATCAACGAGCTTCGCGAATGCGGCGGGCGAAGGATCGGAAACGAATTCATCCACCTGCTTCGGTGTCGGGGGAAGGCCGATGAGATCGAAGTAAGTGCGTCGCACCAGCGTGCGGAGATCGGCGTCGGCCACCGGCTTCAGGTCCTTCGCTTCGAGACGAGCCAGAACGAAGCGGTCGATGTCGCTTTCCGCCCATTTGCCGTCGGCAACTTTGGGGGGCTTCGGATCGGCGATCGGCTGGAACGACCAGAACTTGCGGGCCTCATCAAAATCGATCACGCGCGGGGCCGGGTCGGTCTTTCCGCCTCGTGGATCGGGTGCCCCCATCTTCACCCATTTCTCGAACTTGGCGATGACGGCGGCGGGCAATTGCTCTTTCGGGGGCATCTCCAGCCCCTCATACCGAATCGATTCGATCAGCAGGCTGTCTTCGAGGTTACCGGGAACGACGGCGTGACCCGATTCGCCACCACGGCGAGTCGCTTCACGCGTGTCGAGCAACAACCCGCCCTTGAGCTTCTTCGCCTTAGCGGAGTGGCAACTGTAACATTTGCTCACCAGTACGGGCCGAATGTTCTTTTCGAAGAACTCGATCCCGGCAGGATCATCGGCGGCCACAGCGGTGGCACCAATTGATAACACAACCACCAGCGTCAGCAGCCCACAAGGCCGTTTCGACATTGCCATCTCCGAAATGCTGAATTCAATTCGCAAGAATTACCGCAAGATACGGGTACAAGATGAATGTACCAACCGATTTATTTCATCGAAGCCGCCAAAAACCGTGACAATTCGGCAGACTCCTGACGAGAGTGCACCAACAGTCATGTCATTGCAGTCGGAAACCGCGGATTTCGCGGATGGCAGCGGATAAAGAGGGGATATTGTTTATTATCCGTGCTTATCAACGTAGTCCGCGGTAATTCCCGGCAGCCAAAGCGGAATGTCGCCGACCTAAACTCTCACTGCCAGACTAAAACTCGGCGTTCTTCGGTGTTCGCGGAAACGGAATCACGTCGCGGATGTTTTGCATGCCGGTGACTAATTGCACCAGTCGCTCCAGACCCAAACCGAAGCCGGAATGCGGGACGCTGCCGTACCGCCTCAGGTCGAGGTACCACCAGTAGTCGTCCGGAAGTACGTCGCATTCTTTCATTCGATCGACGAGTACGTCGTACCGTTCTTCGCGTTGGCTGCCGCCGATGATCTCGCCGACGCGTGGCACCAGCACGTCCATCGCCCGCACGGTTTTGCCGTCGTCGTTCACGCGCATGTAAAACGGCTTAATGGTTCGCGGGTAGTCGAACAAAATGACCGGCTGCTTGAAATGCTCTTCGGTGAGAAACCGTTCGTGTTCCGATTGCAGGTCGCGGCCCCATTCGACGGCGTAATCGAACTTCTTGCCGCTCTTTTCGAGAATCTCGACCGCTTCGGTGTACGGCAGGCGGATGAATTCGTTGTCGGTAATGTTCTTCAGAGTCTCTAATAACGTGTCGTCGATGCGGAGGTTGAAGAACTCCATGTCTTCGGGGCAATTGGTTAGCACATCGGTGACGACGCTGCGAATGAACTCTTCGGCGAGCTGCATGTTGTCGTCCAACTCGTAAAACGGCATCTCTGGCTCGATCATCCAGAACTCGGCCAAATGCCGGCTGGTGTTGGAATTCTCGGCTCGAAACGTGGGGCCGAACGTGTAGCAATCGCCCATCGACGTCGCGTAGATTTCCGCTTCCAACTGCCCGCTGACGGTGAGATACGACGGCTTGCCGAAAAAGTCCTGCGAATAGTCGATCTCGGTTTTCACCTGTGCAAGCTTTGCCAGGTCGAGTGTCGTCACCTGGAACATTTCGCCGGCGCCTTCACAATCGCTGGCGGTAATAATCGGCGTATGAACGTAAACGAAATCGCGGGACTGGAAGAAGTTGTGAATCGAAGCCGTCACCGCATTGCGGACACGGGCAACGGCACCGATGGTATTGGTGCGCGGCCTGAGGTGAGCGATTTCTCGCAGGAACTCAAAGCTGTGCCGCTTCTTTTGTAGGGGATATGTTTCTGCATCGGCGGTCCCGATGACGCGCAAAGTGGCCGCGTGCATTTCGATGCGTTGCCCCTTGCCCGGCGACTCTTTCAGTGTGCCGGTTGCGGCGACACTTGCTCCAGTGCCGATCTGTTTGATCGACTCCTCGTAACCGTCAACAGCGGCATCGACGACGATCTGCAGATTTTTCAGGCTGCTGCCGTCGTTAAATTCGATGAAGGAGAACGCTGGCTTGGCACGGATCGTGCGCACCCAACCGCGAACCTCGACTTCTTCCTCCGGCTGGCAGTCGCGCAGCACACGTGCAACTCTCGTAATTTTCATGGGCAATCCTTTAGAGGTGGTTTCGCGAATGGTACGTCACAAACGCCCGCGCGAAAACCCAAACCGACAGCTTGCTGTCGAATAGCTGCTGAGTAGCCCTTCGACAGCAAGCTGTCGGTTTGGAGTCACGGCGCGCGTCGCTCGCATCTGCCACCCCCGGCCCGTGGCGGGTTTCGCCCCGTTCTTACTTGCCGGGAGGCGGTCGGTTCGCGACAATGCGAGTCGAACGGCGTTCGTTCGTGCGAAGTGATTACTAACAACCGAAATTTGAGAGTGACGGCGAATCGTGAATCAACGACCTCATGCACCGGCCCAGTTGCCCGACCCGACCATCAAAATGACCGAGGGCTGGCATTGCCTGCACTTGTACTACCGCGTCAACCAGACTGCCGTGAATCAGCTGTCGGCCGATGATCGGTCGCGTGGTCGCGATGAATTGGCAGAAATTCTGAATCCCGAACGCGAAGGCGGGCCAGCGCGAATTCAAACATCGGTTGTTTCCGGTCACCGGGCAGACCTGGGGCTGATGATCCTCGACCCCGATCCGTTGGTGATCGATGCCGTGCAACAGGCGGTCCGTGCATCGACATTGGGGCCGGCATTGGAGCCGACCTATTCGTTCGTTTCCATCACCGAAGTTTCGGAATACGTTCCCACGTTGGAGCAGTATGCCGAACGGCTGAAACGCGAAGGAACCGACCCGTCCAGTCCGGCGTTTGATGCGAAGTTGAACGCGTACGGACAACGGCTGCCGATGATGAATCAACAGCGGTTGTATCCCGACTTCCCGGCGTTGCCGTCGATGACGTTTTATCCGATGAACAAAATCCGCGACCCGCACGCGAACTGGTACACCGAGCCGTTCAGCAGCCGCAGCGCTTTGATGGCCGAGCATGCAACGTCGGGCATCAAGTTTGCCGGCCGCGTGTCGCAGCTCATTACCGCATCGACCGGATTCGACGACTGGGAATGGGGCGTGACCCTGTGGGCACGGGCACCCGAGCACATCAAGGAAATTGTCTACACCATGCGATTCGATCGGGCGAGTGCACGGTACGCGGAGTTCGGCCCGTTCTACGTCAGCTACATTCTCCCTCCGGCCGAAGCCGTCGCCCACCTGCGCGTTTGACGCACGCGGTTGGTATAACTTGGAAATTGAATTCGTGGGCAAGGTTTAGCCGCGGGGCAACGCCCCACGCTTTTTCGACCGAACGGCAGACATACTCGTGGAACTCGACGACAAGATTTGCTACTGCTTCCACATATCGAAGCGGAAAATCCTGAACCACATCCGCATTCACAAACCGCGCGTTGCCAGCCAAATTAGCGAGTGCGGCGGTTCGGGGACCGGCTGTGGCTGGTGCATTCCGTTTCTGCGTCAGTATTTCAACGACTCAAGGGGAGACCAGCCGGAACCGGGTGAGTCGCTGACACCGGAAGAGTACGCGCGACAGCGCGGCGAGTACATCCGCGCAGGAAAAGGAACGCCGCCTGCTGGAGCAACACCGCCACCGCCTGATTGAGCGAGATCATAGCCACAAAAAGGCACAAGAAACGCAAAAAGGGAATCCATTTGACAGATTAGCATGTTCCCACAACCAATCGCCTGGTCGCTAAATCGCGTAGCAACCCTCTTTCTTGTCTTGTGCAGTTTTCCGTTTTTTGCGGCAAACTCGCCCGCAGAGAAAACTCTCTGTTTACCATCTGATTTGCCATGATTCAGATCAACAAATCTTTCGGTGATGACGATCTGCCCGATGCGGAGCCGAGATTTGTTTCCGGCGCGATCGTGCGGCATCGGCGGTATGGTTATCGCGGCGTGGTGGTATCGGCCGATGGTCATTGCAAGGCCGCCCCGAAGTGGTATATGTCGAACAAGACACAACCGGATCGCGAGCAATCGTGGTATCACGTGCTGGTTCACGAAAGCAATGTTGTCACGTATGCCGCCGAAAGCAGCCTCACGAGCGACGAGAGCGAAATGCCGATCGAACATCCGCTGGTCGCAGTGTTTTTCACCGGCATCGAATCCGGCAGTTACATTCGCAACGACACCGCATGGCCCGGCTGAAACACCGCATGCGTTTATCGTAAACCCGTTCCCTGTCCGACGATGTCGAGAAACCGAACCGGATTGGACGACAGATTGAGCTCGCGGGCCAGATGATGCACCCAGACGATGAATCCCGTCGTGGGGTGAAAATAGAGCTCGTGCATCGCCTTTTGAATCTTGTTACCAACCGTCATGCGGTATTCGTCGGCGGGCAATTGAAAAAATGTGTGCAGCTGAAAACTGCTCGCCCCGCGCAATGCGTATTCCAACGCCATCTTGCCCGTTGCGATGTTTCCCGTTGCCGACCAACGCAACAATGATGCGTTGGGTTCAAGCGCTTCGCATTGAAAACGACCCATCACGCGCAGGTTGCGGTCGCTAAGATCCGGACCGCCGTAAGCGATTCCCGTGTGGCCGTCGAATTCCCGCTGCGGATCGAACAAGCGGTTGCCGTAAACGAAATAATCCGGCGAGTGTTGTTGCGGTCGGTGAATCTCGCGGAGCATCTCGAGTTGAAAGTCGTCATCGAACAGCGCATTGAACATTTTCAGCCCGAGACGAACAGGATTTTTCTCAACAGGGCTGTCAGTCGGTGCAGCGGCTTCGTGGATGAGTTGGGGAACCCGCTCCAGCCATTCCAGAACCTTGTCTTGTTGCGCCGAACGGTCGCTGCCGGCGAGCGTGGGGCTGAAATCTTTTTCCAACGGCATCGGCGAATCGGGATCGTCGGCGTATTCACGCCACGCTTCAATCAGCCGTGGCGTGGTGTCGCGATACTCCTCAACCTTCCAATGATCTTCGTCGGGGGTGGGCAAATGATACTTGCAGGATGGGACAATCAGCGTCCCGCTACCGCTGGCGATTTGTTGCGACTCGCGAATCAAAGTCAGATAGTCGTCGAATGAATGCCACCAGCCGCGACCTTTCCAACTGATGGTCCAGCCGGGTTCGCCCGATTCACCGACGATGCGTTCGGCCGACATCCGCGACTCGCGAATCGCCCACGCTTCCATCGCCCGGCTGCCGGTCGCATCCTCGGCAATCACGGTTTTCAAGACGACAAAAGCCAATTCTGCTTCAATGTCCTCCGCGACTTGTCGGGCCGTCATCGACAGTTGCCCGGACGCTTTTCCCCATGGATTGGCAATCGCAATACCACCATAGTCGGCCGTCAGATCGATTCCATACGTCTCGGACACGTAGCCAGTGAGATTCACAGGCGGACCGAACAACGCAAATTGCTCGTAATCCCGCTCAACGTTACGGCGAATTTCGCTCAAAACGTCTGCGGCGTCGGTTAATAAGTACGGACGTGAAGTCATGGGATTGGGTTCGGATGGAACGGGCGTGCCATTTTGATTGCCGATCGCGAGTTGTTCTCGTGCATTGGACACGTCAACATATTGATTGTCTATAGCTGACGAACAACGTAAAGACCGTACCAAGCGATCCACAGGCTCCCGCTCTGGACTCTTGGCTCTGGACTCTCGACTTTTTCCAGGATCAGACGCATGATTCAAACCTCGTTTTCAACACTCGGCTGCCCCGATTGGGATTGGCATGACCTGCTGACGTTGGGGTCGCAGTTTGGTTATGACGGTGTCGAAATCCGTTTGCTCGAACGCGACACCGATTTGTTGGCGCGACCGGAATTCCAGCGCAGTGAACTGGCGGCCCGGCGCACAGAATTGGCCGATGCCGGCTTTTCCGTTTGCGGTCTGGCATCGTCGGTTCGTTTCGACGATCCCGATCAAGGCGAACGGGATCGGCAACTCGAGATCGGTAAGGCGTATCTGGAGTTGGCGGCGGAATTGGGCGCGAAGTTTGTAAGAGTCTTCGGCGACGTGTTGCCCGAGGGTGTTGACCCGACCGGACGAGACCGCGCAATCGACAATATCGCCAACGGTTTGCAGCGACTCGGAGAGTTTGCAGAGACGTTAGGCCGCAGCGTGATTATCGAAACGCACGGCGACTTTTCCGATTCACGGCTAATGCGGGAAACCATACAGCTGGTGGAGAGCACAGCGGTCGGTGTCTTGTGGGATACACATCATCCGTGGCGTTTTTTCGACGAGGCACTGTCGGCAACCTTTGAACGCCTGCAGCCCTGGGTCTGTCACACGCATTGGAAGGACTCGGTTTCCAGCCCACGGCGGCAACTCGATGAAGCCGCAGGCGAAGCGGCGCAACAGGCCCATTCACTGATGAGCGGGCATCGCCACGCCGACTACGTATTATTTGGCGGAGGGCAATTCCCTGCGCTCGATTGCATGCGGCTGCTAAAGCAATCCGGTTATGAAGGCTGGTTCAGCCTCGAGTGGGAGAAGATGTGGCATCCGGAAATCGAAGATCCGGAAATCGCGTTGCCACTGTTTCCCGAAAAGATCAGGCAGCTCTGGCAGTTGGCTGATCGGGCAACGTGAGGTTCAACTCCCAGGTTCCTATTCGCCAGGCAGCCCCTCGGCCAACTCTTCACCGATCTCGATGAGAATCTGATAAAGAATTGGGAATCGGATATTTCTTCGCGGCACAATTGCAGCAACCGTCAATCGTTTGCCGACCGACGTGATCCGGCTGTTTTCAGTGCGGTTCAAGTATCGCTTGAGCCCTCACACTGCACGTCCAAACGGTCCTGTCGGGTAGGTTACCTCAATCGCCACGGTCGATGGAGTCGGCCGCAACCCGCACGTTGTGGCGCAGCCTGAGGGGTGGTGTCGGTCGTGCCGATTTCAACGTTTTGCAGCGGCCTTCGGCAGTTTGACACCCTCAATATGTGGCTTATATTCAACTATACTGCTTGCGTTTGTTGTGAGAATGCAACGCCGCAAAGCGATCGGCTATCTCGCAGCGCGACTGCGACAGGGCCGCACCAGATTCACATCCGAGTGTACAACTTGGCCACGCGGCGATCTCGATGTCGTCAGAACCTGAGGGGGGCAAATGCCGTTCTGCAACACGCTGAAGCACACATTGATCTATTTTCTGTTGGCCGGAGCCTGGACGACTTTCGGTCAGGATCTCGCTGGCAATTCTCGCAGCGGCATCGCAGCAGCTGCTGAAGTTGATGCGCGAACTGCCGTATTCGATGGAGTGCGATTGGAACGCACCCGACAATGGCTGCAGGCGATCGCTCACTACAAGAAGGCCGTCAAACAGTGGCCTGAAAACAAACAACTGACGTACGGGCTTCGTCGTTCCCGCATCCATTTTGGAATTGACCGTCGTTACGAAGACGACAGTTTCGGCCGAAAGCTGCGGTCGAAGTCGCTGAACGAAGCACTGCTGGTGTTCGATGAGACGCTTTCTCGCGTTCGCACGAATTACGTCGAGTCGATGAGCGTCACGTCGTTTGTGGCGCACGGAACCGAGAGTCTCTACCTGGCGTTGGGGAACCAAAAATTTCTCGACAAAAACCTCCGCGGTGCCGATCGCGAACAAGTCAATCAATTACGGCAGACCTTGCGGGAGAACTACTGGAACAAACCCGTCACCAATAGTCAGCATGCACGAGAGACGATTGCTCAAGTTTGTGAGATCGCGCGTCAAAAGGTCGGGATGGCTGGTGGACCGGTTGTCATGGAGTACGTCTTCGGCGGCTGCAATGCACTGGACGACTACAGTACCTATCTGACACCCAACCGGCTGGACGATCTGTACGGCAATATCGACGGCGAATTTGTCGGACTGGGAATCGAAATGAAGTCGGAGATGGGCAAGGGGTTGCTGCTGATCAATGTTCTTTCCGACAGTCCGGCGGAAGAAGGCGGGCTGGAGGCCGGCGATTATATCGTCGGTATTGAGAAGACCGACTGCCGTCACATGACCACCGACGAGGCGGCCCGACTGCTGCGAGGACCTTCCGGAAGCCGCATCCGATTGAGTATTTTGGGCGGGAACGACGCAACGCCACGACTGGGCCAATTCGCCCGCCGCGCCGTTCGTGTAAAAAGTATTCCCATCGTCAAGATGATCGACCGCAACAACGGAGTCGGGTACATTCGCATGACCGGGTTTCAACGAACTTCGGCGACCGAATTGGATCGGGCGCTTGAGACGCTGAAAGCACAGGGAATGCGTTCTATTGTTTGGGACGTACGCGGAAATCCGGGCGGACTTCTGACGGCATCGGTCGAGGTGCTCGACAGGTTTATCGACGAAGGTGTGTTGGTTTCGACAAAGGGCCGCACCCGCGATCAAAACTGGAGTTACTCGGCCCATCGTGCCGGCACGTGGAATATTCCGCTCGTGCTGCTCATCGATGGAATGAGTGCCAGTGCCAGTGAAATTGTCGCTGGGGCAATCGAAGATCACGACCGAGGCCAGATTGTCGGCCGCACATCGTATGGTAAGTGGTCGGTGCAGAGCATCTTTCCACTACGGGAATCCACCGGATTACGACTGACGACGGCGAAATTCTACTCGCCCCGCGGACGCACACTGGGTAAGATTGGAGTGAAGCCGGACGTCGCCGTAAAGCTGTCGTCAACCCACCGCGTGAACTATCGATCCTCGAAGGTCAATGTGGAAGACGACGCCGACATCCGCGCAGCACTTCAGATACTTCGTAGGCAGATTACCAGACGATGAGCCGAGTGGAGCCAGATTGGCTGGAAGCGGGACAAGGCGAAAGACCGGCATTGGCCTGGTCGATTGCGCTGGATGCCCCGCTTGCCGGTCTGGCGTTTGCGGGGGAGTCTTCGGAACTGCTGGCGGTCGATACATCGGGCGGGCTGTACCTGCTCGACCGCCACGGCCGGGTCAAAACTCTCACCCGGGGCTTCAAGTCGCTGACGGCGTTGGCCTGGAGCGACACCGGACGAAACGGGGCCGTCGCAACCGGTCGCTCGAAACTCTCCTGGTTCGACCACAAACTTTCGGTCAAATGGTCGGTCGGTATGCCGGCCGAGATTTTGTGTTTGGCCGTCGATCCGCACGGACATTACATCGCCGTTTCACTGTCCAACAGCGAGACGGTGTTCTTCAACGCCCGCAAGCAAGAAGTTGGACGATTCAAAACGATTCGGCCGCTGCGCTATTTGCATTTTAACGCGGTGCGCCCTGTGATTCTTGGTGCAGCAGAATACGGTTTGATGTGCTGCCATCGGTTGGACACGCAAGGCACCGAAGTCTGGAGCGAGCGATTGTGGTCGAACGTCGGTGACATGACGGTGACCGGCGATGGTCGCCAGATTTATCTCGCCCGGTTCAATCAGGGAGTGCAGATACTCGATCGCCGCGGGAAGAGCAACGGGTCGTATCTCGTCCAGGGAACCCCCAGTCACGTCTCGACCAGTTTCGTTCACAATCGCCTGGGGGTCGCAACTGTCGAAAGAGACATCTATTGGCTCGACGCCGAAGGCGAGTTGATCTGGGCCACACATCTCCCCGACGACATTTCGGGAATTCTCGCCGATGCACAGGGAACAGGCATGGCCTGTGGACTTCGCTCAGGGAGAATCTATCGCTTGGAATGGCCGACATACTAGAGGGTTTTGCGGTCGGCCGACATTGGCTTTCGTGTTACCGATCCCCCGAGAATGCGTCCATCAACGCTCGAATCGAACCAAAACTCTTCCGGGCAATGACGCTCAATCGGTCGAATCTGGTCGGCTGCGGCCTGCCTTCTTGATTGCTTCGAGCCTCCCCAACATCGACTGCAGTCGATCGGGGTGCATTTTTGCGAGGTTCTTTGTCTCGGCGGGATCATCGGCCAGGTTGTACAATTCGTATCGGCCCGCTGCCTTTTCCCCGCATTCCCCAGATGACTTCCTTAGCTTTGGCACAAGATTTGCGCAGTGCCCCTGCAAAACAAGGGTATTCTGCCAATTCATGCCATGCGAACCAGGGAACCCGATGGGTGATGCTAAGAAGGA
>CAUZOL010000071.1:0-23979 GCA_963581435.1 Planctomycetota bacterium
ATCCCGATCGAGTTCCATCTCCGGCACCCTGTCCATGCCGGAGTCTTACCAAATTCTCGAATCTGCGCCAGCATCTGTTTTGCAGAATGGACATCCACGGTCCCCGACACATACCACGGTATCAAGCAACAGCCGTTGACGGGTGTCGCTATGAACTATTCGTTTGACAACCCCGATGCCCCCAACGCGAAGAAAGTCCAATACTACGAGATGTTCGGCAACCGCGCAATCTGGACGGATGGCTGGAAGGCGGTGACGTTACACGGCCATCGAATGCCGTGGGTGGTCAATTCCGTCTCCCGATTTGAGGACGATGTCTGGGAACTCTACAACGTCGCCGAGGACTTCTCCGAGAGCACAAATCTTGCCGACAAACACCCGGAGAAACTTGAAGAATTGAAGAAGCTCTGGGACGAAGAAGCCGTCAAGAACAATGTCTACCCACTCTATGACGACATGATCAAGCGGATGGCCAATATCAATAACATTCTGTTCGGCGACCAGAAAGAATTCGTCTACTTCGCCCCGGGGGCCGTTCGAATTGCCGAGAAAGCTTCAGTCCCGGTTAAAAACCGCTCGCACACAATCGAGACCACAATTGATCTCAACGGTGGAGAAGAAGGCGTGATCGTTTCCTGCGGCGGGATGACCGGCGGCTACACGATGTACGTCAAAGATAGCATGCTGCATTTCGACT
The DNA here is from genome assembly GCA_963581435.1 of Planctomycetota bacterium. GTDB lineage: Bacteria > Planctomycetota > Planctomycetia > Planctomycetales > Planctomycetaceae > JABISG01. The sequence goes on from CAUZOL010000071.1 coordinate 698, forward strand.
ACAACTTCCTGGACGGCGTTCACTATCATCTGACTTCCAAAGAGTTGCCCAAGGGAGAAACCGATCTGAAGTTCAACTTCATCCTGACCAAGCCATTCGGAGGCACGGGCGAGTTGTACGTGAACGGTGAAAAAGTTGATGAAACCGAAATGCCCAAAATGCACATCAGCACCTATTCCCTAGCGGAAACATTCGACGTGGGTCTCGACAACGGCACGCAAGTCGACAAGGCGTACGAGGGCGGACCGTTTCCTTTCACGGGTGATCTCGATCGAGTCACAATCACGTTGACCGATTGAGCATCGGGTTGAATATCGGAGCAGCCCCTCGATGTGTTCGACCCTGTCGAAAGCACCGTGCGTTGATTGGGGGGGCGTTAACCTTACCCCCTTTCATGGATCCACACCGAGTGAGAGAACCTCAGCCGTCCAGTGCAGCCAGGCGGCCTTTGCTGTCGCCGATGGAATCGACTTTTGCACCGGCGCGGTCGAGCATGGAGAGGAAGAGGTTGTTCAGCGGGGTTTCGCTGTCCATTTTGATGTGACGGCCGGTTTGGATTGTGCCGCCGCCTTTGCCGGCCAGCAGGACCGGCAAGTCGTCATGGTTGTGGCGGTTGGCATCGGAGAGGCCGCTGCCGTACATCAGCATGCAGTTATCCAGCAGCGTGCCTTCGCCTTCCTTGATGGCCTTGAGTTTGCCGAGGAAGTAGCCGAACTGCTCGACGAGGAAACGGTCGATTTTGGTGATGTCGGCCATTTTCTTTTCGTCGTTGCGGTGGTGCGACAGGCTATGCCAACCGTCTTTCACACCGACCATTGAATAGCTACGGTTGGCCCCGGCGTTGGCCAGCATGAAGGTGGAAACGCGGGTGGTGTCGGTCTGGAAGGCGAGTACCATCAGATCGTACATCAGGCGGATGTGTTCGGTCTGGTCGCGGGGCATGCCTTCGGGGATGTCGAACTCGGGAACCTCGTGCCGTTTGGCGGCCGAGCGTTCGATCCGCTGTTCGATCTCGCGGACGCTGGTGAAATACTCGTCGATTTTCTGGCGGTCGGTTGCGCCGAGTCGATTCTTGAGTTGTTGCGCGTCTGCGCGCACCAGATCGAGAATACTCTTGCGGTACAGTTCTCGTCGCTGGCGTTTCTTTTCGTCCTTCTGGTTCACGCCGAACAGCCGTTCGAAGGCGAGTCGCGGATTGATTTCCTTGGCCATCGGCGTGGTGGCTGTTTTCCAGGAAACGTTGGACGAATAGGCGCAGCTGTAGCCCGAATCGCAGTTACCCGCGTTGCGGCCGCGATCGACACCCAACTCCAATGATGGCAGCCGAGTTTTCTTGCCGATCTCGGCCGCTGCCATCTGATCGACGGAAATACCGACTTTGATATTTGCACCCGATGTTTTCACCGGATGTGCTCCGGTCAGGTAAGTGGATGCACAACGGGCATGGTCGCCGGGGCCGTCGCCTTTGGCGCGGCCATTGTCTTGTGCCAGCCCGGAAATGACATTGAAATCGCCACGGAAATCCTTGAGCGGTTCGAGCGTATGCGACAGCGTGTAGTCGGCCCCTTCGCCCTCGGGTTTCCAGTTGGGCATAATCGCCCCGTTGGGGAAGAAGATGAACGCCATTCGCACCGGCGCGGCTGTGGCGGTCTCGGCGGCAGCGGCTGCCGACAGCATTAAACCGGGCTGCATACATTCCAGCATCGGCAGCGCCATCGATGCGCCGAGACCTTTAAGAAATGTACGGCGTCGCAATTGGGTGCTTACGGTCACTCGTTCTCTCCTTGATCGCCACGTCGCATTAAGAACGGGCGGCTATTAACTATTTCGACCACAAACGCCGAGAAGCGGTAGTCGTTTCGGGCGGCATTGCTGACAATTTTATCAACGGCACACTTATCGTAAAACTCCAATCCCCGCCCGATTGCGTAGGTGAGGAGTTTTTCGGCCACGCAGCGTGCGAATTGCCGATCGCGGCGGCTGAGAATTTCGATCAGTTCGGCCGGCGATTTGAACGTCTCTCCACTCGGCAGTTTGCCTGCTGGGTCGATTGGATGCTTGCCGTCTTTTTCGCGCCAGCTACCGATGGCGTCGAAGTTTTCAAATCCGAAACCGATGGCGTCCATTGTGACGTGGCATGAAGCGCAGGTTGGGTTGCTGCGATGCAGCGCCATTTGTTCGCGGAGCGAGGCATCGGGATTCGCTTTTGCGGTCTCTTCCAGCGGGGGGACGTTGGCCGGCGGTTCCGGCGGGGGCGTTCCCAGAATGTTTTCCATAATCCACTTGCCACGGAGAACCGGTTTGGTTTTGGTCGGGTCGGAGGTGAGCATCAAAATGCTGGCTTGAGTCAACACGCCCGCGCGGGGTGTTCCGTCCAGCGAGACGCGGCGAAACTCATTCCCTTTCACGCCGTCGATGCCGTAGTGTGTTGCCAGTCGCTCGTTCACAAAAGTGTATTTTGCATCGAGAAAGTCACTCATGCTGCGATCTTCTCGGATGATTTCCGTGAAGAAGCGGTCGGTTTCTGTCAGCATGTCGGCCCGCAGTTCTTCGCTGAACGTGGGGAACCGCGCGATATCGGGTTTGATGTCGGCCAGGTTCCGCAGGTTGAGCCACTGCCGCCCGAAGTTTTCCACTAACGCCGCTTTCGATCGCGAGTCTTTGAGCATTCGTTGTACTTGCGCTTTTAGCACGTCGCTTTGATGCAACTTGCCCTTGTCGGCCAACTCGAACAGTTTATCGTCCGGCATGCTGCTCCACAGAAAATACGATAGCCGCGTCGCCAACTCATAATCGCCGACATTGTGTTTGGCGGCCGGATCGTGCGGGCGGTTGTCGTTCTCGATGCGGAACAGGAAGTGCGGTGAGACGAGCACCGCCTGCACACCAATTTGTACGCCCTGCTCGAAGGTGTCGCCTCGTTCGACTGCTGCCTCGACCAAATCGGCCAGCCGCGCCAATTCATCGGCTGTCGCTGGGCGGCGAAATGCCCGGGTTGCGAACTTGCGGAATATTTCTATCGAGCAGTCGCGCACCGACTTGTCTTTGTCGGGACGGCGGATGACGATTCGCCTGTGCGTGGCCGGCAGATTGTCCGGCGTGACATCGAGCGGCCCCTGCACTTCCAGGAATCGAATCGACAGATTGCGGTCGCGCTCGCGAGGATTCTTCGCCTTGGGATTGTAGTAATCGTTGGTGAACGCGGCGGCGAATTTGTGATCCCCCTTCACCACTTGCAACTTGAATTCGTAGACGTCCGGCTTGCGGTGTCCTTTGATTTCGAACACCTTCACCGGTTTGCCATCCAGTGCAAATCGCATTTTCGCCAGTTCGCTGCCCGCTTGGTCGGCCTTCGCTTCGGCGCGCAACAGATATTCGCCGTCGAGGCGGAACTCCACCTTGGCTGAGACTTCTCCGCTGGAGTTCAACCCGACGAATCCGTCGCCGCCCAAGGGCCATCGTCCGCGATCCAACTTCCCGTCGGCGAATCTCTGTGCGCTCTTCGCGTCAATGTTCTCTATGATCGCAGACTCTGCAATTTGTTCCGCTGCATCGAGATATTTTTCCATCAACAGCGTCGGCAGCGACAATACGTCGCCGATGTTATCGAACCCGTACCCGACATCGTCGGACGGAAAATCCTTGGCCGGCTCGAAATCGACTCCCACCAGATCACGAATTGTGTTGTTGTATTCTGTTCGATTCAATCGGCGGATGGTGACCCGTCCCGGATCGTCCACCAGTTCGCAATCGATGTCGAACAGGGCTTTGTCGAGCCAGGCAACCACCTGCTTGCGTTCGGCGGCTGTTGGTTGTGCCTCGTGATCGTCCGGTGGCATGGCGGCCACTTCAATCTGCCGCAGCGTCTTCTCCCACACTTTTCGCGAGGCCAGAACCGTCGGCAAATCGTCGAACTTGTGAAACGCAATGCCCTCGGTTTCTTCCTTCGGCCCGTGGCATTCGTAGCAATACTTTTTCAGAAATGGACGGATCGTTTTCTGGTAGATTGCGGCTTGCTGCGATTGCGGGGGCTCAGCGGCGTCTGCTTCCGTCGCGCGTTCCGGCAAGAAGACGGCCGCGAGAATCAGTAGGATCAAACTGCCGAACAATGCAGACGCGGCAACGTAGAGTCGCTTGGGCAGACCCGATTCCGTGACAGGCAAAATCTCCGCATGATCCTCGCGCATTTGGTCGGCGGTGAGTTGCGAATCATCTGTTGCGACCACCGAGGATCGCAGACGATTCTCGCCCACACCTGATGACACAGGATCTTTACGGCTTCGTGCGGGAATTTGGAATTCGTGCCGACATTCCGGCAATGGACATCGTCCACGTCGGCCGGCAAAGCGCGCATCGACCCGGAAACTGAATCCGCACGATTTGCAGTGCATGTGAATCGACATCAGGAAAAAAACGCTCCAGGTCCGGCGGCGCGTACCGCGAAACAAACTCCGGCTCCAGCGCGAAACCGAAGAACCAACTTACTTCAGTGCCTGCTTATATGTTATCGGGTGGGAGAAACGTTGTCCATTGGGCAAACTGAGCAGCTGGGGTCAACTAAGGTGCACAACGGAGTTTTTCGCGTGACTGTCGGTCATCTGCCGTCTCCAGTATACCACATTCTCTGGCGAGCCACCTGAACGTTCATCGAGCAATTCCGCGCCTTCGAGGCGGATGATGCCGTGATTGCCGATCAGCAGCAGGTGCAGGCAATTTCCGGCGGAGCGATCCGGGTTGGACGCGATGCTGAACGACAGCGTTTGCCCGCCGACATAGTTTAGAAGGACATTCCACTGCCGGTCTGCACCGGCGGAGCGCGCTGTCAGTCGCTGTGGCTTGGTGGGAAAGGCGGTGCCGGCCAGACCGATGACGGCATCCAACGCAGCAGCCGGGTCGAACGAATCCGAGGCAACAATCGCATGCACGCGCAACGCAACGGGCGTCCCGATCTTTTCGGTTGCGATAGCCGCCGTCAGCGTGCTGCTCAAATCGTCGATGGTCGTCACGGATTTCTTTCGTTTTCGACGAGGTATCGTTCCAGAGAATCCTGCCAACTCGACATTTCGAAACCGATAACGCCCGCCAGCTTGCTGGTGTTCAGCACACTGTAGCACGGTCGTAGGGCTTTGGCTCCGAACTCGGCAGAGCTGATCGGATGCACGGCGACATCGATTGCTGCCAGCCGAAATATCTCGCGGGCGAAATCACACCACGTTGTGTTGCCGGAGTTTGTTGCGTGATACAAACCGTAGGCATCGGTGGCGATCAACGCTTCAATCGCGGCCGCCAAATCGGCGGTCGCCGTCGGGCTGCATGTCTGGTCATCGACGATGCTGACTTCGCTGCGCTCGCGACCGAGCCGCAGCATGGTCTGCACGAAGTTTCCGTGGCCGGGCGTTGTCGCCGGTCCGTACAGTCCCGAGGTGCGGACGACAAAATGCCGCCGGCACAAACTGTCGACATACCGTTCGCCGGCCCGTTTGCTTTTGGCATACTCGCAGAGCGGATCGGGACGATCGGATTCGGAATACGGCAGCGAACGCTGTGTCTCGACGGAGTCTGTATTGTCTTTTCCGGAAAAGACATAATCGGTGCTGACGTGTAGCAACGGAATGTCTCGCGCGTCGCAGGCAATCGCCAGATTGCGCGGCCCGTATGCGTTGACGGCAAACGCAACTTCCGGCTCTTCTTCCGCGCGGTCCACCAGATTGTACGCCGCCGCATTGATGACCAGTTCAGGATCGGCAGCCGCAATCGCCGCCTCAACGTTGTCGGCATCGGTCAGTTCGATATCGGCGTGGCTCAGCGGGATGACCCGTTCACCAAGTCGCTGCCGCAACTCACGGCCGAGTTGTCCATTGGCTCCGACAAGGGCGATTCGCTTCAACATTGGCCATCACAATCAGAGGATGAATACCAAATAATTTCGCGGAACAACGTCGCAGTCAGTCATCGAGGACGACGGTATCCGCACCGGCGGTCAGGTCCATCGCAAAATGGATTTGCCGCGCCACCTCACGAAAACCGATCGACGTGTAGAGGTGATTTCCCACGCCGTTCTGCACCAGCGTTTCAATTCGAGCGTGCGTCAACCCGTGTTTGCGAAAATGATCGATCGCAAATTCGATCAGCTGTCGTCCATATCCTTTTCCGCGGGATTCCGGAGTTAACGCCACGTTGGGAATGTGACCAACGCCCGCCTCGGGATCCATCCAGGCGGTAATACAGCCAAGAATGCGGCCCTCTTCCTCAGCAACGAAGATGCTCTCTGGATCGCGTGCAACGTCGTCGTCGAGATGCCGTCCCTTTCGCCACTGCCAATTGCGTTGGTTGATTTGTCCGAAGGCATTCTCCATCGCCTGATCGATCGAAACGCCGTCGAACGCCTCGACGGTAATCTCTTTCAAGCGCGGCAAATCGGATGGTTGAAAAGGGCGAATTTGCATATTGACCGCGAATTCCAGCAAGTGTTGACAGAACCGTTCGAGACAAAATCCGCGCTATGTGCGGCAGCTGCACGTATTGTAAGGCCGAGCAGATCGAAAGCGAAGCCTCATGACAAGGATGGTCCTTCACGTAGCCCGCCGCTCCGACGTCGATTCTCGCCGTCGGAGCGGCGGGCGACATTTTGACCACTCGCCACTGGAATGGCGTATTCGACGGGCTGTCAGTCTGAAGCTTTCAGCAACCCGCAATCGAACAGCAAATTGCGAGTTGATTCATTACAATGACCAAACACGAGAGGGTAATCTCCATCAGCTGCACTGCCTCCATCAACCGTCCAGCGCGGGTCCATTCGAGATGAATGACACAGCCAGATTGACTGCAGAAAAATTTGCGACCGAGAAGGATGAGCTTCCCGATGGCGGCCGCTGGGTCGAATTGGTTGAAGGCCAGGTCATCACGTACCATCCGCCCGATGTAATGCATGGCAACGTGGTGATGAATCTCTCGAAGCAATTGGCCGACAGTTTGCAGACGGCCGAGAATGCTGGCTACGCCTGCTTCGAGCTGGGACTCGTCGTCGCCCGAAACCCAGATACCGTGCGGATGCCGCAGGTCTGCTACTACCAAAGCGGCAAACGGTTCGCCGAAACCGATGCTGTGGTGACGCAACAGCGACCGACGTTGGTGGTGGAGGTCGCCTCGACGAACGACCGCCGTCGCGACATGGCATCTCGTGTGAGCGAATACCTTCGCTGGGGTGTCGAGCGGGTGTGGGTTATCGATACGGTTGAGTTTCAGTGCATCGTACATGCCGCCGGACAGCCGACGGAACAACTGCCTGCACACGACATACTATCCGGCGGCCCGATTCTTCCCGATTTTCAAATCCGCGTTGAAGACCTGTTCACCGAACCGAAATGGTGGCAAGGCTAACAACGCGACCATGAGTTCAAAACGTCCCCAAAGCCCACGGGTCGCACCCTGTGGGATCGGAACAACGCGCGACCCGTTGGCCACACCGCTAAACAGATTTGCGGCAGACTTGTTCTGAATTCTGCGGTACGTCACACTAAATCAGGTTGAAACCGTTCAATCGTCTTAACTCTCTCCGATGCGCGAAAATTTCATGGCCAAGCTCTTTACCAAATCGAGTTCCAAACGCGACGCGCCGTTGGCTGACCCGACGGAACTTTCCAAGTTTGGCAACCTTGAAGTTGTCGCCCGGTTGGTGGTCGAGGGCTACATGCTGGGACAGCACAAAAGCCCGTTCAAGGGGGCCAGTGTCGAGTTCGTCGAGCATCGCCAGTATTATCCCGGCGATGAAATTCGTCACATCGATTGGCGGGCCTACGGCAAAACGGGCAAGTACTACATCAAGGAATACGAGGACGAAACGAACCTGCGTTGCTATTTGCTCGTCGATGGCTCGGGCAGTATGGGGTACGGCGAAAGCACGATCAGCAAATTCGATTACGCCCGTTACCTGACGACGTCGCTGGGCTACCTGCTGCTGCAACAACGAGACGCCAGCGGCTTAATCACATTTGACACGAAGGTTCGCGATCGCGTCGAACCCTCTTCCAACCCCAAGCGTTTTCAACAGTTGGCGAAAACATTGGACAGGTTTCGGCCGGGAAAAGAAACGAGCCTGGCCAGCGTGTTCGAGCAGTTACTGCCAACCATCAAACGCCGCAGCTTAATTGTGATCTGCAGTGACTGCTTCGACAAAATCGGTCCGCTGGCAACGGTGCTCAAGGGATTTCGGCACGCTCGCCACGAGGTCATACTGTTTCACATTGTTGCGCCGGAAGAAGAGGACTTTCCCTTCAGCCGCCCCACACAGTTTCGCAGTCTGGAACTCGCCGATCATCGCCTGCTTGTCGATCCGCACCAACTGCGCGCGGTCTATCTGAAGCAATACAACGAATTCTGCGCCGATCTCGCGAAACGCTGCGGCTCAATCGGTGTCGATTACCAGAAGCTCGTCACCAGCGACCCGTACCACAAAGCACTGGGCACGTTTCTCAATTCGCGCTCGCGCCGCAAAGGCAAGAAGTAACGTGCCGGCATTCGCGTCGCCCCAGAGATTCGTGTCGGCCGTCCCCTGTTTCACCGCTCTGCCCAACAACCGATCTCCGACCCGGGCGACATGTTGAATCGTTCCAACGACGGAATTTCGAGCGACCACAGCGGCGTCCCAGTTTGCGCGTCGAGGCCAATCCGCCGATGCAGTCCCTGGACTAACAACCGCCCGTTGACCAATAGCGGAGAGGGTTTGCGGGCATTGCGATCGGGCTGCGCGCCGGCAGGGGCAATTGCGGTAGGATGTTATGCGATGATCTCGCTCAGTACCTCGCCGCCGATGTCGGTGAGTTGTCGATATCGGCCGGCATGGAGATAACGCAGCTGGTCGTCGTCCAGGCCCATCAAGTCGAGGATTGTGGCGTGGACGTTTCGCAGGGGGATCGGTTCGTCCTTTGACCTCAAGCCGAATTCGTCGGTCTCGCCGGCTGTGGCGCCGCCTTTCACATCTCCGCCCGCCATCCACATCACCAAACCATGTGAGTTGTGATCCCGTCCGGGGTTCTTGCTCATGCCGCCGTTCTTGAACGGAGTGCGGCCCATTTCCGAGGCCCAAACGACGAGTGTTTCGTCGAGCAACCCGCGCTGCTTCAAATCGGTGAGCAGTCCGGCAATGGGACGATCGACTTCCCGCGAGTGTTTGATCATGCCCCCTTTTACGTTGCCATGATCGTCCCAACTGTGTCCGGTAATCTGCACGCCGTGGATCAACAGCGTGTGCCGCACACCGCGTTCGACGAGCCGCCGCGCCAACAGACACTGACGACCGAATCCCGCGGTTGCGTCGTCGTTCAGGCCGTACAGGTCCTGGATGTGCTGCGTTTCACGCGAGAGGTCAACTAACTCGGGCGCGGTTGCTTGCATGCGGAATGCCAGTTCGTAGGCGTCGATCCGTGCTTCGAGTTCTGTACCGCCCGCTCGTTCGGCGAGATGCCGCTGGTTGAGCCATTTCAAAGTGTCAAATTCGCGACGCTGCTGCGCGCGGGTCAGATCGGCCGGTCGATCCAGATTGAGAATCGGTGTGCCCGTGGGACGCAACAAGGTTCCCTGGTAAGCGGCCGGAAGATATCCGTTCGCCCAGACTGCAGCGCCGTTGACCGGCGCACCGCGCGGGTCCTGTATGGTGACAAAGGATGGCAGATTCTGATTCGGCGTTCCCAGCCCGTAGCTGATCCACGATCCGATGGACGGGCTGCCTGGAAATTGGCTCCCGGTTGTGGCGTGCAACGTGGACGGGCCGTGGTTCTGGTTGTCGGTTTTAATGCCATGAATGAACGCCATCTCATCGACGTGTGTCGCGAGGTGGGGGTAGAGTTCCGAAAGATATCGCCCAGACCGGCCGTGCGGTTTGAACTCAAACGGGCTGGCAACGCAAACGTGCGGGAACGAAAGGCGGCCCTGCAATTCCCCCGAAAGTTCCGGAATTCTCGGTAACGGTTTGCCGTGAAGTTCTCGCAGCACGGGTTTGTACTCGAACGAGTCAACCTGGCTGGCCCCTCCCTGCATAAACAGAAAAATGCAGTGCTTCGCCTTCCGGACATGATGTGGCGACTGGGCCGCCAGCGGACGGCGCATTGGGGCATCGGCCGCGCGTGACTCGTCCAACAGCATCCCGCCCAGGGCCAAAGCACCGATACCGTTGAACGATCGGCTGAGCAAGTCCCGGCGGCTTAGAAGTGGTTGTTGAAACATCCGTCCTGCCCTCAATCGATGTAGACAAACTCGTTGCTGTTGTAGAGTATCCGGCACAATCCGACGAGTGAATGTTCGGTAGATGTCAGGAGTTTCGTCATCCGACGAAGCTCTTCCTCGTCGGGTCGGCGCCCCAGGGCAAGCTGGAACGCGTGCTCGATTTGTTTCCGCGCATCGCTGCCAACTTCTCGTTCGACGCGCTGCGCGAAATGGCCTGCTTCCTGATTGGCAAACTCGCCGTTATACATCGCCAGTGCCTGCAGCGGCGTTGTCGATGTGCGGCGGCGTGGCCGCGATTCGTCGCAGACCAAGGAATCGAACACCTGCATCAACGGCATCATCAGCGTTCGTTGCTGGTAAATATAGATGCTCCGTTTGCGGCCCTCGGGGCCGTGTTGACTGTCCCATTTGCTGTTGGAGTATTTGACGCGGTCGGCGATATTGTCGGGGAGCGGCGGGAAAATCGGTAGACCGAATTGTTCCCGGTTTAGCCGGCCGCTGACTGCCAGGACATTGTCGCGAATCGCCTCGGCTTCCAATCGGCGGCGACGGAACCGCCACAACAGCTTGTTGTCGGGATCGATCGTTTCGGCACGCTTGTTTCGCAAGTGGGATGTCTGGCGATACGCGTTCGACGTGACGATCAAGCGATGCATCGCCTTAACGCTCCATTTGTTTGCGATGAACCGGTTGGCCAGCCAGTCGAGCAGTTCGGGATGTGAAGGCCCGCCGCTGAGCTGACCAAAATCGCTGGGAGTCGGCACGATACCGCAGCCGAAATGCCGATACCAAAGACGATTCACCATCACGCGTGCGGTGAGCGGATTGTTGGGGCTGGCAATCCACTTGGCCAACGCCATGCGACGGCTTCGAGTCGGCCAGCGTTTGAATGGATCGAGACGAATCGCAGCGGGTTTCTGATTTCCGGTGATGCAACTCAAAAAGCCCGGCTTAACAACGTCACCGGGGTTGTCGAATTCGCCGCGAATCATCACTCGCGAAGTCGGGACCGCCGGTTCGTACGGCGGACCATACGAATGCCGCAGAGACATCGCCACCGGCCGCAAACGTTTGAGATGTTGCGGCAGGAATTGGTCGCGACTTGAAAGATGCTTGTATCGCTTGCGTTCCGCTGCGGTAATCGCCGGGTCGCTCGGGTCGTTCAACGCAGCCTCCAGCACGCCTCCCTTTCCACCGGTGTAAATGAATGTGCTGATAAAGGTTCCGTTGCCGCCTACTTCAAAGCCGTAACCTTCGCCCGCATGAGTCGCCGAGTAGACTGCAATGAGGGCGCCTTTTTGATCGGACAAGAATCTTGCTCCATCCACCGATCCGATCAGAAAATTGTTGTCGAATCGAACAGCCGGCGCGTTACCATCACCAAGCGTATCCATTGTTGGTTGGAGCTTGGTCTCGGCCTGCAGTAATCGAACGCCGCCCGCCTTATCGAACCACCCGTTGATTTTCTCGCCCGGCTTGGGATTCGGAGTTTGCGGGTTGGCGTCGAGGTCGGCCGCGTCGATCCAGAACTGCAGCCCCTTTTGCGGCGGCAACTTTCCGCCCTCAGCCCCGACGTTGTCCATGCCACTTTTATATTTCTGACGGACATACGCGACAACCGACTTGCGCTCCTGCGCATTGAGCGGATGGTCATAAATCAGAATTTCTCCAAAATGGCCCGCGTGGCCATACTGTTTTGGAGTTCCGGTCCCCTCGCTGTATTGGCCCAGGCTGATATGTTTCGGGCTGGGAATGTCGCCGAACCAGTCGCCTTCATCGGATTCGGCGAGGCTGCCGGTCGTGCCGGGATCGTCACCGTCCGTCAAGAACCGCCACTTCTTTGCGTCCGAATTGACGAGCGTCCAATGCAGTTTGCCGTCATTCACTTTGCGGCGTTCAAACGTGTGATTATTGCCAAACGGCTTGCCCAATGCCTGCAGTCCAAAACCGGATGTGCCTTCCAGTTTTCGTTGAAGTCGATCGCGCAGTTGCTTCAATTCGGCTTTCGCAACCGTAACGTCCTTCTGCAGCTTCGCCCGCTTCCCGCCGACCCATTCCTTTTCGCCCGGTCGATAGAATTCCGCAGGCAACGGCCCGCCAATTTGAAAACCATCGCCGGGCTCCGGTCGCGGAATCGAAAGCGTCTCGAAAAAGGCCTTCATCCGGTAGAAATCTTTGGTCGGAATATCGTCGTACTTGTGGTCGTGGCATTTGGCGCAGCCCACCGTCAGCCCCAGGAATACCGACCCGACGGTCGAGGTCATCTCGCTCAACATTTCATGCCGGGTTTCGTCGCCGCGCGGTTCGGTAAACGGCGCGAGCCGTAAAAACGTCAGTGCGACAACCCGCTCCGGAGACACGGCGGGTAAGTCACCGGCACCAAGAATCTCTGCGAACTCGTCGCCTGCAATCTGCTCTTTGATGAAGAGATCGTACGGCTTGTCATTGTTCAAAGCGTCGATCACGTAGTCTCGATACCGCCACGCGTGGGGAAGATCGGGGTCGCCCTCGTATCCGGCGGTGTCGGCGTAGCGCGCCAAATCGAGCCAGAACCGCGCCCAGCGTTCGCCGTATCGCGAGTCCTTCAAGAGCTTGTCGACGAGCAATTCATAGGCGCGGGGATTCTCATCGTTCAGAAACGCATCGACTTCAGCGGGGTTTGGCGGCAAGCCGATCAGGTCGAAATAAATGCGCCGGATCAGCGTTCGCTTTTCTGCCTGGGGCGACGGCTTCAGTCCTTGCTCCTGAAGTTTGGCGAGAACAAAGGCGTCAATTCCGTTGCGCACCCATTCGGTTTGTTTGACGGCAGGGGGCGTAACATTCGCAGGCTTGGTGAACGGCCACTTCTGCTCGACATCCTGTCCCGTCGCAATGCCGGAAATGAAAGCATGCGCGATGCAAATGATGACAGTGAAGATGGTGACAGTGAAGATGATTGGCTGCTTCATCGATCCCGACCCTCTAGTCGATGTCACACAAAACATTGTGGAGCATCGTGTGCCCACATTTGGTTATTGCGAATCCCAACATGGATTGGGCTTCAACGGGTTGAAGCTGAAGGTGGTGCGATTCTAACACACTGCTCGGCTGTCGCGTCTATTGTGTCGGAACTTTTTCGATTGCTTTTTCTCCACAACCTGACGTCCCGGGCGGCATGGTGCTGAAAAACCATCCATTCAGAGTGTGACGAGACCGTCGGCTTGGTAGAATCAAGGGCGTACTTTTTCAATAAGAGTCGGAACCGGAGCATCCATTGAATCATGAGTAGCAGCCGGCCTGTTGATATCGTTCTCGCGACTCTCATCTGTCTGCAGACAGTCTTGTGTGGCGGATCCTTGTGCCATGCGGACGACACCGCGAATGAGAACACCACGAAAGAGAATCCGTCGCAAGAAAGGCCGGTACAATTCAGTCGCGACATCCGTCCCATTCTGTCCGACAAATGTTTCAAGTGTCATGGCCCCGACGAGGGAGGCCGCGAAGCCGATCTTCGTCTGGACCGGCGCGACGACGCCAAGCACGTGCTGACTTTCAAACAATCGAAGCCAAGTGAATTGCTTCAGCGCGTGACCAGTTCCGATCCGGACGAACGAATGCCGCCTGCGGATTCGAAGTTGTCGCTGACTCGTTCAGAAATCGAACTTCTGCGGCGCTGGATCAAGCAGGGGGCCCGCTACAATAAACATTGGTCACTCGAGTCGATCCAAGCGGGTGCGTTGCCGAAAGTGAAGCGGGCGGACTGGCCGAAGAACGAGATCGACCGGTTCATTCTTGCTCGAATCGAAGCAGAACAGCTCGCACCGTCGCCGCTGGCGAGTCGCGAGAAGTTGATCCGGCGTTTGAGTTTCGATCTGACCGGTTTGCCGCCGACGCTTGAAGAAATCGATACTTTTCTGGCCGACAAATCGTCGGACGCTTTCGCGAAGCTCGTCGATCGCATGCTCGCGAAAGAGGAGTTCGGCGAACGGATGGCCGTCAATTGGCTCGACGTGGCTCGCTATGCGGACTCGTACGGTTACCAGCAGGATCGCACGCGGTACGTTTGGCCGTGGCGAGACTGGGTCATCAAAGCCTTCAATCAAAACATGCCGTACAGCGATTTCGTCACGTGGCAATTGGCGGGCGACTTGCTGCCGAACGCCACCGACGAACAGATTCTGGCGACCACTTTCAATCGGCTGCATTCACAAAAGGTCGAAGGAGGCAGCACGCCCGAAGAGTTTCGCGTGGAGTACGTGGCCGACCGCACACATACATTTGGGACCGCGTTTCTGGGGCTGACGTTGGAGTGTTGCCGGTGCCACGATCACAAGTACGACCCCGTGACGCAAAAGGAGTACTACCAATTCTTCGCGTTCTTCAACAACATCGACGAAGCGGGCCTGTATTCATGGTACACCTCGTCTGTGCCAACGCCGACATTGCGGATGGCGAACGATGCGACGAAGGCCAAAATGGCTGATGTCGAAGACCGTATCGCTGCGGAAGAGAAAAAGCTGCAAGCCTTGACCGAAGAACGGCAGCCGGCATTTCAAAAGTGGCTGACCGCACGCGGGGCAAAGCCGGACATTTCTGGGCGGATCGCTCATCTCGATTTTGAAGACGGCAACCAAGGCGCGAATGTTGTTGTCCCCGGTCGGATTGGGCAGGCAGTCCGGCTGACCGGAGATGACGCGATCGGGATGAAGGTTGGCAACTTCCGCCGCAGCGATCCGTTTTCCGTTGCCCTGTGGATAAACACGCCGGACGTGAAGGAACGTGCCGTTGTTTTTCATCGTTCGAAGTCCTGGACCGATGCCGGCAGTCGCGGCTATCAACTGCTGATTGAAGAGGGGCGGCTCAGCTTTTCGCTGGTTCACTTCTGGCCCGGCAATGCCATCCGCGTCCGGACTCGCGACCGCATTCCGACCGATAAGTGGTTGCACTTTACAGTTGCTTACGACGGCTCCAGTACCGCCGCCGGCGTGCGGTTATTCATCAATGGCAAGCCGGCCCCAACAAGGGTCGTCCGTGACAACCTCTACAAGAACATGACCGGCGGTGGCGGCGATAACATCTCCATTGGTGCGCGAAATCGTGACCGGGGATTCGCCCGCGGGTTGGTCGATGAGTTCCAGGTCTTCAACCGCCAATTGGCTCCCATCGAAATCTCGCAACTGCACGACGGCCACTCGTTGGCCGACCTTCTGAAGCAGTCCAACGACACACTGTCGAAAGACCAGTCGGCATCGCTGCTGCGATACTATTTGGCAACCAGCGATGCCGAATACCGCAAGCAACTGGCCGCGTTGCGGTCGGTCCGCGAAGAACGCAGCAAAACCGTGGACGGCATCACTGAGATCATGGTGATGAAGGAATTGGACCCGCCGCGGCAAACCCATCGGCTGAAACGCGGCGCGTACGACGCCCCCCTCGAACCGGTCACCGCCGCCACTCCCGTCAGTCTGCCACCGTTCCCAAGCGACCTACCAGGAAACCGACTTGGGTTGGCGCGGTGGCTTACCGATCCCGGCAACCCGCTGGCGGCCCGCGTCGCCGTCAACCGTTACTGGCAACTCTGTTTCGGTCGTGGCCTGGTGCAGACCCCTGAAGATTTTGGCAGCCAAGGCCAGCCGCCAACGCATCCCCGCTTACTCGATTGGTTGTCCCGGCGATTCATCGAATCGGGATGGGATGTCAAAGCGATTTTGCGGTTGATGGTCACTTCGGCCGCCTACCGTCAGACGAGTATTACGTCGCCGCAACTGCAAAAGGGCGACCCCGACAACCGGCTGCTGACGCGCTCACCGCGTTATCGACTCCAGGCAGAAATGATTCGTGACAACGCGCTGGCCGCCAGCGGCTTGCTCGTCAAGCGGGTCGGCGGTCCGCCGGTGCGTCCCTACGAAGTGGCGGTTTCGTTTAAGCCGTTAACACGCGACAAAGGCGAAGGACTCTACCGCCGCAGTCTGTACACGTTTTGGAAGCGGACGGCACCGGCGCCTGTGATGATGTCGCTGGATGCGGCCAAACGCGAAGTGTGCGTGGTCAAGCGAGAACGCACCGCTTCACCGCTGCAGGCTTTGGTGTTGCTGAACGATCCGCAGTTTGTCGAGGCGGCCCGTGTGCTGGGCCAGCGGATGCTGAAGAAACACGGGACCGACATCGACTCCGCGGCCGCCGAAATGTTCCGCGTGTTAACCAGCCGTCAACCGTCGCCGGCCGAACGGAAGATTCTGAGAAAGCTGTACGACGAACAATTGCAGGACTTTCAGAAAGACGTCGCCAAGGCCGAACGTCTTTTGAAGGTGGGTGATGCGCCGCGCGACTCGTCCATCGCCGCCCCGCGACTCGCCGCCGCCGCCGTTTTGGCCAGCGTTCTGATGAACTTTGACGAAAGTGTCATGAAGCGATGAAGTCTCCAATTTGCACCGGATTCGAATCGACGGCCGGACTCACCCGGCGACGGTTTCTCGACCGTTTCGGTATGGGGCTGGGCGGCATCGCCTTGTCCGACCTGCTGCAATCCGGCGACGCGCGAGCCGGCGGAGTTGATTCCGCACAAACTCTCGCCCCGAAGGCCCGCCGCGTCATCTATCTCTTCCAGAGCGGTGCGCCATCGCAGATGGACCTGTTCGACCACAAACCGGTGCTCAACGAAAAGCACGGAACCGAATTGCCCGACGAAATTCGACAGGGCCAACGGTTGACCGCGATGAGCGGCAATCAGTCCAGCCTGCCGCTGGCCGGTTCGCCCTTCAAATTCCAACAGCACGGAGAAAGCGGTGCGTGGCTCAGCGATCTACTGCCGCACACCGCCAAAGTCGCCGACGACTTGTGTTTCATCCAATCGATGTACACCGAAGCGATCAATCACGGACCGGCGGTGACGTTTCTGCAGACCGGTTCACAGTTTCCCGGCCGGCCGAGCATGGGGGCATGGTTGAACTATGGTCTCGGCACGGACAACGAAAACCTGCCGGCCTTCGTGGTGCTGGTCACCAAGAACAAGGGAGGCCAGCCGTTGATTTCCCGCTTGTGGGGCAGCGGCTTTCTGGCGTCGGAGCACCAGGGCGTTCGCTTCCGGTCCGGAAAAGATCCGGTGTTGTATCTCAGCAATCCCGACGGCATCGACAGCGGCACTCGTCGCCGAATGCTCGACCGCCTCGGCGAACTGCATCAACTGCAATTGAAACGCACCGCCGATCGCGCGGTCGAAGAACGGATTTCGCAATACGAACTGGCGTTCAAAATGCAAAAGTCGATTCCCGATGTGATCGACATGTCTGATGAACCGGAATCGGTCTTGAAGGAATACGGCGACGACGTCCGTAACCCCGGCACCTACGCGGCCAACTGCCTGTTGGCCCGGCGATTGGCGGAACGCGGCGTGCGGTTCATCCAGCTTTATCATCAAGGCTGGGACCAGCACGGGAATCTGCCGGCGGGGATCGCCACACAATGCCGCGAAACCGACCAGGCATCGGCCGCCCTGATCAACGACTTGAAACGCCGCGGCCTGTTGAAAGACACGCTGGTTGTTTGGGGCGGCGAGTTCGGCCGGACGAACTACTGCCAGGGCAAGCTGACGAAAACAAACTTCGGCCGCGACCATCATCCCCGCTGCTTTTCCATGTGGATGGCCGGCGGCGGCGTGAAACCGGGCATCACTTACGGACAGACCGACGCTTACTCTTACAACATTGCCGAGAACCCCGTCCACGTGCACGATCTGCAGGCAACGATCCTGCATCTGCTGGGCATCGACCACGAACGTCTGACGTTTAAACACCAGGGCCGCTGGTACCGTCTGACCGACGTTCACGGACGCGTTGTCGACGACATTGTGGCGTAGCGCTGACGGGCGGAACTTGAATCGAACGGCTATGATTCGTGCGCCGTCGGAGTGCGGTCCTGGAATGCTCCCCGGCGATGACCGATCCGTGATTGGGGTATTCCAGCGACGGAATCGGCTCGTTGTCGCTTCGCATATACTGCTGCCCGATCAACAACAGAATTCTCGAAGTTTTCACGCTGAAATTCCTCGACGGTTGCAGCAAAGATCATTACCCTTCGCGTGTGAACTCAACACCATTAGTCAACTTAGCGTCAGCAAGGTCTCGAGCCGTCAATCGCCCCTCCCAAAGACCACGGGCTACGTCCCGTGGGATCGAAGCTCCTTGAGTACGCCATCCTCAATCTGACTCCCAATAGTCACTCAGCACACCGAGACTCATCATGCAACGGGTCAAATTTGCACACGTGTTTATCGCCGTGTTTCTGGGAACGGCCATCGTCGGCGCGGCACTTCTGGTCAACGCGAAACGACCGGACGTCGATACGCGACAACCCTCGGCCAACCATGTGAAGGCAACCGGAAAGTGTGCCGAATGCCATCGCCGCGAAACATCGGCCGTCGTGCATCAGTATGAAACAAGTCGCCACGCAGCCAAGGGCATCAATTGTCTCGACTGTCACAAGGCACTCGACGGTCAGAACAAGCTGGAACACAAAGGTTTCGTGATTGCGACACATCTGACGTCGAAGAACTGTGCCAAATGTCACAAAACCGAGTACGACCAATTCGCCCGCAGTCGGCACGCGGCACCGGCTTGGGCGGCGGTGGCCGGCTCAAAGGACTTCACAGCCGAACAAATTGCTCACGCTGAAAAATATCACAAGGGGGCCGTTCTGCGAAAAGCGAACGCGCTCTCCTTGCTGGAAGGGCCGGCGGCGATCCGGTCTGGATGCGCAAGCTGTCACGATGTCGGCCGGCCGAATTCGGATGGCTCGATCGGTTCCTGCACCGATTGCCATTCGCGACACTCTTCGTCCATCGCGTTGGCGCGTCAACCAGAAACATGTGGCCAATGTCACATGGGCCCCGATCACTCGCAGCTCGAAATCTACAGCGAATCGAAACATGGTGTGTTGTACAACGCACAAAAATCACAATTCAACATGCATGTGGATTCCCAAAAACTTTCGACCGCCGATATGTCGGTCCCCACCTGTTCGACGTGCCACATGAGCGGACTCGAAGGGAATAAAATGACACACGATACCACCGAACGGCTATCGTGGTTCCTGTTCGCCGCGAAATCCGATAAGCGGCCCATCTTCGATCGAGCGCAGGTCGAAATGAAAGAGACCTGCTTGAAGTGTCACACCAAAGCACCCATCGACAAGTTCTACGACGAGGCAGAAGCCGTCGTCGCCGCAACCAATATCAAGGTCAACGAGGCCGCACAGATTATTCAGAAATTGCGGGACGAAAACCTGTTGACCCCCAAACCGTTCGACGAGCCGATTGAGTTTCTCTACTTCGATTACTGGCACTACTACGGCCGCACCGCCAAACACGGCGCGTTTATGGGTGGGGCCGACTTTGTGCAATGGCACGGCAACTACGAGCTGCTCAAGATGTTGACTGATATGAAGCACATGGCCGCCGAACTTCGCGCCGCCAAACATCGGAGCAATGTCAAGGGGCAGAGCGATGCCGAGGGGCAAAGCAATGACTGACCCGCAGGCCGAAAAAAGCCCGCTCAAGGTTTGGCTGGTCGAGTGGTTTGCGCTGGGAAACCTGGCGTTCCTGGCGCTCGACATTTACATGGCACATTCGATCAACCAGTTCGCGCACTGGGCCGAATGGACTCCCGTCGTTTTTTCGCTTGGTGTGCCAATCGTGTTGCTTCCCGGTGTTCTCGCGCGGCGGCATCGCACGGGTACCGCGCGATTCGCGGGAATGAGTGTCGGCATCGCCTCGGTGTTGCTGGGAATTGTCGGCATGGTGCTGCATCTGGAAAGCACGTTTTTCAGCGAACAAACTCTGAAGGCGTTGATCTACGCCGCCCCATTCGCCGGCCCGCTTTCCTACACCGGCGTCGGCCTGTTGCTCATTTTGAATCGACTGGAACCCGACGATTCGCCCCACTGGGGGACGTGGATCATCTTCCTGGCGTTATGCGGATTCGTCGGCAACCTGTCATTGTCACTCTGCGACCACGCACAAAACGGCTTCTTCCACCCCACCGAATGGATCTCAGTCGCCGCCTCGGCATTCGCGGTCAGCTTCCTGCTGATCGCCGTCATCCGCCCACAAGAAATCTGGTTTCTGAAATGGTGCGTGGCCATGATGCTGTTACAGGTCATCGTGGGCCTACTGGGATTCGCGCTGCACCTCATCGCCGACTTCACCGGCCCCGCAGCCAACCTCACAACCAACCTGATCTACGGCGCCCCAATCTTCGCCCCGTTGTTGTTCCCCAACCTCGCCATCCTGGCCGCCATCGGCATCTGGGAACTGCAGAGTTCGCGGATGATTGAGACGGCGGTTGTTTGAAACGGCTGCGTCTCGTTGTCTGCGGCACGCCGACACACACAGCGCTGCGCCCAGGGGCGAGTTTTTGAGTCGCCAGCGAACGCTCGTTCTGAGGGCTGCAATCCGATGGCTCCTCCACGCCGCCCGCCGCCCCGCTGTATGCACAATTTGTGCGTATCTATGCAACTTTCTTGCATACCACATTCACTTGTACGGGTCTAACATTCAGGTCAAACACTGCGAAGTATTCGGAACTCAACAGCGATGGCTGCGAGGAGACATCACTACGCCATGAGATAAGAAAAGGGCAACCATGACCGACCGCAAAATTGACGAGCCGTTAAAGGACGAAAAAGTCACCGAGCAAAGCCGGCGCGACTTTTTAAAGGGCAGTGGTGTCGTTGCCGGAGGTTTGGCAGCGGCAGCGGCGCCGGGATTCGTCAGTGCCGCTGAAACCCAGCAGCAGAATACGACATCGGAATCCCAGAACCCGTATGGCCCCCGCCCCGGCGGTGGAATCAGCCTGCCGGAGTACTACCGCCCCTGGCCCGCCATCAAGAACCGCAACTTCTATGCGCCCGGTACGGAAACCCTCCCGAAGAACGAAATGCGGATTTCGTTCATGGGCAGCACACCGTTCCCGGTATCTCAGGAGCAGTCGGGCACGTGCATGTTGGTCGAACTGGGCAACGGCACAATCATGCCGCGTCGCTTCTTCTTCGATCTGGGCGGTGGAAGCATTCGAAACGTGATCGCTATGCAGGTCCCCATCGCGTTGGTCAACGACATCTTCATCAGCCATCTTCACGTCGACCATTACGCGGACCTGCCCCTCACCTACGCCTTCCTGGGGGGCTTCACACCGCTCAGGATATATGGGCCGTCGGGACGAACACCCGAACTCGGCACCAAGGCCATGATCAAGGGCATGACCCGTTGGCACACCGAGAACTTCAACTGCGGCCCCATCGGCGATGGGTATGAGATCGAAGTGACCGAGTTTGATTGGAAGGAGCGCAACGGACTTTGCTACGACAAGGATGGGGTTAAGGTACGCCATTGGCCGCGCAGCCATGTGAAGGATGGCGCCTCCGCCTACCGCCTGGACTGGGAAGATGCGGGCTTGTCCTTCGTTTGGACAGGCGATGGCCGACCGGACGTGTTGTCTGCCGAATACGGCAAGGGCGCTGACGTTTTCGTTTCCGAGGGAACGATAGACACGCCGTTCCTGTCGGGACTCAAAGTTGGTGCCCCAGCGGAGCTCTGGGAATACACCATCGATATTTACCACACGTTGTATTACGCTTCAGGGTACCTGTTCAAACAGGTCCAGCCTCGCATGGCGGTCATCAACCACTATGAGAGCGGCGGCCCGGCGTTGCATACAGAGTCGGTAGCAGAGGTCAGGGCCCACTGGGATGGGTTGTTCCAGTTCGGTGGCCCGGACGTCCAGGTCATCAATGTGACCAAGGACGCCGTCTGGTCACGGGAAGCGGCAATGCCCAAGAACGCGGCGCCGGCGTCGATGGATCCACGTTGGTTCGTGCCGCCCGGCGAAAAGCTCCCCGAAACTATCGCAATGCCCACACCGAGGCTTCCTCGTGAGGCCCAACAGGAGCAGTTCCTGCGCGATCTGGAGATCGACCCGAATCTCTACACCCCGGCCCACGCCAAGCGTGGCCTGACTCAAAAGTGGCCCGGCATCACCATGAATCCGCGCGAGATGCTCAAGGCCCGCGGGATCGAGGTTGACGACTAATAGGTCGGTGCACAGTGTGAAGAACGCGTCGCCCAACTTTTGGGCGGCGCACCTTCCGGTTCCAGAGGATAATCATGACTGAAGAAGCTGCTCCGATCCTCGCTCCCGCGCCGCTCACCGAACCCCTTGTCATACCGGGGCGAGATCCCGTCCCGGTCACACTCTTGACTGGTTTCCTCGGTGCCGGCAAAACGACACTGCTCAATCGCATTCTCAACGGAGATCACGGGCTTAGGGTGGGTGTGTTGGTCAACGACTTTGGTGCCATCAACATCGACGCCGAGCTCGTTGCCGGCGTCCAGCAAAATACCATCAGCCTCACCAACGGTTGCGTCTGTTGCGAAATTCGGGACGACCTCGTCAACTCACTCGAACAACTCCTCACACGCGAAGAGGCCGTCGATTACGTGATCCTGGAGGCCAGCGGGATAGCCGACTCCGAGGGGATCGTGATGACCTTCCTGAATCCGAGGTACGAAGGGTTGCTGAAACTCGACAGCATTACCTGCATCATCGACGCCGTCGGAATCTTCGCTGATGGAGACAACGAGCGGCTCAACTTGCTCAAGCTGCGCCAGATTGGCTTTGCGGACATGGTGGTGCTCAACAAGACCGATCTCGTCGGGCCTGAGCACATCGAGGTGATCAGAGAATGGATCGGTCTGCATATCAATCGAATACGGATTGTCGAATCCACGCAGTGCGATGTCCCGTTGGAGATCCTGCTTTCAGTTGGCCGCTTCCAGGTGGCAAATATGGACGCACAGCGAGAGCGTGCCGATGGAGGGGCTGGTCACCGACACGATGGCACCGACCGCTTGTTCGAGACCTGGAGTTACGAGTCCGATCGGCCATTTTCCCTCGAAACACTAAGAACGTGTCTTCAAATTGCATGAATTGACAAAAATCGCTACGACTCCGTGTCTTTGGTTCTCAGGTCAAGGACGACGGAGACGCAACGATGAAGCGGCAGTATCCCAGCGATGTGACGGAGCGGCA
>CAUZOL010000072.1:0-23874 GCA_963581435.1 Planctomycetota bacterium
TTGTGGCCTTGCCGTGCCGGCCGAGGAAATCGCGGAGGCGTTACGGCGCGAGTTCCAATTGCAGTGCGAGACGCGCGAAGGATTCTGGGGAACGTTTCGCGTCGAGCATCAGGGTGAAGTTGTCTTCAACCGTTGGACGTCGCGCGGGTTGCTGGGACGGCTCGGGTTCGGCCGCACGCCGACCGCTGAGGAAGTCATCGCGATGTGTCGCGACAGGCAATAAATCGTTCGATCCCTCGGGACGCAGCCCGAGGGCTTTGCTCAATAACCGTGGGGACAATCATTTTGACGGCAGCGCTGGACCGACGCGGATGTTGCGAAACGCGACGCCGCCGCCGTGATTCTGCAGACCGAGGAAACCCTTCTTTTTCCGCAGCATGATCAGCGGAAATTCGTCTGCGGTCACTTCGACAATGACGACGCCGTTGTGGGTGCTGGTGATGTGGCAACCATCGCAGTTCAACTCCAGCGTGTTCCACTCGCCCGCCGATCGGCCCACGTGCTTTTTCGCCCCGGCAATGTCGTAGACCGATCCACAATACTGATACGGCTTCAGTTTGGAATACTTCTCGGCGAAGTCGTCGAGAATTTGCACCTCAAAGCCGGCCGGCGGAAGTGTGTCGTTGTCGCGGTGATGGTTTCCGTTGGCTGGAACGCGGACGTAAATCCCGCTGTTGGCGCCGGCATCGACACGATATTCCAACCGCAGATTGAAGTCCTCGTATTCTTCTTTGGTGCGCAGCCACGGCCCTTTGGTCTTCAGGCCGACGAGCAGACCGTCCTCAACCGCCCAACAGTTTTCGGCCGGCTGTCCGGCACCTTCAAAGCCGCTAAGATCCTTGCCGTTGAACAGGCTGCGGTGTCCCAATTCGGTGACGTGAATGTTCTTCAGCAGAAACTGTCCGCCGAGTGGGACTTCGATCTGAATGCCGATGTAGCCGGTCTTGTTGGCGATGCCGGCGGCTTTGTATGCCGGTTTGCCGTTGATTTTCATCTGCACGACTTCGCCGATGACGGTGATGTCGAATGCGTTCCACTGCCCGAACGGATTGGCTAAACCGGTGCTTGCCGCCCCCGGAATGTTGCCGATGTTGCCCTCTTTTCCCTGCAACAGATTGGCCTGATATCCGTTCTTGGGAAAAGGACTGCCGCCAGCCGGAGTGCGCAGAAAAATGCCAGCGTCGTACTTCTGTTCCTGCAGCGCCTTCCATTCAAGGTGCAGCTTGAAATCTGCGTAGGTATGGTCGGTGCGAAGCCAGCCGTTGCCCGATTCGAGCAGAATCAGGCCGTCCTTCACACTCGCCTTGCATCCGTTTTCGGCCGTCCAGCCGTTGAGTGTCTTGCCGTCAAACAGCGACTGCGTGAGCTCCTCTGCAGCACCCGCCACAATCGCCGGAAAGAGAATGGCACACAATCCACAAAACAGGCGTTGAATGAACGTTGCGCTTCGCATGCTGTCGGCTCCGGGAAGAAAATCGTGAGGGTCTGTACCCCGAGCATTGTACTGCTGAGACGTGGCGGTTCGCAAACACGCCTTCTGCGATCCATTGGATCGCAGCTGTTTGGGACCCGATTCCTGCTTAATCGGAAAACTTCCCGTAAATTGCCCAAATCTTGCCAATTGCACCAAACCACAGAGTCACTGGCTGCCGATAATGGTTGATGAGACGTCGCCTGAAAACCGGGCATCGTCGATCGCGAATTCACACCGTCGATTTGCAGCCCTCGGTCAGGCGTTGTCCCGTCAAGTACGGATCGCCGTCTCTCTTACCGAAGGGCGCAACGAACGGCCACCCGCCTCGAACAGGCTGCTGGTGACACGACCGTTTGCCTGCCCTTTTGTCTGAATTCGAGGGCGAAGCGATGAGTTCAATCGGGCTGACAAACATCGGTGCCGGCGCATTAAATCTCGCCGGTTCGGCCGCTGGCACACAGCGCAGCGGCGCCGACACAGACAGCGTTAAAAAGAACGGGGCCGATCAGAAAGCGACCGCCGATCGCAATGCGCAATCGGCCCAAACTCTCAACGACGTGGCCGAGGCCGATCTTTCGTCCGATCGAGATGCCGACGGACGGCAGCCATTCGGCCTGCTTTCTCGCCCGGAAACAGACGAAGAGAGCGAAGAAAACCGACCCAAGACGTTGCAGACTCCCGATGCAACGGGCGAGCGGGGCAATGCCCTCGATCTGGAAGCCTGATCTTCACTCGTTCCAACCTGGCCGCTACTTCGATCCGCTGCTTAGAAAACCAAACAGCCCTTTACGGGTTTTGGATTCCTGGGAAGCCACCTCGTCTGACGCCGACTTGTCGATGCTCCGGGCCAATTGGTCAATCGACTTCGTAAGCTTCGCCTTGGGGGCCTGCATCAATAACGGCACGCCGTTGTTCCGCGACTCGACGATGGTGGCGTATTCGTTTGGAAGCTGCCAGAAGATCTCCCTGCCAATCGTCTCGAGCGCTTTGGCCGAACTGATCTGATTTGCTTCCAGCCCGAAGCGGTTCACCACCACCTTCACTTTGTCCTCGAATCCCTCGTTCAAATCGAAGTATTGAAGCAGTCGCACGACGTTACGCAGGCAAGGGAGGTCGAGTTGAGTTACCAGCAGGATGGAATCAGCGACTTCCATTGCGGCCATGTCGAGCGGGCCGAATCCCTTACTGATGTCGATCACAAGGTGTGTGAAAGTTGCCTTCAACAGCGCGATCACGCGGCGAAATTCGTCCGGTGTGATTGACGTGGCATCGTCGAGCTGAGTGGGACGCGGCAGCAGAAACGCGCCGCAGTCGTGCTTGGTCAACGAACGCTTCAAGAGTGAATAATCAAGCCGCGAAATGTTTTCCGCAACGTCCTGGATTGTGTAGTCAGGAATGATATCGAGCCAGACATCCGCGTCGCCCAGTGCGAGATCCAGGTCGATGACGGTGACACTATTCCGCTCATCCTGCGCGATGCTGCAGGCGATATTGATGGCCAATGATGTGCAACCGACTCCGCCGCCAACCCCTGCAACGGTAATCACCTGGCTGCTGCGAACCTGTCCGTCGCCGTCTCGCCCGCCCGATGATTGTCGAATGCGATCCAGTGAGGCGAGAAACTCTTCCAGCTTCAACGGATAGCTCAGAAACTCCTTGGCACCATTTCGCATTGCCTGAAGAATCAGGCTGCCTTCCTGCGAACTACTGACAACGAGCGTATCGCAACTCGGTAGCTCTTCGTTCAATTTGCCAACGAGCGCCAACCCCTGTTCCGGATCGGCATCGAGCGAAATCAGGGCGATGTCGGGCTGAGTTTGCGACGCGACATCGGTGAAGAACTCGTACCGCGAGCATTCGGCCTCAAGCCAAACGGCATCGATCCCCAGCAAGAGGTTCTTCATTACGGTGCGCGATGCATCGTTGGGATCGACAATCGCCAGTCGTACGACGTTCCCCATTGTCTTGCCTTTATGCTTTCCAAGTTTGCCGGTGAACCAACCACCGGACCACTGATTTCAATACTCACCACAAGCTGTCGGCAAGTTGCCGATTCCGGTTATCAAAGGTTTGATCGATCATCCCAAGCGGGACTCGATTCTAGTTCTGGTTGTAATCGGATTGAATGACTCGTGATTTCGGCTCAATCAACTGCGGTCGTGACGGGCGTCGCGTCTGGCTTCCCGAACGACTTGACGTTGGTCGCGGTCGCCATGTTCCGCCCGCTTGTCGAACCGCACCGCCCGAGTTCTGCACATTGGATTTCTGCACATGTCCGTCGTCGTAGCCCACTTGACGCACCTGGCTGGGTCGCACCTGGCTGGGTCGCACCTGGCTGGGACGAGCCTGGCTGGGACGAGCCTGGCTGGGACGAGCCTGGCTGGGACGAGCCGACGGTCGAGAGCGCGAACCAATCCACCAGTTCGGTTCTTTCTTTGACGAAGCATCCCGACTCGCTGGAACGGAACGATTGGCAGCGGCAGATTCCCTCAACTTGGGACCTGCAGCGTTCGTTTTCGGAACGACCAGACCCGGTCGGGGCGTCGCACGGGTTGTTGAATCATTCGGCAATGTTCGTGTCGGATTGCTCGGTGCGGGCGGACGTAGCCCTTCGGGGGCAATCTGCATACTCTCAGGATAGGGTTGCAGGTTGCCGCCTGGAGGAATCGTCAGGTTTCCCGCTCCACCGGGCGATGTGCCGCAGCCATAGCAGCCGCCGCCGTAGTTCGGAACTTCAGGCCATCCGTACAACATGAATTCACGGTCGGTCGGCGACTCGCTCGACATGCCCGGACCACCCGGTGGGACCTGGTTCTTGTTCAGCGGCCCGACCAGTTCGGGCGTCACCAGAATGACCACCTCGGTCTCTGACTTGTCAATTCGTGTGCGACGGAAGGCTGCCCCGATGTAGGGCAACTCGCCGAAGAATGGAACCTTGTCCAACACCGCCGTTTCCCGAGTTGAAATCAGCCCGGCAATCATCAATGTTTGACCGAACCGCATCTCGGCCTGAGTATTGGCGCGGCGCGTTGTCAGGCCCGGCACGACGGTACCGTCCAGCGAAACCGCATTCGCAAAATCGCGGTCGCTCACTTCGGCCTGCAGCTCGAGGCGTACGGTGTCGTTGTCGAGAACGATTGCCACCCCTTCCAACCGCGTACCAAATTCGCGCCATTCAATTGTTGCGGTTCCCAAACCGGCGGGAACGATAATCGGGAACTCACCGCCGGCCAACAACGTTGCGGGCCGACCGTTCATGATGACCAGTTCCGGCTCGGCCAGAATCTTCAACAGCGATTCTTGTTTCAACGCTTCAATGAAGCCGTTGAAAGCCTCATCGGTTCCAGCAATTCCGAAAGTAATGCTCGGATCGCCAAACGATGTGGCATCCAAAGCAATCGTCGGTGCCATGCCGAAGGGGGTCGCGATGCCGGCCAGTGGAGTCAACATACCGGGCGTGCTGGCGACGAACGAATTATTGTTGCGAAAGGCCCAGTTCATTCCGAAGCGGCGAATCTTGGTTCGCTGTGCTTCAATCACCTTCACCTTCAGCAGCACTTGCTGCACGCCGCCCACTTTCATCTGGTTGAGTACGGCCGGGTAAAACTGCTCGGCAATCTCAACCAGTTCGGTAATGTGCGCGGGTTTGGTGACCCATCCCCTCAGCACAACACTGTCACGCACGGCGACCGCCTGCACTGCCGCCTTGGGAAAGAACCGGTCGATGTACGCCTGAAGATGCCGTACATCGCCACCGACAAAAATTTCAACGGTGAAAAGTTTGTCGTTTTGGTCGGTCACGACGAGAGTCGTCACGCCGGGTGACAGGGCCTGCACTCGCAGCTGTTTCGGCGAAAGCGCCGTCACCGTCAGTGTTTCCGGATCGAAACCATCGACTCGCGAGATGCGATTCCTGAATTGCAACACTTTTGAAAATCGTTCGATGACTGTCAAAGAACTGCGATCCACCTTGATATGGACGAGTGGCTCATTGGCAACCGTCGCAGGCGTGTTATCTTGCGCAACCGCGACGTCGGCCGACAATAGAAGTGGCGAAAAACCGGCAAACAGAATGGCCGCAAGAAACGGCAAACAGAATGGCCGCAAGAAACGGCCGCGTGATAAGTCGTTGCATCCGTGCACCTCAAGACTCGGTGAACCCCCCGCGCCGACCATCAGAATCGATAGTCGGCACCGATGTTATTCCTCGCACAAGTTCCGTCTTGCGCGATGACATCTTTTACAATTACTCTCGGACGTTAGGCACCGGTCAGGAATCGCTTGACAGCGCCATCCCAGGCCTTTTTGTCCGTGTCTTTCTTCACTGCTTGCTCTTTCTCTTCCGTCTTCTTTTCTGTCTTCTTTTCCGCTTGCTCTTTTTCTTCTGTGGCCGCCCGTTTCAACACTTTGGTTGATTTCGGTGCGACGGTTGTTTCAAGCGTCTCAGTCTTCGTGGCGTCGTCCTTTTTGGCTGGCGTATCGACTGCCGCCCCTTGCTTGTTCATCCCGGCTTCGCGAGCGTCGAGTTCGGCTTCCCGCTCGGCCAATTGAGCTTCTCGCTCGACGAGTGCCGCCTCTTCTTCGGCCTTCGCTGCGTCTGCTTCCGCCTCTGCCGCTTGTTCTTCGGTCAAACCGTTCTCATCCAGCGGCAGTGGAACTTCCTGCTCCAACACATCCGTGCCGGAATAGATGACAACTTTCCACGTCGGGATTTCTTCGACTTCCGGTGCGACCGCCACTTGCTCTGTCGCTTGTGTGTCCGGCTGGGCCAATTCGCCCTAAATTGCCGCGCGAACGTCGTTATTGTCGCCCGTGCCGCTCAACATCGGTCCGGGTTTTCCATCATCCTCAACGTGGTCCTTGCCACGCAACGAACCGCCGAGTTCATCCAAATACTTTCCGGTAATCGATGCGACTTCGACGTGTTCATCGTCGTGCTTGTGTCGCAGCGAGAGGTTGAGCTCGCCCTTGCTTTCGGCCAGGTTCAAAACAGCTGCCTGCTGGGGAGTCACGAGAAATGACAAATTCTTCGCGTTGATTTCTGAAGAGTCTCCCTGATCCTGACTCGCCATGATGCTGTCGGTGGCGAAGACTTCAATGAACTCCAGAATCATCATCGTCTTGTCAACCATGCCCAGATCGGCACTGCGCACCCTGTATGACAGCATAATGTCCACGCGGTCGCCCGGACGGATCATACCGCTATGTGTTTTGGTGAGATTGACCGAAGTCGTTACCACGCGCATTCCCTTCGGAATTTCGCTAGAGGCGCCCAGGTCGGTTGTTAGTTTTGCCAACATGATGAATTCACCAGGAACGGCCGTCGATTTCAGCGACTTCTCGACAACCTGTGTCAGTTCGGTCACTGCACCTTCCGGAATCGATTCCAACGGCAGTTCCTTGAAAATCGTGTTCTCTTCGTTGAGCGGAGTACCGGGTACGATCTCGGCGGTTGCAACCAGAACCTTTGCGGTTTTGGTTTCCTCCGATTTATTGCCCGAGAGAACTTGCTGCACCCCCAACATGGCAACCAGTCCACAACCGACAGCCACAACCAGCAATACGACGGCTTTCATTTTTATCTCTGATACCCCCCAAACGTTGACCGGTTTATCGGAGATGGAACGATGGGCGTTTGTGCCTTACCGTCCGTCTGCCGATCCTGGATTCACGTGTTTTCGTTATCGAATGTCTTCCGAAAACCGAACCGTTCACGTTCGTGAGACAACAGAGAAACTCTGATGTCTTATCAACTCCTACATCGGTCGGGCCGTGGTAAAAGCTTCAGCTTATAACGACTCTATCGACTGGTTTGATCGTGACGGTTTTGTCGGAAATGTTGCTCCACTGTCAAAATACACAACTTAGAAAGGACAGGTTGCCCGAATTGGCGGCCCCACTCATTGCCGCCTCAGCCCAGCTTTCGGGCTGCCCAATTCGAGCAAAAAAACCTGGCTCACAAATCGATCGTTCGCCGTCGTTTCCCGACAGCGAACGATCCACCAGCTTCAAATCAAGCCGGCGTAGAAGAAATACGAGATCGATCCAATACAGATCGGAATTCCGTACGGAAGCAGAAACATGGAAGACTTTCGATCGGCGGCAATCTTCGCGAGTTCGCGCGGGTCGCGGACGCTGAACCATTCGGTCCACAGCATCACAAAGTTCGCGTAGTGTTTGTGGAAGCTGTTCTTATAGAGCACCATGCCCAAGGCGATGATGGCTCCGGCGACTACCGTGACGCAGAACGAGTAGAAGGTGATTGTCACACCCAGCCACGCTCCGATTCCCGCCATGAGTTTGACGTCGCCGGCTCCCATGCCGCCCACCGCGTACAACGGCAGCAAACAGGCCAAGCCAACAACCATTCCCAGCAGTCCGCCACCCAGGCCGGCCCAACCGCCGGTCCAGGTACAGTAAACCAATCCGGACAGCACCATTGGAAACGTCAGCCAGTTCGGAACGCGAAGTTCCTTGCCGTCGATCCAAGCGGCCCAGATGAGTATCACACTCACAAATTTTACGTGCCAATTTTCGAGCAGGATTGTTTGCCAGTCCATTTTCATGGGCCTTTCTTATCAGTCAGCTATTTCAGTCAGCAATCGAGTGCGAATGAGCACCGAGCCGGCGCGTCTATGAAAAACATAGCACGCAGCATCAGCCAGGCGCGGCAGTCGATTGAGGAATTTCAATTTTTCAGGTCGAGCGTACGGTCGATGTCTGCCCGACCCGATCTCTCGATTGGGTTTCACAACCAAATTCAGCGTCGCGTCGCGCACTCTGAAAGATGGTCGATTTGGACAAATACAAGACACCTCGTTCCCGTGCTGCAAAGTCTGAATGCGAAAATGCAATCCAGATTTTTCTTACGTTGCGATAAGGTCGCATCGAGAAGCCGGGAATCAGCAGTCGCACGGTTAAACAGCAACTGCTGATTCTCGTCTTGTCACTCCACTCGTCTTGTCACAGCAAAGAAGTTCTTCGGGAGGCGTCGGTTGAGGTGTGTTCTAATCGGCGGGGTCTATCGAAGGCGGGAGTTTCGTCTCAGTCTCACATACAGGCTGCCGGCCGCTAACGGCTATTGGCTGCCGTTTCCAGCGAATCAAACACCGGTATGCCGACAGTTAATCATCATAAAAAGCCAGCCAGCAAGTGCCGCAAAGACAGCGAAGAGGGGCGTGACAGATGCAGGTGAAAAGTCCATCCAAAACGGTAACATGTTCGGTCCTCTCTTCTAAGAAACACAAGCTTGCGGGAATCAACTCCCCAACAGTAATCCAATGAAATCAAAAACGGCGTAAGACAACGACAGCGTAACAAAACGGGCACACCGCACAGCCGGGCGATTGCTCGCCCGACTGCACGGCTTAACCCAATCTCAGGCAGACGCGAAAAGGATCGCGTCGGTTGCCCATTAGGCCAACGCGGTGCCAACTTGACCAAACTTGGTATTGGCGTTGGTGCCAATCGCTTGAATCGCTGTCAGGCAGACGATCACGATCAGAGCCAACATCACAGCGTACTCAACAGCCGTCGGGCCATCTTCAGAAACCAAAAATCTTTTGACACTCTTTGCGATGTTCTTCATAGTTGTCCCTCTTTCTTAAAAGTGTTTGTCTCGCCGACGCATAGCCGATCAAGACACAAACGAATGAGTTCCAGCAAACGATTTCACTCGAAACTCTTCGTCCAAAACATTAGCCTTCCCAAGGAAGGTTCACCCCAAGTTCAGTCTCCACCGCACCACAATCGAGCGGAAGATCCGAGCAAGCTCCGCAGACACAACTGTCAGAACAAAGCCTTACCCGGCCGGCGAGTCCTCAGCAAAAGCGTTCGTGACCTTCACTTGGCAGTTGCTTGCGTCGTCGCTGACAACCAAAACCTATGTCAGGCAAATCGCTTGTCAAACCGGCAACTTTAGGAAAAGTTGACATTTTCCAGGTGTTGCCTTTGGAAGACGTCGCCCGCGCCGCAACTCTTGTGAA
This sequence comes from Planctomycetota bacterium, assembly GCA_963581435.1. Classification (GTDB taxonomy): domain Bacteria; phylum Planctomycetota; class Planctomycetia; order Planctomycetales; family Planctomycetaceae; genus JABISG01. Next base: position 9,460 of record CAUZOL010000072.1, read on the forward strand.
ATTCGCCCGTTATGAGATGTTGCCTGAACAGGACACGGCTGATCTGCAAGAAAAATAATGCACGGCAGCACTGTCAGATCGCGACTTGTATAAGCGACTGAACCGGAAAACGCGCACAGACCGCGCAAGCGGAAGCATCACAATCGACGGACTTGCGAGTGAAGCGATTGCGAACGGCCGGCTTTATGCCGGCTGTCGATTGCAGATTGCGCATGCGTTGCGTCAATCGGGAAAATCAGCGGGCTGACGCCCACCGCTCGCTCAAATCAACCGCGACAGTGCGCTGTCGGACGAATCACGACGCTTCCCGCATGATTGCCTGCGAACGCCGGTTGCGTTTTTCGCGGAATCGCAAGACGGCAGCATCACGTTCGGCGGCCGTCTCGTCGTGCAGGAATCGCAGCAGTCGTTCCTGCGCAGCGGTTAATTCGCAACCGCGCCGACCGAGCGTCGTGCGTGCCGTCTCCAGGCTGCTGTCCAGGTCGAAGCGGCCATCCAGTTCGCCGTGCCAAATGCGAGAGAACGAAGGAATATGCTTGGGCAGCAACTCCCCGCCCGGCAGTACCATGCTCATCACGCCGACCGATGATCCCGTGTTAAACAGGCTCGCCAACGCCGTCTTGGTATGATCGCCAATAAAACAGCCCACCTTGGTCGAACCAGTGTCGATCATCTCGCCGGCCAACGGCACGCCCACCGTTGAGTAATCGTTCTTGAGATCGCTGTTCGTGGTCAACGCCCCCATGTTCACCCACGGGCAAACGTAGGCGTGTCCGAGAAAGCCGTCGTGATAACTGTTCACATAGCCGTGCAGAATTGACTCTTCGACCTCGCCACCGACGCGGCAGTTGGGGCCGATGGTGGTGCCGCCGCGAACGTGTGCGCGAAACAGCTCCGTGTTCGGTCCCACGTAACAAGGGCCTTCCACTCGTGTGAACGGTCGGATTGCCGCCTCACGATCGATGGTCACCGGCCCGCCCCGCGCATCCAGTACGGTGAAGGGATCGATGATCGCGCTGGGATCGACGAACACATTTTCCGGCTTACCGAGAACGGCCACCTGCGGACCGAACTCTGTTTGTGAGGACATGGCCGTTTCCGGACGAAAGTCGCGCACAAGCTGCGACGCGTTGTGCCGCACCACATCCCACGGATAACTCAGCAATTCACCTTCGGCCCGAACCGGCCGTCGCATTCGCGCCAACTCGGCCAATGCAATATCCCAGGGACGATCGATGAACGTCCTGGCGGCCGCCGGATCGAGCGTAAGATACGCCACCGTGTCGCCGATCAAACCAACTTCATCATCTCGCAACAACTCGAAGGCGCCGTTCGGCGCAAGCCAACGACCGTTAACAAGCAAGGTCGAACCGGAACCAAGCCAGAGAAAATCGTTGACGCGTGCGGCAGGATGTTCTTCGCGATAGGTTTCGGCCAGAGACTCGCGTACGAAGACTCCCCACTCGTCATGGTCGATCTGCGCCAGCCCGCGCTGGCGAACGGAGTACCGTCCGCAAATCAGTTCAAACACCGGCCGCAATAACGCAATCGGTGTGAACTGCTGCGCAGCCCGGTCTTCGAAGAAGGCAACACGCATCGCTTTTCCGCCCACTCTGGAACCCTCGATTGAGGAAGACATTTCGGGCGGGAACTGTATCAATTTGGGGCAATTGGGGATAGACGGAGATTGGCCAACCAACGCTTGCGGTTTCGCAGACCCTTCACACGTTACGTTGATTTCGCCCCATCAGGCGATCAATTCCTCAATCACCTTCGCCCCAACTTGTGAAAGCTGCTTGAAGCGGCCTTCATGGAAATGCGTCAGTTTATTGTCATCCAGTCCCAACTGGTGCAGGATCGTCGCGTGCAGGTCGCGAATGGGCCGGGCGACTTCGACCGCTTTCGCACCGATTTCGTCGGTCGCGCCGACAACATGTCCCCGTTTAACACCGCCGCCCGCCATCCAGACGGCCATCGCGGCGGAGTTGTGATCGCGGCCGGCCGTGTGAACGCCGCCGCGCAAACCGTTATCGGGCGAGCGACCGAATTCACCGGCGGAAACCACCAGCGTTTCATCCAACAGTCCACGGCTCTTCAGATCCCGGAGCAACGCGGCGATCGGTTTATCGACGGTCCGCATCCGCGCGGTGTGCGATCGTTTGAGATAATCGTGCGAATCCCACCCACCGGCATAAACCTGCACAAACCGCACACCGTTCTCAATCAACCGCCGCGCCAAGAGCAGCCGTCGTCCGTAACCGTCGGTCTCTTTTTCACCAATGCCGTACATTGCCTTCGTCGCCTTCGACTCGCGATCGATGTCGATCACCCCGGGAACCTCGGCCTGCATACGGAAGGCGAGTTCGTAGCTTTCCATACGAGCCGCCAATGCCGCATGATGGGGATGCCGCTGGGCGTGTTCGCCGTTGAGTTGGGCGAGCAAATCAAGATTGTTTCGCTGCACTGTTGGCGTGACGCCGGCGGGTGGCCGCAAATCGAGAATCGGCGAACCGGTCGGCCGCAGCGCGGTTCCCTGAAAATGTGCCGGTAGAAATCCGTTCGACCAGTTGGCGGCTCCGCCTTGCGGATAGGCCGCTTCGGGGAGAACAACAAATGAGGGCAGGTTCTGGTTCTCCGTTCCCAAACCGTATGTCGTCCACGCGCCAACCGACGGATCGCCACCGAAGCGGTTGCCCGTATTCAGGTGATAGCAGGCGGTCGGGTGATTGATCGACTCACCGACACAGCCGTGATAGACACACATCTCGTCGGCGACGCCGGCCAGATGTTTGTAATGTTCGCAGAGCGGAATGCCGGATTCCCCCGCCTTATGAAACTTGAAGGGGCTTTCTACAAAGTACCGTTTGCCACTGGCCATCGCTGAGGCGAACCGATCCTTCCGCACAAATTCCTGCATATGTAAGTCGTGCAGTTTCGGTTTGGGATCGAACGTATCGATATGGCTCGGCCCCCCTTCCATGAACAGAAAAATGCACGCGGTTGCCTTCGGCTGATGATGCGGCTGTTTCGGCGATAACGGCCCCTTGGCCTGCGGTCGTTCCTCGGCCTGCAGCATCGCATTGAAGGCGACGGTGCCGAGTGTTGCTCCCAAGCCGTAGAGGAAACTGCGGCGGTCGGTGGTCAATTTGTTTTGCATGGAATGCATTTCCCTCAGCTGCGATCCAATGGATTGCAGACTCTGCGATGCGTTGCATCGCAGCTAAATTCGCTCAATACACGTACATGAACTCGTTGGAATTCATCAGCACCAGACACAGTTCCGCCAGTCCGCGCGTTGCCGGTTCGACGTCCCACGGTTTCAAGTCCGGCTGGTAGTCCTTCATCAGATCCAGTTCTTCGTCAAATTGAAAATTCTCGCCGGTCAGTTCTTCAACCATTTCCCGCGTGACGGATGTCGGCAGTTTTTCAGGAATCGGTTTTTTATTTCGGTGATGCAACGTCATTTTGGCCACGTGCGCTGCGCTCAAGCGGCGTTCGTCAGCCGTTGGTGCGCGACCGTAAACCAGACCGAACGCAAGGTCGATGCGTTTATCGCCGTCGGTCGTCATCTTTTCAATTCGATCAGCCAACGCCAACGCCCGGTCGTTCACAAACTGTCCGTTGAATTGCGAAAAGACCTGCGGCGTGACGGTTGTTTCATCGCGTCGCGCACAGGACGTGTCCGTTCCGGGCCGGTTGAACACTTCGAGCAGCGGATCGGGTAGCGTGCGGTAACGGAAGGCGTAAATCGTCCGCCGATTTCGCTGCTCCGGAGTTGGCGACGGCTGATACGCCGGAGCAACCGACCCCATAATCTGCCGCGGCTGCATGGCCACTTCCCAATTAATTTCGGGATAGATGCCGGGACCGCCCATTTCGCGGTTCAGCTCTCCAGTAATCGCCAGTAACCCGTCCCGCATTTCTTCAGCCGCCAGCCGCCGTGGCGGGTAATACGCCAGTAGCCGATTGTTGGGATCGACTTCATCAATTGCCGGGCGACGGGGATGCCGACCGCTTTGCCGGTAGGTTGCCGACGTCACAATCAGCCGATGCAATCGCTTGATCGACCAGCCATGTTCGACGAACCAGGTAGCGAGCCAGTCGAGCATTTCCGGATGCGACGGTTTCGACCCCATCTTCCCAAAACTGTTCGGCGTGGCAACGAGACCGTTTCCGCCGAAGTGATGCTGCCAGATCCGGTTGACGATAACGCGTGCTGTGAGCGTGTTGTTGGCGCTGGCAACCCAGCGGGCGAAGGCCAGCCGTCGGCCTTCAGTGGTTTGCGGGATCGAGTTCCACGCCGTCGGCGTCACCGTATCGTTCGCACCGGCCATCGCCGTCAGCACACCGGGCGAAACTTCGTCGAGCCGAGTCGCCAGCGATCCACCGGCGAGAATGAACACATCATCGGGTTTACCGCGACGCTTCGCTTTGGGGGGCATCAGCAGTTGCGGATTGTTCGACGCATAACCGTTCGGCGGGCCGTTGTAGACGCCGAAACAAAGCGCTCGGTAACGTTTCATCTCGCGACCGAAATAGGCGCGTCGCTTATTATATATCTTCCGCAGACTCAATTCGAGCTTTGACAAACCAAGAAAGCTGGGTGGCTGCTCGTCTTTGGGCAAATCTTTGACGTTCTTTACGCCACGCTCTTTCAGGTAAGCAACTCGTGCAGCCTTCTGCTTGTTGATCAGGCCATCGAGCTTCGCCTGCGCGTCGGCCAGGCGTTGTTCGGTCAGCTTTTTCAGACCATCCAAATGGGCGATGTTTTCCCAAGGCTGATAGGCAACCTGCCGATCGACAAACTGCACCGGCGCGAACACCGCTTGAATACGGTAATAGTCGCGAGTTGGCAGCGGATCGAACTTGTGATCGTGACACTTCGCACACCGCAGCGCCTGGCCCATGAAGGTGACGCCGGCGGCGTTGGTCACATCATCCAGAAACTGCTGCCGCGTGACTGCCGCCACGCTCATGCCGGTGTGTTCCCACGGCCCCATTCGCAAGAAGCCGGAGGCGATCAACAGTTCCGGGTTGTACGGGTCGAGTTCATCGCCTGCCAACTGTTCGACGATAAACCGGTCGTAAGGTTTGTCGTTGTTGAACGCGCGGATTACGTAATCGCGATACCGCCATGCGTTCGGGCGTTCGTAGTCGTTGGAAAACCCAGCCGTGTCGGAATAGCGAACCACATCCAGCCAATGCCGCGCCATCTGCTCGCCATACCGTTGGCTCTGCAACAGTCGGGTGACGAGTTTGCTGTAGGCGTTGGGCGAGTCGTTGGAAATAAACGCCTCGATCTCATCCGACGTCGGCGGCAGCCCCGTCAAATCGAGTGTCAATCGGCGGATCAGCGTCAACTTGCCGGCCGGTGTTGAAGGTTGGAGTTTTTTCTCGTTCAGCGGCTTGCGAATAAACGCGTCGATCGGATTGGCTGATGATGCGTCGCGGTTTTTCCCCAGCGCCTTCCACGGCACGGAATATCGCTGCACCGGTCGGAATGCCCAAACATCTGCGGCCGCGTATTTACGATTCGTCCAATCGGCCGACAGACCGCCGCTGGTCGACATGCTGACGGCTTTTGCACCTGCTGCGTTTTTCCAATCGGCCGGTTTTCCTGCATCGGCCACGGGCCACGGTGCACCGGCAGTGATCCAGGCACGCAGCGTCGCGATTTCTGCGGGTGTGAGTCGATTCCGTTCTTTCGGCGGCATCACCACGTCGCCCGTTCGCAGCACGGCCTGCAATAGCGCGCTCTTCTCCGGTTTTCCGAGAACAACAACCGGCCCGTTTTCACCCCCGCGCAACATTGCTTCGCGCGTACGCAAATCCAGCCCGCCCTCGATGTCCTTACCCGATCCGTGACAACCTAAACACCGCTTGTTGAGCAGCGGTTGGACTTTGTCGAGAAACAGTTTCTTCGCCGCCGCAGGCGACTGGCTATCACGCGGCTTTTCCTGACTAGACAAATCACCCGATTGCAGTAGAAACGCCGTCGCGGCGAACACCAGGCACAGGACAAAAAGCCGCCGGTTGAACTTCTGATTTCGCATCGAACAGCCTCAAATGAATCCGGTATTTCGCTTCAAGAGATATCGTACCACGCTTGCAGTTTCCCGAACCATAAAACCAGCGGACACTGAAAACCAACAACGTCCACAGTCAAGCCGACGTCCACTCGGCCAACCGTTCGCACAGCGCAGCGACCTTCCCGGAATCGATCACTTCGGCTGCGGTCGCCACAGCCGACTGCGGATCGTCGTCCCGTTCGGCGGCAATCAACGCCGCAGCGGCGTTCGCCAACACCATGTGACGCGCCGGCCCCGGTTCACCACCGAACACACCACGAATGACTGCCGCGCTCTCCTCGGGAGAACTAACCCGCAAGTCTCTCGCCTGACATTGCGGCAGGCCGAACGTTTCCGCCGACCAGGTATCCTGCGTCACTTCGCCTTCGTTGACCACGTTAACCAAAGTCGTTCCCCACAGACTGACTTCGTCAATTTCATCGTCACCGCACACCACCAGAGCGCGACGGCAACCGAGTTCCGCCAATGCGCTCGCCAGTTTTTCAGCCGTTTCGTCCCGATTCGCACCTAACAACTGGTACTCCGCTCCGGCAGGATTGGTCAACGGCCCCAGCAGATTGAAGATCGTGCGAAACCCCAAACGCTTGCGGATCGGCGCCGCGTGCTTCATCGCACCGTGAAACAACGGTGCGAAACAGAATCCGATTCCTACCTCTTCTATACACCTCGCGACCCGTTCCGGTTCGAGCGAAACATTGACACCCAACGCCTGCAGCACATCGGACGAACCGCTGGAACTGGAGACGCCACGATTGCCGTGCTTGGCGACCGGAACTCCCGCGGTCGCCGCAACCAGCGCCACCGCCGTGCTCACGTTGAACGTGTGCAATCCGTCGCCGCCCGTGCCACAGGTATCAAGCAGCCCGTCGCGCTGCACGTCAATTTTCGCCGCACACGCCCGCATCGCCCGTGCCGCGCCGACAATCTCGGCGACGGTTTCACCCTTCATCCGCAGTGCGGTCAACAAGGCGGCAATCTCCACCTCACCGCTGCGGCCCTCCATTATCTCAGCCACCGCCGCCTGCATCTGGCCCGCATCCAGATCCACCGCGTCCACAACCTGCCCCAATGCTGACGTCATACTTGCTTACCCTGCCACTGAATTTTCTGTTCCTGATCCATCCACACTGTTACCATCATACTGAATGTGATGAAACAAACCACGTGCCGGGCGCGACGAAGTTTTCGCCTCGACTTGTTTTGAACAGGAGAACGCTGAGGTAACAGAGGTCTCAGTAAGACCGCTTGGAGGCAAATGCGATGGACGAAGACGTATTTGATGAGTGGCCCGATTACAAACGCGCGATCTACAAAGACGAGTTGGACGTACTAAAGAGGTTGGGAGCGAAAGTATTCCTGAATGACAAAGGGAATGTCGAGTACATACGTTTCAGCGGCCACAAGTACTGTGATTCAACCATCCCCGAGATGGTGCGAATCGCCCGACTCGAAGTTAAGATTGTGGACTTGCGTGACACCAGGATTACGCCTCAAGGCGTAGAACGGCTCCGGCACGCCTTGCCAACGACTCTCATCGATTTTTGAAGAGCCCCCGACACCCCCCACCCCATCCCACTGCGATTCATCCAATTCGCCCCGCCCAAGCACCCTGCGGTTGCCGCAGCTATTCAAACATGTGTAAAATTTGATTTGTAAACCGGCCGAACACATTTCTGCAGAAACGTGTTCCGTGTCGGCGTTTGCTGTCGCCTTTGTGAAGGGGTCCGTAATCGATGTTGCGTTGGGCTGCGACTACGCACGCTGCGGTTTTTACCGCGATGCTTTCGATTGTTCTCACCACGAGCGTGACCGATGCCGGCGAACCGACTGAAGAACCGGCGGTCAACCGGCGCATCGCTCAGTCTCTCTCGGTGTTGCCAACAACAATACGGCTGGGTGGTGCGAATCGCATTCAGCAACTGCTCGTCACCGCCCACGATCCCTCCGGGCAAGCGTTCGATGTGACGCACCGTTGTGACGTGACTGTCGCCAACACCGACCTGGTCCAGATGCGCGGGGCGACGGTTGTCGGGCTGGCGGATGGCCGAACCGAATTGATTGTCCGCTGCGACACGGCAACCGTTCGCGTGCCGGTGATTGTTGACCAGTACGAGACATTCCCACCGGTGCACTTTGCCAACGACGTTATCCCGATTCTCTCAAAACTCGGCTGTAACAGCGGGGGCTGTCACGGCAAGCAAGGGGGAAAAAACGGGTTTCATCTGTCGGTGTTCGGCTTCGATACGAAATCGGATTACAACGCGTTGGTGAAAGAAGCGCGCGGCCGCCGCACTTTCGCCGCCGATCCGGATTCGAGTTTACTGCTAATGAAAGCGACCGGCCGACGGCCGCATGGGGGAGGCCGCCGTCTAGTTGCTGATTCCACCGATTACGACCTGTTACACAATTGGATGCTGCAAGGCATGCCGTGGGGTCAACAGAATGTGGCAACCTTGACGGCCATTCGCGTCGAGCCGGCCGACCGCGTCATGCTTCCCAATGCCAAGCAGCAGATTTTGGCGACGGCCATTTTTTCTGACGGCAGCCAACGCGACGTCACCCACGCCGCCGCCTACAGTAGCAACGCCACCACTGTCGCCGATGTCGATGAAACCGGTCGGGTTGCCACGGGGCGCTTGCCGGGCGAAGCGACCATTACCGTCAATTACATGGGGCAAGTCGCCGCTGCGCTGGTACTCGTCCCGCGTCCCAATGCACCACAGCCCTACCCCGACATGCCGGCCAACAATCGCATCGACGCACTGGTTTCCGCCAAACTGCAGAAGATGGGCATCGTCCCTTCCGCGCTGACCGACGACGCCACGTTTCTACGGCGGATCTATCTCGACACCATCGGCACACTGCCGACCGAAAAGGAAGTCCGCAAGTTTCTAGCCGACAACACACCGAAAAAACGCGAACGTGTCGTCGATCATCTTCTCGACCGGGACGAGTTCGCCGACTACTGGGCATTGCGGTGGGCCGACGTGCTACTGGTCAATCGCGAAACGCTGGGCGAACGCGGCGCACTGGAGTTCCACCGTTGGCTGCGAAAGCAGATGGCCGACGACCGCCCCTACGACCAATGGGTCCGCGAGTTGGTTACGGCATCGGGCAGTTCCGGACGTTACGGGCCGGTCAACTTTTACCGAGCCTTGCCGAAGGCGGAAGATGCGGCCAAGGCAGTCTCGCAAGCATTTCTGGGAATTCGGCTCGACTGTGCCCAATGCCATCACCATCCCTTCGACCAATGGGGACAGCGCGATTTTTATGGAATGGTTGGATTCTTTAACGGCATGCAACGCAAGTCGCTGGGGCAAAACCGCGAACTTGTTTTTCATTCCGGCTATCGCGAAACCAAATTGCCGCTCTCCGGCGAAGTCGTGCCGACGCGACCGCCGCAGGGAGAGATACCCCAGAATCTCAACAGCGGGGACCCCCGAGTTCAACTGGCAAACTGGATGACGTCGCGCGACAACCCCTGGTTTGCCCGCTTGGCGGCCAACAGGTTATGGGCACATTTTCTCGGACGCGGTCTGATCGATCCGGTCGATGATCTCCGCTCGACAAGTCCCGCCACAAACGAACCGTTGCTCGATTTTCTCACCGAGAAAGTCATCGCCACCGATTACAACCTGAAACAGGTCATGCGGCTCATTTTAAATTCTCGCGTTTACCAGCTTTCCAGCGAACCGAACACGACGAATTTCGACGACGAGCAAAACTACTCGCATTACACGGTGAAACGGTTACCGGCCGAAGTTTTGCTCGACGCCGTCTGCCAGGTGACCGACGTTCCGGAAGCCTATCCCGGCATGCCACGTGGCACACGGGCAATTGCGCTGTGGGACAATCGGCTGCCCTCGTACTTTCTCGACACCTTCGGTCGCTCCGAACGCCAATCGCCCTGCGAGTGCGGCAAATCGAACGAGCCGACGATGGCACAGGCGCTGCACTTAATGAACGCGCCGGAAATCGAAGCAAAGATTGTCAGCCCGCGCGGACGAATTGCCGCGATCATCAATTCCAACATGCCGCGCAAACAACTCATTGAAGCCTTATGTCTATCCGCATTGGGACGTCCACCAGGCGAAAAAGAACGCAAAATAGCCGACCGACTGTTCGCAGGCGAAACATCAAAACAACAGGCAGCCGAAGATTTCCTCTGGGCGTTGTTGAATTCCTACGACTTTCTGTTCATCCATTGAACTCACAATACACAAGCCAATTCTCGTAAGAAGGATCGGGTGCCACTGGCGTGTCGCCAGTGGCACCCATCGACAGCTAAACCGAAATAAGCGAAACATTCGGTCTGAGAACTCAACGAATCGGTGAGACTCCGATCACAATCAGCAACGGAGATTGAGCTATGCTTCCCGGACATTGTGACGGCGTCAACCGGCGAAACTTTCTGCGTGTTGGCTCAATCGCCGGATTGAGTTTGGCCGAGGCGATGCGGTTCGAGCATCTCTGTGCGGCCGAATCGAAACGGAACGACATCAACTGCATATTCCTGTTCATCCTCGGCGGGATGCCGCAACAGGATATGTGGGACTTGAAGCCCGATGCCCCGGCCGAAATCCGCGGCGACTTTCAGCCAATCAACACAGCGGTCCCCGGTATTCAGGTCTCCGACGTCTTGCCGAAAATCTCGCGTGTCACCGACAAGTTGGCAATTCTCCGCAGCATGACGCACGGCGACTCGGACCACGGTCGCGGATTTCACATCATGATGACCGGGCGGAAAGCGGGAGCCGGCGACTTCAACACCGGCCCGAAGAACAACAATCAGCATCCGTCGGTCGGCTCGATGGTCGCGCGTTTGGGAGAAACCGGCGCGTTGCCGCCGTACATTTCTGTTCCGAACTACTTAAACAGTGGCGGCCCGTCGTTCTTGGGCCCGAGTTACGGACCGTTTGTCATCGAAGCCGATCCGGCCGCACCGGAATTCGCGGTCCGCGACATTGCTTTGCCCGTGGGAGTGACGGGCGACCGCAGCCAACGCCGCCGTGACGCCCTCCGCGAAATCAATCGATTCGAGAGAAAAGTCGAGGAAGTCAGTCGGCAGGAGCGTGCCTTCGATGTGTTTTACAAGAAAGCGTACAACCTGATGACGTCGGCAGCGGCCAAGCGGGCGTTCGACATCAGCCGCGAATCGGACAAGGTCCGCGACGAATACGGAATGACCAGCGCCGGTCAGTGTTGCCTGTTGGCCCGCCGACTAGTGGAAGCGGGTTGCCGATTTGTCAGCATCGAAAACGGCCACTGGGACACGCACCGCAAGAACACCTACAGCCTTCGCGAGTTGCTTTGCCCGTCGTTCGATCAGGCAGTGCCGGCTCTATTGAACGATTTGGAACAACGTGGCCTGCTGGAAAAGACGCTGGTCGTCGTCACCACCGAGTTCGGCCGCACGCCGCGCATTAACGAGTTGAAAGGCCGCGACCATTGGCCCAACGCCTTTTCCATTGCGATGGCAGGAGCCGGCTTAAAGGTTGGTCAGACGATTGGAGCAACCGACAAGCAAGCCGGCTTCGTCACCGACCGCCCCATCACGCCGGCCGACATGGCAGCGACGATTCTGCACACGTTGGGCATCGACCACACAAAAGTCATGCACACCCCACTGGGCCGCCCCGTGCGATTGGTCGATGGCGGAAACCCAGTCACCGAATTGTTCGGATAAGTTGTGTAGCTGCGGTGCAACGCACCGCAGAAGTTTGAGTCTCGCGCGTGCTGCTCAGGAACATGTCCATGAATTCGCTTCGATCATCGGCACTTGCAATCACGGCGATTATCGTCGGATTACTAACCGCCCCCAACGCCGCACGCGCGCAGCCCAAACCAGGTTACTCACCGTCGAGTACGCACATCTTTCCGGCTGGTGGACGCCGCGGTAGCAAGATCAAAGTCAACGTCGGAGCCGAATGCATCCCGCCGGGAACTCGGTTCCACGTGTCAGGCATGGGTGTCACCGCGCCGCCGATTCTGGGTGATGAGTTGATTGCGCCCGCCGAAGTTTCGGTCCGCCGCAAACCGACCGAGATCCCGATCACCCACCCCAGAGAATGGGCCTCAGAAATCACTATCGCCGATGACGCCCCGTTTGGATCGGCGTACTGGCAAGTGAGCTGCGCACAGGGTGGCACCGCGTCGCGGCCATTCATCATCGGTGATCTGCCGGAGTTTATCGAAACCGAATCCAACTCCATTCCCGCCACAGCAGAAACCATCAAACTGCCGGTGACGGTTAACGGCCGCATCTCCGGCGACCGCGACGTCGATCACTTTCGCTTCGTAGCCGAAGCGGGCGACATCGTCGTCTGCGAAGTTTTTGCCGGCCGACTCGGTTCGCGGCTCGACCCGGTCGTCGAATTGCTCGACTCCACGGGTCAACGCATGGCCGCCGACGAAATCCGCATCGGCGTCGATCCGGTACTCGCCTTGCGCATCGAGAGTCCGGGCGAGTACGTCTTGCGGGTCGCCCACGTCACCGTCCTCGGCGGCCCCAGTTATGTCTATCGCATCAATGTTTCGACAACTCCATTCGTGCATTACACATTCCCTGCCGGAGGAAAAGCGGGGACTGAGCGCGACGTTGATCTCTTTGTTCTGACAGGAACCGGGAGTTCGCATAAACTCCGACAACGGATTCAGTTTCCACAAGAGGCGAATACCGATTGGACCTATGCCCTGCCCTCTTCGACGACCGCACAGAAGCAACAGCCGTCGCCAGTGGTCGCCCTCGCCGTGGACGACATCACAAATATTCTGGAAGTCGAACCGAATAACACCGTGGCAAACGCGGGCGAGTTAACACTGCCGGTCACCGTAGACGGTCGCACACCGACGGCCGACGATGAAGACTGGTTCCGCTTCACGGCCAATAAAGGCGACGCGATCAGCATTCACTGCCGACCGTTTCCCGCCGGAACATCTGCACTGCCGACACTGTTGTTGGCAAACGCCGACGGCAAGCAGTTGGCAACAACACGCAGCATCGATACGGCTGAACCGGGTTGCCGACTCGAATGGACAGCGGCCGTCGATGGAACGTTTCTGCTACGTGTCCGCGATATGCAATTTGGCGCTCGTGGCGGCGATGATTTCATCTACCGGTTGTCGTTGCGAAACTCGCAGCCCGATTTCAACCTCGCCTTAAGTTCCGATGCGCTCGACCTGATGCAGGGAGCAAAGAACAAACTAACCGTCGCGCTCCAACGTTTGGGCGGCATGAACGACGCCGTGAAGCTCAAAATCGACGGACTACCAAAAGGGGTGACTTTCGAGCCGACAGAGATCCCGGCTGGCAAGAAGAGTGTGTCGCTGAGTTTTAGCGCCGCCGCCGAAGTTCCTTCCCGCAGCTATTCCCTGCAATTGACCGGCAGCGCGAAGATAGCGAACGCGGACGTCCAGCGAACGGCGCACGCCGCGCATCTCGGCGTCGATGCCGAGGGAGTCGGTATCGGCTCGACGACGCGCGATACCTTACAACTAACCGTTCAACACAAGCCGCTGTTCCGATTGTTCTGTGCCGAGGCGTATTTGTACGCCTACCGCGGTTCGATCTTTCCCTACCAGATGGAGGTCGAACGGCTGAACGGGTTCGACGGCGAGATCATCATCCAGCAGGGAGACCGGCAGAACCGCGACATGGACGGCGTAAACATTCTGAATGCCATCATTGCGACCGGCCAGACCGAGACCATCGTCCCCATTTACCTGCCCGAAACGATGCACATCAACGTGCAGTCGCAAACGCAATTGTATTCGCAAGCGTTTGCCACGTTCGTCGATGCGGCGGGACAACAACAGGCCATGCTGGTGCTGTCCGAAAAGCGAAACATGCTGCGCACGATGCCGACGGTCGTGAAGCTCAAGACCGTCACCAACGAAGTTCGCGTCCGTCCCGGTCAAACCGTCAACTGCCGCCTCCGTCTGCAGCGAACCACAAACTTTCCCGGCACCATGCGTCTGCGATTACGTGAAACGAAAACTCCACAGAGCTTCACGGTCGATGAAACGCAAATCGCCGCCGGCCAAACCGAGGTGATTGTGCCGGTTAAAACCAGTGACACGGTCCCCAGCGGCACGCGGCAACATCTCACGTTTCGCGCCACCGGCGAACTCGGCAAGAACACAATCGTCACCGAAGCAGCGGTCACCATTGTTGTTGAGTAGTTACCGCAATGGCGTTGTTTTGAAGTTACTACTCACCGGCGATTGGTATGGACTGGATTTGGTGATTTCGGTAGGAGCGTCTGGTAAGGAGTTTACCAGATGGTCGAATGTTTGCCGAATGTCTCTGAACTTTCCCCGGATGAAA
>CAUZOL010000073.1:0-23601 GCA_963581435.1 Planctomycetota bacterium
GTCCGGTCCAGCCGTTGACGGTGACAAAGCGGACGCCCGATTCCACCATGCGACGTGCGAGTAGCAGATTCTGCCCGAGTGGATGCATCCCATAACGTTCACGGACTTTGACAGGCTCCTGTTTCAGATCAAATGCCTGCCGGCCTTCTTTTCGAGTCAAGCCTTCGTAGGTCTTCTCACGCAGGTCCGACCAGTCCTTGACCTGCTGGTCGTTATCCAGCTTGGTGGATTCCAGGCTGGCGAGCAGCGTCTTACGATACTCGAATCGTTTCTCGTCGTAGGCGTCGTAAATTCGAGGCGGCTTGAAGTTTTCCATTGCCGGATGATTGCCGGCCGAGCCGACAAACACCGGCGCAAACGCCGAGCCAAGGTAGCCACCAATTCCGATGTTGGGCGCGCAAAAGACGGGCGGTCCCACACATTTGATGAGCCACGCATTGGAAACGAAATTGCGTGTACTGGGTTTGTGCTTGGCAACGAACGAGCCCAGGTAGGGGTGTTCATTCGGCATTCCCTGCTGCACTCTTTTCTCCGATTGGCCGCTGAGCAGATTGTGCATCGCGTCGAAGTGGTTGCTGATCGCGCCCGGATGCGACATGGAATTGATGAGCGTGAATTCGTCGGTCAACTTCGCCAGGTTCGTGTGCATCTCATTGATGCGCATGCCGGGGACCTTGGTGTCGATGGGTTGGTACGGCCCGCGATAATCCAACGGTGCTTCCGGTTTCATGTCCCAGGTGTCAACATGACTTGGCCCACCACAGAGCAGGACGAAGATGCAGGATTTGTTCGAGGCGACGGCGTTGCCCGAGTCATCGACCTTGTCGGCACCCATCACCACTCCCGGCATGCCGAGACTCATCGTTCCTAACCCGCTCGCGATCATGGCTTGGCGACGGTTCAATTGGAGATCGTTCATTCAAAAGCTCCCACGCTCAAATTAACGAGTCGATCGAGGAATTCTGTGTCAGACGGCCAGCCGAATGGGTTAGTCACTTACTGATTCTCGGCGATTCGCCGCGCCGACTCCATACTTCGTCACATAAAGGATATCACATCTGTCACTTGGTCGCACACCCAAGCATTGGCGTTCGAGCATGTAACGCATGTTCGCTCAGCAAAACATTGTCCGGGTGACTTCGCGTCCGACGACGCATCCCATAGATGATTCTGCGTGCAGTCGCCGCATCGTCCCGGTAAGATGGGCGTCGTACTTTCGCGTCCCTCGATCCGTCGCACCGCAAAATATCTCCATGACGAAACTCTTCGCCAACAAGGAAATTGCGATCATGAAGTTCAAGTGTTTCGCATTACTCACAAGCGTTTTGTTACTGGCAATTCACCCATCTGCGGTCAATGCGGAGGCTGATTCAGCATACGACGTCGTCGTTTACGGCGGAACAGCGGGCGGGGCGATCGCTGCCATTCAGTCGGCTCGCATGGGAAAAACCGTTGTGTTGATAGAACGCGGCAAGCATATCGGTGGGCTAACCACCGGCGGGCTGGGGGCTACCGACATCGGCAACAAAGGGGCCATTGGCGGAATGTCGCGTCGCTTCTACGAGCGCATTGGTGAGCATTACTCGAAGGACGCATCCTGGAATTGGCAGACTCGCGATTCGTTTAACAGCCGTCGGCAGGTGAAAGGGGACAAGGCGATGTGGACGTTCGAGCCGCATGTTGCTGAGAACGTCTTGAATACAATGCTGGCCAAATTCAAAGTCCCTGTACTTTTTTCTGAACGACTGAATCTGAATTCCGGCGTAAAAAAGGTTGATGGTCGAATTGTTTCGATCACGATGAAATCGGGGAAAACCTTCGCCGGGAAGATGTTCATCGATGCCACCTATGAAGGTGACCTGATGGCGAAAGCGGGCGTCGATTACCACGTTGGCCGCGAAGCCAACGCAACGTACGGTGAAACGTTAAACGGCCTTCAGATCGGGCACGCCGTCAAGCATCAATTCAACAAGGCCGTCGATCCGTTTGTCATCAAAGGCGACCCGACCAGCGGCCTGTTGCCGGGCGTTCAACCTCAACCGAAGGGTGTTGACGGGCAAGGCGATCATCGCGT
The DNA here is from genome assembly GCA_963581435.1 of Planctomycetota bacterium. Classification (GTDB taxonomy): domain Bacteria; phylum Planctomycetota; class Planctomycetia; order Planctomycetales; family Planctomycetaceae; genus JABISG01. The sequence continues at coordinate 2,075 of CAUZOL010000073.1, forward strand.
GCAGGCGTATTGCTTTCGTATGTGTACCACCAACGTAAAAGAAAACAGCATCTCCTGGCCGAAGCCTGAGAACTACGACGAACGGCAGTTTGAATTGGTGCTGAGAAACTGTGAAGCGGGCGACACGCGGTTTCCCTGGCATCCCACGTACATGCCGAACCGCAAGACCGATACCAACAACAACTTCGCCATTTCGACCGACAATTTGGGGATGAACTACGATTATCCCGATGGCGATTATGCGACCCGCGAGAAAATTATTGCCGAACACACACGTTACCAACAGGGCTTGATGTGGACGCTCGCCAATCACCCGCGCGTTCCTCAGGCGATTCGAGATCACTTCCAATCATTGCGGCTCGCGAAAGATGAATTCGTCGATAACGGCAATTGGCCTCACCAGATATATGTTCGCGAAGCCCGACGGATGGTATCCGAATATGTGATGAGCCAGCAAAACTGCCAGGGGCAAAAGGTTGCCGACGACTCGGTCGCTTTGGCGGCTTACACCATGGATTCACACAACGTGCAGCGGTACGCAAAAGATGGCCGCGTTTGGAACGAAGGCGACGTGCAAGTGGGCGGATTCGCTCCGTATCCAATTTCCTACCGATCAATTCGTCCGAAGAAAACGCAGTGTCAGAACTTGCTGGTGCCGGTTGCGATGTCCGCTTCGCACATCGCTTACGGTTCGATCCGAATGGAGCCGGTCTTCATGGTGCTTGGCCAGTCGGCTGCAACCGCTGCCGTTCACGCGATCGACGACAACGTCGCGGTACAGGATATTGATATCAAGAAACTGCAATCGAGGTTACTGGAAGACAAGCAGGTACTCGAATGGACCGGGCGGCGTCCTGTGCCGTCGATTCTAATTGGGACACTCAAAGGAATTGTTGTCGATGACCGCATTTCCAAACGCACCGGCCAGTGGATCGAAAGCCGATCGACCGGTGGATTTGTTGAATTCGGATATCTGCACGATGGCAACACGGCCAAGGGTGAAATGAAAGCCGTCTTTCGACCCAAGTTGCCCGTCGCGGGCAAATACGAAGTGTCTATCGCTCACGCTCCCAATCCCAATCGGGCAACCAACGTGCCGGTGACGATTGAAACGGCCAACGGCACGAAAACCGTCACGCTCAACCAGAGGACGGCACCAAAAAACGGCAAGCTGAAATCAATTGGTACTTTCCAATTCGCGAAAGGGACCGCCGGCAGCGTGACGATTTCGAACAGCGCCACCAATGGCTATGTGATTCTGGACGCCGTTCAGTTTGTGCTTGTCCCGTGAATTGATTTCGTTGTCATTTGAAATCTGACGCACGCTGAATGGTATGGCGTGTGCAAGGCGGTGGCGATAAACGTCGATGCCGACGGCCGGAGTCGTTCACGACGAGCCCCGCAATTCTTCAACCAGGGCCCGTAACTCACTGAGTTCTTCCTCGAGTTCGGTGTATTTCTCCTGGAATTTACTGAGCCTGCGTTCCGCGGTTGTCCGCACCTCTGCCACTGTGGATTGCAAACCCTCGTAGTTCTCACTCACGCGTGATGCAGGCGGTGTGGGAGTCGTGTCTCCGGCGCGGACGATTACTTCGGATGACCCTGCGGCCTTGCTCGATTCCACGTTCCGGCGACCGTTGATCGCGGAGAGGTGTCGGAATAAACGCTCTTTATCGACCGGTTTCAACATCGCGTCCACAAACCCCAGGGAAAGGGCCTGCCGCATTGGGCTGGTCTGTTTGTCATCGACGTTTGCCGAGGGACGCTGCGCCGTCATCAGAATGAATTCCGGCGGGGGTATCTCGCCCGCGTCGGTTGAGCGCTTGATGTTGCGCGATGCCTTGAAGAGTTCAATGCCGTCCATGCCCGGCATGAGGAGGTCTGTGACGACGGCGCCGATCGAAGTGTCGCTGATGATTGCTTCAATCGCTTCTCGTCCGGAAGCCGCTGTGGCGACGTTGAACCCCAAGTCTACCAACATACGGTCCATGCAATGCCGAACCAGCCCGACGTCATCGACGACGAGGACTTTCATCGATTGAGACGTGACGATTTGCTGGTTGAGAGATTCCGAAATTGCGTGTCCCATTATTTATCTCCTTCAGCCGCCCGGGGTGCTGGTGCGTGGTTGGGATCACTCCCCACTTGGCCGAGTCGGGATGCCCACGACAGGCGGTTAGTGTTTTTGCGTCTATGTGAGGTGATCGGCTCCCGGAGGGGCAGTCCTCCATCTCAGGGAGGATTGCCCCTCCAACCCCACCCCGACGGCGAATCCGTATACAACTTGTGTGTTCAAGTGTCTCGCCGTGCCATCAATATCTGTCGCGCTGCTCGCCCCCCTTGGCCTACCGTGCGAGTAAACACTGGAAATCCCTGTTCAGTTTCTTCGGTTTGCTCTGAAGTCGCTTCGCGGTAAACTGATTCCGGGTTTCCGAACTGTGCGTCAACTTTTTGGTTAAGCAGAGTTTTCTGAGTGTGGCGTAAGTTTTGTTGTGCTGAAGAATTGGGGCCGTAGCTCAATCGGTTAGAGCAGCAAACTCATAAGATCAGACGGCAGGGTGACAGAAACACCACGCGGTTTTCGACCTCCACCAACCCTTGCGTCTCACTGCCGATCAATCGGTGAAGATCGTCCTGGGGAACCGTAATGGCATCACGTTGGGCCGATTTCGGCTTTCGGTGACCCGCGATCGGTCCGCCTTTCGTCTGCTTCGCGTTCTCCGATTGGCTGACGGTTCGGGAGCCTATTTCACTGCATTACCCTATTTCGCTGCATCACACCGTCATGCCCGAATTTCACACTGTCGAACATCCTGCGGAACTTCTGGCTTTTCTTTTTGCCTGTCGCCCTGAGATGAAGAGGACAAAGATTCGGCAGTTGCTCAAGTACGGGTCGGTTGAAGTCAACGGACGGTCAATCACACGATTCAACCACCCTCTGCAGAATGGGGATCTGGTTTCGATTCGCGCCAAGCGTAAGGTACGCGCAGACGCTCGATTGCCACCGGGCATGATGATATTGTTTGAGGATGCGTCGTTAATTGTCATCGAGAAGCCCGAGAATCTGTTGAGCATGGCCAGCGCGACGGAACGGGACAAGACAGCCTACGCGTTTCTGACAGACTACGTGCGCCGCAGCGATCCTCTCAGCCCGGAGCGGGTGTGGATCGTCCACCGGTTGGACCGCGCGACGTCCGGGCTAATGGTTTTTGCGAAGACGGAGGCGGCGAAGCGCGCGCTGCAAGCAAATTGGTCCGAGACCGATAAACGCTACCTGGCCATTGTGGAAGGCAGTCCACCGGCTGACCACGGCGTGCTGAGTTCACACCTGGACGAGAGTGGCCCCTTCAAGGTCTACAGTGCCCCGTCCAGCGAGCGGACACGGCTTGCGGTAACACACTACCGGGTGATGAAGCGATTCGCGACGCGCGCGTTGATCGAACTGACGCCAGAGACGGGTCGCCGCAATCAAATCCGTGTGCATCTGGCCGATGCGGGATGTCCGATCATCGGCGATCGCAAATATGCGGCCCGCACGAATCCCGCCCGGCGACTGGGATTGCACGCGAGTTCCTTGCAATTCAACCACCCGTTGTCTGGAGAACTTCTAAGGTTTGAATCACCTCTGCCGCGGGAACTGGCTCGGCTGCTGTGACCGGAAACTCTTCGAGGGTGTCGGTCGAAAGTGAAACACACCGCTCAACCGTTCGCTGACGGGCCGCGCGGTTTTTTCTTGCGACGCCCAGCCGACGCGCCCGTCGGCTTAGACTTTGGGCGATAGCTGTTGCCCGGCGCGTTCCGCGATTCTTTGCGGCCTCGCTTCTTCTGTTTGCCGTCGCCGATGGTATGGACGTACTCGCCGCGAAAACGGGCGTTGGCGTCCTTGCGGCGCGCATCGAGCGCCTCGTGCGGCGGTGTCGATGGAATGAGGCAATCGCAACCGTTGCCAATCAGGTCGGTTCGCTCCGCTTGCTGCAGCGCTTTGCGGACTTCAAAATAATTGGCCGGCTTGAAGAACTGCATCAGCGCCCGCTGCAATTTGCGGTCGCGCAACGCTTTCGCCACATGCACGGGCTCCTTCGTGAACGGATCGATGCCGGTGTAGTACATGGCGGTCGCCACGTCGAACGGAGCTGGAATGAAATCCTGCACCTGGTCGGGCCGATAACCGCTTCGTTTCAGAAATACCGCGAGGTCGATCATCGCATCGAGATCGCTGCCGGGATGGCTGGCGATGAAGTACGGCACAATGTACTGCTTCTTTCCCACCTTGGCCGACTCTTCGTTGAAGATGTCGGTGAACTGCTCGAAGTCGTCGTTGCTCGGTTTTCGCATTTTGTCGAGCACGTTCGCGTCGGTGTGCTCGGGCGCAACCTTGAGCCGTCCGCCGACGTGGTGCTGAACGAGTTCCCGCATGTACTCGGGCGAGCGGCGAGCCAGATCCATGCGGATGCCGCTGGCGACCAAGACTTTCTTGACACCCGGCATCTCCCGCGTCTCTTTCATCAACTGGATCAGTGGGCCATGATCGGTACCCAGCAGCTTGCAGATTGTGGGGTGCACGCACGATTGCCGCCGACAGACTGCCTCGACTTCTGGACGCACGCACTTCATCTGATACATGTTCGTGGTCGGGCCGCAAGCCAATACGACCGCCGGGCGAGTACGCATCGTTGTTACGGACTTTGCGATTGGCCGTGTAATGGTTGATCATCGAATCCATGTTGCCGGCGCTGATCGCAAAGAACAGCCGCGGCTTGCCGAATTGTCGCCAGGCGTCGCAACTATGCCAGTCGGGCTGGCTGATGATCGCCACGCGATACCCGGCGGCCTCGAGCACGCGCCCCAGAATCGCCATCGCAAAACTGGGATGATCGATGTACGCGTCGCCGGTGACGAACACGACGTCGACCTCGTCCCAGCCCCGTTCGCGCACTTCCTCGACACTCATCGGTAGCGGCCGCGAGGCACACGGGTGGAACGATTCCGTGGCGTCTGCCATCGGCCGCAAAGCGGGCTTGTTGAGAATGGGGAGATCCATGGGGAAAACTCGGTTGCACGGAGCAAGATGCGAAAACGTCGATCAGGTCAAGCGGAAACGATTAACTAATCCTACCCCAAATGCGCCGCGCCCGATACCGATCCACGCTCGGAATGGTCGCTATTGTCACGGTGCGCCTCGTCCTGGCTTCACCAGCGGCACCCGCTTCAGAAGGGCGTCCTCGGCGATGCCGCTTGCTTCGCACGAGGTGGAGTCAACGGCATTCGGCGATACGGCGTTCCGAAAATGGTTGAGTTGATGCGACAATCAAGGGGTGATGAAGAGCTCATGGTCCGACGGACCATCGTTCGTCACCACGAAATGCCTAGGATTTCCTTCAGCAGGGGAATCTGCTTCTGATAAAGGACCAGGCCGGCCAGTCCAAGATATGTTATTCCGCAAAATACGACACCGATGCGATTGATAAGTCTTGGCCGCAAAGGCTTTGGTAGGAATTTCATGTTATTGCGCAGAATGAAAAACGCCGTGAAGCCCAGGGCGATGTTGTTGAGATTGGCGACCACCAGTACCATCAATTTCGGCGTGCCGTAGGTCGTGAACAAATACGTCGCGACGAATGTCCAGATTACGTAGAACGCCAGAATTGAGTAATAAACGCGTTCCACTCGAATGGTTTTCGCTTCGCGGATTCGGCGGCTGCCCGACCAAATGATATCCGTCCACTTCCGACAAACATCTTCGACGATCGACATCTGACTCGGCAGCAGAACCAGCAAGCCGACAACGAGCATCGCGGTCCACATCCCTTCACGAAGCCCGCTCGACAGACCGGCGGCATGGCGGACTCCGTCTGCCGAGATGATGGCCTGCGCCCAGTCCATTCGCTCCGCCTGATGAAAGAATTCTGAGTTTGGCGAGAACTCAAGCGAAATCAGCGCAGGCAGCGCCATGCCCATGAAACACCCCGGCATCCAGATGAGCAACTGGTCGCAGAGGATGTACTTCCACCAGCCCTTCCAACGTTTCAGGTTTTCACTGTTGATGACGAAGACCTTGCCGATGTGACTGAGCGTGATTTGGCGGCCGCCAACGGCGCTGGGGATCGCGCCGACCTGACTGCCCATGCCCCATCCTTTGTCGCGGACGAAATTGGAATACGTTGAGTTGCCAAGACCACCGCCGCCCGCGTAGCCGGCAAACGCGCCCAGCAGCGCAATCTGTCCGAGAAAAAAGATTGGGAATTCTCCGTCGCGAGTGTACGCGAGGACGACGTTGTCAACGTTCTCGCCGTCCCATTTGCCGTCTTTGTCGATGTCGTCCCATTCCGTGATGTTGCCGTAAGCATCTTTGCGGTGAATTGGTTCGACCGTATCCAGACGGCCGTCCCGATCAAAGTCTTCGCCTTCGTCCAGCAGTCCGTTTCCGTTCCGGTCTTCTCCAGCGACGATTGGCACGTTGCCAAACTTAAAGAAGCCGCTGAATACGTGGCCCCAGTTCTCGGCACTGACCAGTGTCACACCGACAATCGTGCAGAAGCCAAGCACTACGGCGACCTTCGTCGTCATGACAAACTGCATCATGTTGTAGACTTTGCCGCCAATCAGGATCGGCAATGTCACGGCACCCAGCAGGCAGTAGGCCAGCGTGTTGACCAAAGCGCGATCTTCTTCGCCGGGCGGCCGATCCAGATACAATGCTGCGACTACGGCCGCACCCGTCGTTGAAAGTGCGGGAACAAATGCGCCCAGGCTCAGCAGCATCAGCACGGCGATCCAGAACTTCGGCCCTGGTTTCGCTCTCATAAAACTGGTGAAGACCGGTTCGCCCGCATACAACGCGTAGCGACCGCATTCGATGTTGTAAAACACCTGCCCGATGATGGCGATCGTGGCAATCCACATCAGGCTGCCGCCATACCTTGCCGTAATCTCGGCACCCAGCAGCCATTCACCACCGGCCAGTTGTATGCCGCACATCACGATCCCCGGACCAATGAATCCAGCAAGGTTGCGCAGACCGAGCGGCTTGGGTTCCGGCAGCTCCGCGATATCCCATGTTGGCAGGCACGTTTGCGGAAGATCGGTCGTATCAGTTTCCGCAGCGGGCTGATCAGTCATCTTTCGGGCCGTTCGTGTTAAACTCCGGCGGGATTTCCTCAACAAGGCGCAGCTGCAGGCAGTCGTGTTCCGGATGCCCGGGCAACATCACGCGATCAAATCCAAGTGCTGGAGGAGAAGCGTTGAAGTGATGTGTGTGACATCGATTATCAATACCATAACGCCGCGAACGGGGTGATTCCATCAACCGCGAGATCGAGCGGCACGCTGTTTACATCAGGACTTCGCTACGCGCAGCCCTACTTAAATACAGCCAACAACCTTGGCCCCGATTCTTCCACTTCAGGTGGTACAACAATCGGGGTCGGTCACGAATGGCGTGCTCCCCAAAAGTTGCTCCGTTGACGCGATGGCCGGTGTCGTAGTAGCGATTGTTGCCGCGTTGTTCCCACGCCATTGCCTGTCTCTTGCTTCTCATGGCCGGACTGTTCGACGCGGACAGTCTCAGTGACAAACCCGAAAAACAATTCTCATTTCGTCCGGCGTCTCCGCATAGCCAGCGTCAGCCCAATAACCATGCACGGCAGCATCAGCAGAGCGAGGCTGCTCCAGCTGTCAGCCCGCGATTTGTCGGCAACGACCGCCGGTGTCGGCAGTTCCAACCGACTCACCGCACCGTAGTGAATCGCCCCTGCCTGGACCGGCGCAGGCTTCAACGTCTTCGCGTCGTAAAACTCGCGTTTGTTGCGTCGGCCCGGCATTTTGTACGGGCTGAACGTCAGGTTGCGGCTCGCCAGCACCTCGCGGGGAAAGCTGCCGTCGATCACCGACAGCGTCATCCCTTTCAAGTCTTCCAATCCCTGCTTGACCGTCTCCTCGCGTTCGGTCTTCAGCGAGGCCTCGTTGAGCTTGTCGATTTCAGGTCCGCGTAAACCGAGTCGTTCGCCGACCGCCAACAGCATCTTCTCGACTTCTTCGTGCGGATGCGTCAGTCGGCCTTCTTTGACGGCCAACAGGTCGGCGGCGAACAAATCTTTGGCCGCCCCGTTGTGCGGCGCGGGATCGCGGCGTTGTTTCAGATTCTGTTTTTGGAACGGCTGCAAGTCTTTAATCGTCCCGCCGATGATTCGCAGCGGCAACGGATCGATCACGTTCTTCAAGAGCTGTTCGCCGGGAATTTGCCGCACGACGTACTCTTCCGGCACCGAGCGAATCTTCAGCGGCTTGTCGCTGAGAAGATAAACGATGTTGTGCAGATCGCCTTCGTTGAATGTCGAGAGCCGCATCGGCACGACGAGTTGTTTCACTTTGAAGCGGAACCCCATTGCCTGCACGTTGCCGTCGAAGGTGGAACCGTCCGGCAGCGACGAGTTGACTTTCCGCATACCCGGCTTGGGATCGACGCCCTTTTTCTGACCGACCTTGGTTTTTACCGCAACAAAGCACCAGCCCTGTTTGACGTAGTCGTTGCAGGCGTCGTCCATGCCGTCGGGATATTGGTAGCCGTGTTCATCAACCCACTTCTTGAGAGCGGCCGCGCTGCCTGCTTCGAGAACGGCGACTTCGTACATGCCGACGGCTTCTTCTTTGACGACGCGGACTTGGCCTCGGCGCAGCGCGAGGCCATCGTCTCCATCGGAAGGCGCGGAATTGAGAAGTTGAAGTGATTGCGGAAGAATGGGGCGAGGTGATATATCAATCACCACTTCCGGCGGATCAACCGCAGCAGCAATGTGATCAAAGATGTTGTCAGAAACCTTGCGCAGATCGGGGATCGACGGAAACGGGATCAGCATCCCGAACTCATCGCCTTGCCTTCAAAGCCGGGCCGGATGACGACCGTCTCGACGCCGTCTTTGAAGAACACATAGGTCTTCTGCTCGCCGACGCGGGCGATGGGAATGTCGTCTCCCACGTACACTGGAGGGACCATGCCGCAGGGGTCGGCGATGGCGGTCGCCGTCAGGGCGAAGAAACAGATGGTTACGAAACTGGTCGTTCTCATCACGCACTCCTTCGGTTTGGTTGGGGCGCGTTGATTGTCGCTTGGCGGTTGCGCTGGCTCAAGGGCGATTTGTTGAATTGAACGGCAACTCGCTCCTCTCCCACCATTGTTTGACAATTCTCAACGTCGCTGAAGGTGCTTGAGATCAGGAGTGCAGGGCCGTTGGCACTCAGCAGTTGTCGGTCGGTATTGACTGCGCCGGACCGGGGACACCTTCCCATCAGCCAAGCATGTTGCCGTACATTCGGAGTCTGGTATGCTTGGTGAGGACTCATAATGGATCTAAAACTCCGGCTAAGAGAAATGTCAAACAAAATGCAAAAAGAAAGGTTTTCAATTCTCATTCTCGTGGCTCTCGTGTTTTTTCCGGCGAGCCGGGTACAGTCGGAAGAATTGCAGACTGCTCACCAACCGCAACGATTGGTGTTGGCTCATTACATGCCTTGGTTTGCCACCCGGCCAGTCAGCCAAGTTTGGGGCTGGCATTGGACGATGAATGCGTTCGACCCGGAAATGATGAATGAGGGCAAACGGCAAATCGCGGCTCATTATTATCCTTTGGTCGGGCCTTACGATTCGAACGACGCTGACGTGCTCGAATATCATTTGTTGCTGATGAAACTCTCCGGGATCGATGGTGTGATTGTTGATTGGTACGGACTGACCGATCTTCACGACTATAAGAGTCTGCACCGGAACACCAAACATCTGGTCGAGCAGGTGACCCGGTTGGGAATGAAGTTTGCCATCTGTTACGAAGATCAAACCATTCCCGCATTGGAAAAATCTGGCCGTCTTACGGCTGAAAACCGAGTGACTCATGCAAAGCGTGAACTCGCCTGGATGGCCGAAAACTGGTTTCAACTCAAAAGTTATGTGCGACTGGAAGGCCGGCCCGTTCTCTTGTCTTTCGGTCAAACCGGATTGACCAACAAAGAATGGACGCAGTGCCTTGCCGGTTTGAAATTGCCAGTTGCCTACTTCAGTCAGCATCACCGAAGAACCTCCGCGATGGGCGCCTTCGACTGGCCGGTCCCTCAGGAAGGATTGAAGGCAATTCAGCGATTCCAGAAAACCTCGCGAGATTGGCAGTATTCGATTCCTGTGGCCTTTCCCCGCTTTGTGGACATTTACGCGGAGGCGAAAGTCCACAAAAGTTTTGGTCGCATCGACGACAATCGAGGCGTGACATTTCAGACTTCGATGGAACAGGCGCTGAAAACGAAAGCGCCCATCGTACAAATTGCCACTTGGAATGACTGGGGAGAAGGTACGGTCATCGAGCCGAGTCGCAGGTTCGGGTACCGCGATCTGAAAGTGATCCAGAAACTTCGCCGCAATTATATCGATCCTCACTTTTCTGCATCGGTGGACGATTTGGATTTACCGTTACAGTTATTGGAACTCCGCCGAAAATCGAAAAGCCCAGAACAAAAGCAACGACTCGACATGATTCGCACGTTGATTTCCACCGGAAAACTGAAAGAGGCGCAGATTGAGCTTAAAAGATTTGCATTGCCAAAAACTCGATAACAAAGAACGATCTCATCCTAGGAAGTTTCAACCATGAAGTTTCAGCCGCCATTGCCCTTTCTCATTTTGTTGACAGGATGGTTCGCGCAGACGGCGCATGCTCAGCCGCCGACATCGGAAACACGAACCTATCAAACGAAGACGGACATTCTGTACCGCAGCGGTTCCGACTTAACCGCCTACATGCGAGAACGATGCCGCCTTGACGTGTATTATCCGAACGGTGTCAAGAACTTCCCGACGGTGGTTTGGTTTCCCGGCGGTGGTTTGAAGGGCGGAAATCGGTCTGTTCCCAAGGGGTTGAAAGAAAAGGGAATTGCCGTTGTTGCTGTCAACTATCGCCTGCATCCCAAAGTGAAGTCCCCCGCTTACATTGAAGATGCGGCCGCTGCGGTCGCATGGACGTTTCGCAATATTGAAAAGTATGGCGGATCGCAAAAACGTATTTTCGTGAGCGGTCATTCGGCGGGAGGTTACCTGACCAGCATGTTGGGGCTCGACAAACGCTGGTTACAGGCACAAAAAATCGATGCCGACCATATCGCCGGTCTCATTCCCTATAGCGGTCATACCATTACGCACTTCACCGTTCGGGCAGAGCGGGGAATCGATGGAAAACAGCCGGTTGTCGATGAGTTGGCCCCTTTGTTCCATGTCCGTAAAGATGCGCCCCCGTTGCTGTTGATCACCGGCGACCGCGACTTGGAATTGTTGGGGCGCTTTGAAGAAAACGCCTACCTGTGGCGGATGATGCAAGTGGTCGGCCACCCGAACACCGAGATTTTCGAACTGGAAGGCTTCAACCACGGCCAGATGGCGGAACCGGCCCACCCACTGCTGCTGCGATTTGTTAAGCAGACCATTGCGAAGTGATGCCTCTATTTCGGGGCAGCCGCCAGGATCGCCCTTCGTTCGAGAGAGCCTGCGGACCGCGTCCTTTTGCAAGCGCTGCCCGCAGCGTGTCAAAGTCGGCCGGTCGCAAGTCATCGACTCGTTGCTCTCGGCCGAACGCGCCAATGACTCGTTCGCACGATCGATGATAAACCTGAAATGTCCGCAGCGTTATTTCGTCGTTGTCAAGCAAATGCTGTTTGTTGGTAAGGAAATGATTACAACAATCACCTGACCGCAGACCGTCGTCTTCGGCTGGCGGAGGGGGCGACCTTCAAGAATGAAAGACCACTTGCGATTGCAACGTTCGAGCGCCCGTTTGGGGTCATCCCACGAACCGAAGTCGTAGAATCGCCCGATCTGTTTCTTGAACCACCGACCCGATGGGTGGGCGAAAATCGGAAAAATCTTGTTTGGTTTAGTCGGTTTGCTCTTACGTCGCTGCACGTTAGACTGATTCGAAGTACCGCCTTCGATTGATTTACGCAGGTGGGGTCACCGGCACCTTCGGGTTGTCGCAGGGGGTACCGTTTCTGACGAATCCAGGCAATTGAGTGTCACTATGGGCGTCAGTCTCAGAATTTGCCATTTGCCATTCGTCGTAACCTATTGACATAAAATAACCGGGGCCGTAGCTCAATCGGTTAGAGCAGCAAACTCATAATTTGTTGGTTGTAGGTTCGAGTCCTACCGGCCCTATTTTCGCTTTCAGTCGCATCATCTCGCACATCATCGTCTAAGTCCGCAATTTGCAGTGGCTTAGGCGACTTCTCTTGTGCCGTCGGAGTTGATTGTCCGTCGCACTCGCTCGCACCGCTCTGTGCTGTTTCGCGTCCTGCGCGCTGCGCATGCGCTGCGCGCCGCTGGTCAGTCTTTACCTCAGCGTCGTCAGTTCCAGTTGCCAGCAGTGCATTGGATTTACAATTGAGCATGTCGGGGAAACGGGCCACCGTATCAGCTTCCTGACCGGGGAATAGATGGCCGTAGGTGTCCATCGTCAACGTGATCGTCGAATGACGCATTACAGTCTGAATCGCCTTCGGATGCACACCCGCGATCGCCAGCCATGCACCACAAGTGTGTCGTAGAGCGTGAAAATCAAAGATCTCACCTTCGTGGTTTGTGGCGTTCAAAAAGTCGCTCTGCTCCCGTCGCATGTAATCCTCGGCGTCGCGTTTCACTGGTTCAAGCCACATCTGCCGGGCTTCTGCCAAATCCGCCCGTACCATCGTTGCAACATCAGTTTCGTGAGGCATACCGAACACCGAAGCTTTCGTCGCTTTGGTTGCGAGGTGCAAACGGAGATCCGCCGCAACGTCCGATCGGATGTACTGTCGTGCGTCCTTCTTATTCTTCGTTGAACGGGCCTTGCAGGTGATGAATGGGGGTTGAGAATCCAAGAACATGCGACCGCGCGTCAGACTTCGCAGTTCGTTCGATCGCAGCCCGGTTTGGATGGCCGTTGCATAGAGTAGCACTCGCTCGCTGCCGGTCATTCCGAATCTGTCGGGGCCTGTTTTTGTGGCGTCACGCAACCAATGCCATTCGTCCGGCAGCAGCATTCGACGTTCGCGACGCCGATCAGCATCAGGGTTCGGCTTACGGACGGAGATCAGTGGATCTCGGGCCAGTTTGTGATTGATCGTCAACCACCGTGACAATGCCTTGATGATGCTCAAGTGAAAGTGAACCGTCCCCGCCGAGCGTCCCTTCGCTTGCAGGGCGCCAACGTAATGATTCACACCGTCAGCGTCCAAGTCAGCCACAGACACAATCTCGCAGAACTCAGCCAACGCCCTGACCACCGTCAGCGAATCGCGGATGTACCGTGGATGTCGATTTGCGGCTCGTAACTTCGCTTCGTAGTCGGCCAGATGCGATTCAATCGACCGCTGTGATTCTTTACCGATCGCGTCCAGCGTCGGGTCGATGACACCATCCCGCCGCAAGGCCGCATCCGCTTCCAGCTTCGCACCGATCCGCTCGGCTGTTGCCTTGTCGGTTGTCTTCGCTGACTTCGTCTGACGTTGGCCACTGTGGTCGGTCCAACTGACGTAGTAGGAACCGCCTCGATTCTTCTTGCCGCCGCGTTTGAATACCGATGCCATCGTCTCACTTGTCTTTCCGTCGCCGCTTGTGGCGAACCACGATTTCAAGTTCTAAAAAGTCCGCAAGCCTGTCTAGGGCCTTCAATGTCAGTCCACGCTCTCCGCGCATAAACCGCGACAGCGATGTTTTTCCAATCTGCACTTCCTTTGAGAGCCGGTACTGACTGATGCCGCTGGATTCAACGGCTTGCCGGATTTGATCACTCAGCGGAATTCTCTTTGGTGCTTTTCCAACCATTCTGAGATCGTACTCTATAGTTGCTAAAATAGCAACTATTCGTCCTTGTGGTTGTACCAGTATTTCACGACACCGAGCGAAACTGGTGGGTGATCGAGGGGAGTACCGCAGCCGATTGCCGTTGGCTTCCAACCTGATTCCCAGTCGGGCCAGATCGGCGCAGTTGCCTGCATGGATGGCGCAGCGTCCTGCATGATCGGCGCATCCTGGGGGGACTCTTGCTCGATGAGTTCGAGCAGCCGCCCGTAGTCGATTCGCCAATGGAAAACCTTTTCGTGGTCCCGGTTGGCGAGGTCGGGGCGGAATGGATCGTCGATTTTCCGCTCGCCGGAAACGGTCTCAGCCACAGCGCCTAATTCAATCAGACGGCGAATGGCCTTCGCAGCACGTCGGTAGGCATGGGGGCGGGTGCGGACCGGCAGCCCCATTAGCTCGCCGATCAGGTGGTGAGTAGGTGGCCGACCGTTTGGGTAGCCTCGGGTGACGCCATCCAGCACCCGCAACGTGGAGACCAGATCGCTGTCGGCCAGGACGGGAGCAACCGCATCGATGCGGCGCAGTTGTTCGCCGCGGGTTTGGTCGTCGAGGGTGAGTTTCCGACGTTGGCCGCTTTGCTGGGCCGTCGTCCGGCTTCCGTTGCCTTGCATGTTTGACTCCACTCGTGATTGAGTGGGGTCATTGTGCGACGAATAACGGGGTACAACGGGGTACAAATCGACAATTTGCGGGGTACGAAACTATTTCGTACCCCGTTCGCTGTTGCGTTTGATCCGGGCGCGTCGCAGGATTTGTTTCACGGCGCCCAGGCCATTGTCGGCAGTGCTTTCGTTGATCTTGTCCCTGGGGTTTTCGGCATTCCATTTGTCACGAATGGCAGCGGGACTGTGGAAGGTGTCGGCGTTCTCGACTTCATACCACTGCAAGAACAACTCATTTCGTTCCGGTTTGCCGATTCGACCGACGTCTCGACGTGGAGCTTCGTCTGGCGTCGTCGCATTCGTCTTGGCCGATCCACTGGGCGAGTCCACGGCCCGTGGGCGTTGGGTAGGGTCTGGTAGACGCTGGGCCTCTGGCTCGGCCACCGCACGCCAAGAACGTCGGCGACGACAGCGGGCCTTCCACCGTGCCAAAAGCCGCTGACGCCGTTCAATTCCTGTCCGTTGCTCCTGTCTGGATCGCCCGGTTACGATTTGACGGGAACCGCGTGTTTTGATTTCGCTTACGGCAATAACGGATTCACTTCGGGCAAGTTACCGTGTGTGTCGAGTTATTCAACAGCCAATCGCGAAAACCAACGATTGACAACACTCCATCAGTTTGGCTGGACGCGCACTGGGGACCCTGTAACGGCTGATCCGACAAATGTATCTGGAGACATTCTTCCGCTCCAATTCCGTTGAATGTCGTCGGATTTGCCAACGACCCGATGTCCGAGATGAGCCCGTCTCTTTTGCCAACGGAGTCATAACATGTCCTGGTCTGTGACGTAGCGTGGGCGCAGGCGGTTTGATGCGTGTAGCGAGCCAGATATTTCAGCACACGAGCGGGCGAAGAGAACGGGCGTTTGGCGTAGACGACCCATGGTCGCAAACAGAGACTCGCCACTCGCGCTCCCGGAAGCCGTCTTCGCGCTCTCTACTCGCAAAGTCTCTGTTTTCGACCAGCGACAATCCCTCCGGGTTAACGGCTTGTTCGGCCCGCTATAGCGCACCGAAAAGTAACGGTTGGGCCCGCTATAGAATCGAAGCAAAACAGAATGTCAACGACTTCCTCGATCGTTGGCTTGTCCGACGGCTTCGTTCAGCACCGGACTCGCCAACTTCAGCCGCTCCAAAGTGACAAGCAGGCAGCATACCCAACAACGCAGCCGCACGGCCCGGCCGACATCGCAGCCACGATTTAACCCACAGGTGTTGCGGACTTCGCGCAGCCGGGCGGCGAAGCGGGAGCAAAGTTCAGAGCGACCTTAGGGCCAAATGAAAAGCCCGGCATTTTGAAAATGCCGGGCTTTTCTAGCCAGGGAGTATGCAGTCGGTGTAATCACCGGCGGCTAAATGATTTAGCGGCTAACTACGCGATTACCACCTCGTGCCGACTTCGGCCGAGAGGCCGAACAGCAGCATGTCGGCGTCGCGCGGGTCCGGCGCTGTTGCGGAGTCTTCGCCGTTCTGATAGGAGGCCGAACCGGCACTCGGCCAGTATTGAAGTTCGGCCCCGATGCGGCCGAAGATCGTTTTCCCGCTGCAGAGCGTACGGTCGTACTGCAGGCCGATTTGCAGCTCGGCGATGAGTTGGAAATCGACCGAGTTTTCCGTCGTGAAAAAGTCGTCGATTGGCGAGTTGAGGTCTTGAGGATCGACGTCAGCTTGCTGCAAGCCGGAATCGCCCAGCAGCAGCGAGCCGCGGCCTTTGCCGAACACCGACATGGATGAGCCACCCAAACGGCGGACGCCTTCCAGGGCAAGTGTCGGGCCAACTCCCTCGAAGAACGTATCCGACACCACGATGTTGTCGATGATGCCGGTCGTGACAGCGGCTAATTCGGCCCGGTAGTTTTGCTCTTTCCGCAGGTAACGCAGGCCGCCGCTGACTGTGAATGCGTTGCAATCCGATTCGTGACGCCACATCCCTTCTGCGTCGATCACGGTGAGCCGCAACGAATCCGTCGCCCGGACTGCCTCGTTGTCCCCCGTGCTGACTTGGATGTCGGGATCGTCGTGCAGGCCGACTTCGATACGACCGGGTGAACCGTTCGCAACGAAAGGATCGGCGGCGCGGGCGCTGGTGGTGCTGTCGAATTGCCAGTAGCGGGCGCGCCAGCCGAGTCCGCTGCCCGGCACGATGTATCCGAGTTCGACGCGAGGCGTGCTGCGGAAGCCCCAGTCAAACTCGACAACCCGCGAATTCTCGCTAATGGGGTTGATGTTGCCGCCAGGGATGATATCCACGTCGAAGATCTCGTAAGCCGCGTTGTGGTTGAAGTACGGCTTGATCCAGACGTTTTCGTACGAAATGAACAGCCCGCCGCGGGTGCTGGCATTATCGCTGTAGAGTTGGTCCGGCCCCAACGGGATGTCTTGTGCCGGTCCCGCTTCGCGGATAGCCGTCAACTCAGACTCGACGTTCGCGAGCCGGGCGACGAGATCGTCGTAGGAAATCGGCTGAATCTGCTGTGCTTGCAGCAGGCTCGAAGAGCCTAAGGCCATGCATAGCCCCAACAGTGCCATTGTAAACGGTCGTCGCATCGCGACATCCCCCAGTGTGTTTCGTGACCACTGATCCCCGGCATGTACGGAACACGCCGGTCCGTTGCTCTTATCGGTTGCTGGCAGCCAGCCTCTTCGTCGCACGTGTGCAAGCTGGCAGAGATTGCCTAACCGGAATAACAGGAGCGGCAGGCACCCAGGAAAGCTGGTGAGCGGTCGGCTTTATGCCGACTGATGCAGGGGCCAAACAACGAAGCTGCAGGGATCGGGCTCCGTCCCGATCCGTCGTCGATTGCTACATGCCGCTGTCGGGATCGGCCTCTGTGCCGATCCGCGTTTACTCAGCGATCGCGGAACGCCACAGAGGGCGTTCCCTACAGTGGTTGGGTGGCTGGGTTCGAACAACAGGAGCCCCCAGCGAGCGCGCCGTCTGGGGGCTTCGCTCCGAAAACGTCGCTCCGCACCCCCGCCACCCGCCGCCTTTGGCGGCCGGGAACCCGATGAATCGAGTCACTACGAACCTCGCCCAATCAAACCACGACGGCAAACTATCGCAATTCTTGATCGCTCACCCTGGCGGCATGGGGCAGGATCCAGGCGTTGTGCGACCAGCGGCTGTATTCCACGCTGGCCAGGTCGGTTTCGGGATCGACCAGCGGCAGCGGACGGCGGTAATTGAGCATCACGCTGCCGAATGCAAAGACCTGCGGTTTGCGGCCGGTCTCGGCTTCCCACTCGCCGGCAATTCGCCGCGCGTATTGGCGAATCATCTCGGGGCGAACGCTGAACCGTTCGAGCTGGATGTGATTGAGTTCGCGGAAGTGATTCCACACAATTTTGAGGTCTTTGTCGTCAAACGTGACGAACGCTCGCGGCATCTGCCGCCAATCGTCGGGCCGCAGACGCGACAGATCAACCCACACGAGATACGGTTTACCGCTTCCCAATTTCCGCAATGCCAGATCGCGCTGTTTATCTGAAGCGTGACTGTCTTCGACCACCAGGAAGCGCAGTCTTGAAAACGCGGCCCCTTGCAGCGCGAAGGGGTGCATTCGCCGCAGGATGGGCAGCGTCACGTCGGCAAAGGGTGAGTCGGCGACAAGGCTCAGATGGTTGACGATGAGAATCCAGTGGCTCTCGCGCTGGTACTCGTTTCCGCCGTCGCCGCGATCGATCAGTTCGCCGACAACCTCAACGTGAGCCAGACAATTTCGATGGGCTATCGAGTTGTCGGCAATCGTGTTTGTCGGCAGAGACTTCAGCTTCGTGCGCAGTTCGCTCAGCACGCGTTTCAGCGAGATCGTTTCGTGGACTTCGATCTCACGGCCGAATCGTGTCTGCCACGTATCGATTAGTTCTGCCCGTTTGTTTTCGAGGGCCTCGTCGCTTTCGCCAAAAGGCACAAATAAAGTCCGTTGGCCCACACACGGTTCGTGTGTCATGTTCAAACCGAAGTGGTTTTCCCAGCGGAAGAGCCGAGGCTCGACCGGTACGTAGATGGCATGTTCGTCCGGCCAGCGGTCCCAGGCAAATTGTTTCTTTCCATTGGTGTCGATTTCCTGCAGGCCGGAATCGTGCAGTTGATACATGATATGACCGGCCGCTTTCGCGCGCAGCTTCATCCGCCAGGCAAAACGCTGGCCTTCCTCGGTCCAGTTGGCATCACCGGCGATGGCGTAATGTCGCAACGGGATTAGCACCTGCGCTGCCAGCCAGACCAGCAGGAATGCCATGACGGGCCGGCCCAGTGACTTCGGTTTTAACTCGGGTGATTCACGAGGTTCGCCCGAACGCCAACCGAGCGCCGCACCGACCAGCGGCAGCGCAAAGAGGCCGCCGGCGAACCAGCCCCAATCGGGCCGCGCCAGCTTCGGTTGTTTGAGCCATCTCGCGAAACGCAACGGCCAGTCGGGTTGAAAAAAAATAAGCGTGGTTAAGAACGCCATGACGGGAAACACGCCGATGTCGAACATGAAATGGTTCGTGCCGTGAAAGCCGGCCAGCATCAATATCGCAAGCCAGCGGGTGCGCGGCATGATCAGCAGAAAGCCAATCGCCAGATCGAACGTCAACCCAAACCATGCCAGAAACAGGCAGACTTGTTCTACGCTGGCCAAACCAGAGAGACCGAAATCGGCCAGAATCCCGTGGAAGCGGCCGGCCGGGACCGAAAGCGGTATGCCCGCGAGCCAATCGCCGTTGATTTTGGCCACGCCCGCGTAGAAGTACACAATGAAGAGCTGCGCCCGCAGCAGAAAGATCGGCCAAAACGGAATCTGCTCCGTCGTTGTGAGCGGTTCGGCATCTATTGGACCGCGCGCTGCGCGCCACCGCCGCCAGGCATCGACCGAAAACCGTGATTGCGCCGGCATCCAGATCAGCAAGAACGCAATCAGACACATCAGATAATAGTGATTGTTGTACTTCGCCTGTTCCCATAGGAAGGTGTAGCTGAACGACAGGAACAGCGTCACGGCAGCGGCCCGATAACAGAATCCTACCGCAACGCACAAACCGGCCAGACCCACCAGCAGAAAATGCACGTTGAGCCACGGCTGCGGCCAGGGTTGCACCCACGCGAAGCCCGGATAAGAAAAGTTCCACGGAGTAGTGACGTAGAGATACTCCGCCATGCTGGTTCCCGACTGTGGCCAGAGGTATCTGGCAACATGCCAACAGAGGACGAGACCGAACGCGATCCGAAACGCCGCCAGCGAGGCCCCATTGACGGGTGATGCCAACAGGGCAGACGTGCGGCGGTCAAGAGATTTGTGAATCGGTTCCTTGACGGGTGTAAATCGCATGGCAGTCGCTCAAATAAGAGGCGCCTTGGGGCGGCCGAAATCGTCAATCGACGCACGGCGAAACACAGAAAGGCGGCGGCTTATAACAGAGAACTTGCCCAAGCGTCAACGCCGAACGGCAGGCCGAATCATTCAATTTGTGCGAACCGGTCTTGAGCATTCGGTGGCCGTTTTGCGGCCAGCCAGAAGAAGTACGATGGCGGATGGGCAAGCCGGGATCTGTTTGCGAATCCGCAGTTGAATCAACTCGCCGCTGAGTGGCGGAAACCGCTCGATGTTTGTCCTCGCATGGGCACTGGCGTACTTCAATCGGCGTCCGGTTTCTTCGTCGGCTTCCTGCACGATTATGTTGGCCTGCTGACCAACCAGGCTGATGATCCGACTGACCCGCTCCTTCGTTAGTCGCCGCTCGGATCGTCGTGCTGGATGACTGAGCAGTCGCTCGGCTCGGTGGCGAACGCCAGCGATGATCTTTTGGTCGATGTCGGCGTGATGACGCTTGAACTCCGCATCCCGCTCGATGCCTGCGCCGTGCAGCCATTTTCGTACGGTCGTTTCGCTTACGGTGCAGGTCCCCAGGAACATCCAGTTCTTGCGGCCGATTGCGACACGCCCAGATTCTGTCCGCGAAACTCGTCGAATCGCGGACACGCGGAATAACGTTGAGTAGTTTATCGGATGTGCCGCGGATGACGGAGCGTGGGCGCAGGCGGTTTGATCGGCACGTCCGATAAACGTGGGTTGAACTTAGCCGCGGCCTATGGGGATTGAATGCGGAACTTGAGTTCGTGGGGGCTGCCCGAATGGATGGGCGCGGTGCAGAAGCGGTCGGAGCTGTGAGGAATGTGATGATCGTGCATCGCGGGGATTGGCGCGGAGTCACTGGTGATGCCGCCGATGGACGTGAAATGGTGAAGTGCGGCCAGGTCGGCGCGCAGCGGGTGCGTGACGTCTTGCGCAGATGAGAATTTCGTGGGTCGATGCGGCATGACGGGTTTCATGAAGTGTCGAAACTAACGGAAGTGACCCCGCGGCGGATCAGGAAGTGAGGACGTCGTGGCGAAAGGGGCCGTGTCGGGGGCACGATGTCGATGATCGCCAGGCTTGGGCGCCGGCAAGCTGGGCAGGTGTTTGGTGAGGGTGGTGCATCAGAGTTTTCCGCAGGCGTTGGCGACTCCTCTGCCGTTGACGTCGGTACTGACGTCACGCCCAGGAGATCTCGGCACTTCTCAAGTCGTTCGTTCCGGTACCGGTTGGCCAGGAAGCCGTAGTAGCGGATGCGGACAAAACCGCTCGGGAGCGCGTGCATCAGAAAGCGGCGAATAAACTCACTGCTGGAAAGAGGCAGGATCTTGCTTTGTTGGTTGTTCGCGTAATCCTTGTAGCGGAAACTCACTTGGCCATCCCGCAGCTCAACCAACCGCTGGTTCGAGATGGCGACGCGATGCGTGTAGCGAGCCAGATATTTCAGCACACGAGTGGGCGAAGAGAACGGGCGTTTGGCGTAGACCACTCAGTCGTGACGCACAGCCTTGTTGAGCAGCTGCTCGAATGCGGCTTCGTCGGCGAGTGACTTCAGCCGGCCGTGGAATTCGAGTTTGCCACTTCGAAACGCTCGTTTCAAAGCGGCGATGAACTTCCCACGGAAGACGCGGCTGAGAACCGTCCCATGAGCGAAGAACG
>CAUZOL010000074.1:0-23596 GCA_963581435.1 Planctomycetota bacterium
GCTTGAACCGCTTCATTCGTTATTCGTTTTCTAACATTCATCACTTCTCACGGAATCCCGCTCTTGCCGTCGCCTGTCTCGACGATTTAGTATGGAGTGAGGAGAATTCGAGGCAAGGAACGCCGATCGCGACACTGCGGTCTGTCGGCGCGATTCAAGCGCCAACTCACCCAGCACAGAATCGAGAGACCCCGTGAGCAAAATTGGATTGGCATCGGCTTCGCTTATCGCTGCAATTCCCGGCGCGGTTTTGACCGTACTGCTGGTGATGACCTTCCTCAAGAATTCCGAAAACCTCTCGGGCATGATGTGGGCGGTGTCGGTACCAACTTTGTTGACCAGCGTGCTGGTGGCCGTGCTTCCGGGCGCGGTGATGCTGTTTGGACCAAAGGCCGATGCGGCGGACAAGGCCAAAAAGGATGATGACGATTTCGGTGACGATGACGAAATGCTCGACGATGCCGGATCAGACGCGGAACTCGATGAGTTCGGCGATGACGAAGATCTCGTGGCCGGCGAGGGTGACGAACTGACGATGGAGGGCGACGACGAGTTCGATGACGACGCCAGTGAAACCATCGACGCCAACAGTGACGATCTCTTCATGGAAGAAGACGACGACTTCGGACTCGAACTGGAAGACGAGGACGAAGAAGACGACTAGAAATTCGTCAACCGACCGTAGACGGATGCCACTGGCGTTTCGCCAGTGTTCTCTGTTCCGCACTGGCGAAACGCCAGTGGCACACGGTTAGCTGCTTGCGCTGCGGTACATTCTCAGTGACCACTGGAAAATCCACCGCGACACAAACAGGCTCATCACCGCCCCTGCGCCCGCATACAGGGTTAGCTGAAACAGCAGGCCGGGTTCACCAGCGAACGGTTTCTGTAGAAGAACTCGCGCGGGAATTGTGACCACCAGCAGAATGGGAATCACGTAGGTGAAGGCGACCTGCAAAACATCGCCGGGGGTCCAGCCATCACCGCTTCCGCCGTAAATGCTGCGCGGATACCGCGCGAAGACGGTGATGTAAAACCAGAAATCATACAGTCCTTGATTGCGGCCGAACCAGATGCTGGTACTCGCCAGCGCGATCATCAAACTGTAGAAGAACATCACACCACAGGCCAGCAGCGCCACATAAAGCGCGACCTGCGGCAGCCCAACGTGATACTGGCCCGGCGATTCTACGTTGAGCCGATATAACGAATACCCCAACAGCCCGCCGGCCAGCAGCAATTGGTTAAGCATCGCCACGTTCACTTTCTCAAAGGAGACGAGGAACTGCGTGTCGATGGGTTTCAGCAGCGCGAAGTCGAGATTGCCGGTGCGAATCAACTCGCTGAAGTTGGCGCAGTTCGGCATAAAAAACGTCTCGACGATGGCATTGATCAACATGCCGGTCGCCATGAAGGCGAAATACTCCCACTGCGACCAGTCGTTGATGTGACGAATATGCCCGTAGATAATTCCGAACAACGCCAACTGCGCAGCAAACCAGAACGCCCGCGTGAGCACGGTGATGATGAAGTTCCCGCGAAACGACATTTCCCGCACCAGTGAGTTGCGGAAAAACGTACTGAAAACACGGCCATATTTCGGATGCGATGACATTGGAGAATGTAAAAAGTGAGGAGTGTGTCGTGACCGGCAAAGCCCACGGGCTGCAGCCCGTGGGATCAATCAACCTTCAGCAACCTCACCAATGGCATGTCCCCCAACACCGCATTCGCTCAACTGCTTGACGATGGCGTCCAGTTGCAGCGGCCTGACGATCATCGCCATCCCAATGCCCATGTTGAAGACACGGAACATCTCCTCGGTCTCAATCTTGCCGAGTTCCTGCAGCCAGGTGAAGACCGGCGGGACAGTCCAGCGGGAGCGGTCAATTTTCGCTCGTCGTCCTTCCGGGAGAATGCGATCGATGTTCTCTTGCAGCCCCCCTCCGGTGATGTGGGCAATGCCGTTCACGCCCACCACGCCGCGCGGATGCTGCATTACTGCGCTGATCGCTTCCATGTAAATGCGGGTCGGTTCGAGTAACACATCACCAACCGTCTTGCCGATCTCGGGAACGACGTCTTCCAGCGACAAGCCGCCGATATCGAACACCGCCTGCCGAACAAGGCTGAATCCGTTGGAATGCAGTCCGCTCGATTCCAAACCGAGAATCACGTCGCCGGGCTGGATTTCGCTGCCGTCAATAATGCGATCGCGTTCGACGACCCCGACCGAAAAGCCGGCCATGTCGAAATCGTCGTCAGCATACAGTCCCGGCATGATGGCGGTCTCGCCCCCCAACAAGGCCGACTTCGACTGCGTGCACCCTTCGGCGACACCTTCGACAAGTTGAGCGATCAACTCGGGATTATCCCGCCCGAACGCCAGGTAATCGAGAAAGAAGAGTGGCTCGGCCCCCAGGCAAAGACAGTCGTTGACGCACATCGCCACCAGATCGATGCCGATGGTGTTGTACACGCCCGCCATTTGGGCGACTTTAATTTTGGTCCCGACGCCATCGCTGCCGGAGACAAGCACAGGATCCAGATACGAATTCCCGCCGCCATTCAGCCGAAACAGCCCGGCGAATCCGCCGGACAATTCCATCACACGCCCCGGTTGCGTCTCGTGTGTCTTTCGCAGAAACCCTGGCAGTTTTTGCATCGCCTGCTGATACTTTTCGAGATCAACGCCAGCCGATTTGTAGGTTGCAGTGTTCATGGACGTATCATAGACAGCGAACCGGCGGTTCGTCGATTGTGCAGCAACGAAAATCTAATCAGCAAAATCCCACGGGGTGCAGCCCGTGAGCTTTGGTCGCAGAGATATTCAGTTTTTTAATTCCCAGGTTCGTGATTCGATTCGATCGGCGGCGTGGGTTTCGGGCCGTGAAGCGCAATGTTCCAGGCATGCGATCACTTCCTCGACCGAGTCGGTTAACACGAAGCGTTCAATATCCTCTGGGGAAATGGTTTCCTCGCTCAGCATCCGCCGCTGCATGAAGTCGAACAGTTCGTCCCAGTAGTCGCGACCGACGAAGATAATGGGGAAATTGAAGACTTTTCCCGTTTGGATCAGCGTGGCCGCCTCGAACGCTTCGTCCATTGTTCCAAAGCCGCCCGGCATGATTATGAACGCCTGCGAATACTTGATCAGCATGACCTTCCGGACGAAGAAGTAGCGGAAGGAGACGATTTTATCGAGGTAGGGATTCGGCAATTGTTCTTCGGGCAGCACGATGTTGCAGCCTATCGAGAGACCGCCCGTTTCCTGCGCACCGCGATTGGCCGCTTCCATGATGCCGGGGCCACCGCCGGTGATTGTGGTGAATCCCTGCTGTGCCAACTGGTTGCCAATTTCGCGGGCCTGTTGGTAGTAGCGATGATTTTCATCGAATCGGGCCGAACCGAATACGGTCACGCATGGTCCCACAAAGTGCAATGCGCGAAATCCACGGATGAACTCACGCATGATTCGCAAAACACGGAAAAACTCCGCCGTCCGCGACCGTGGGCCTTCCAGCAGGTAACGATCTTCGCGATGCCAACCGTTTGTGGGCGGCTTTGCCCCAGAAGGCTGTTGATGGTCCTGATTCATGTGGTGAATCCAACTGACGCGGCGGTCGGGTGGGTGTTTGTCACGCGCTCGGCCGAGTATAATGCGGTTTCCAGTTTGATGCGATTCCGTTTCACAATGCCTGCAACCTCACTCAGCCATTCACTGAAACTGTTTTTGCTCTCGAATCTTGTCCCCCGACTCTCGACCATCCCTCCATGACCAATTCTATTGAAATTGACGGCGTCACTCTTCACATGGGTCGGCCCGACCCTACTGAGGCACAGTGGATCGGCCAGCACGAGGTTTTAAAGCAAACGCTCGCCTGCTGGATTGTCGTCGATGCGAAAGACATGCCGTTGTCGCCAAGGCTTGTTGGCACGCCGGGCATCGGCAAGACCTCGCTCGCAATCGCTGCCGCGCGAACGCGTAAACAGCCGCTTTACATTTACCAATGCACGGCCGACACCCGGCCGGAAGATCTACTGGTCACGCCGGTATTGGCCGAAAGCGGGAAGATCAAATATCACGCCTCACCGCTGGTGTCGGCGATGATCCGTGGCGGCATTTGCCTGTTGGATGAAGGCAACCGCATGAACGAGAAATCGTGGGCCAGTTTGGCTCCACTACTCGATCATCGCCGGTACGTCGAATCAATTGTCGCAGGCATCACAATACCGGCCCATCCAGACTTTCGCTGTGCCGTCACCATGAACGACGACGAATCGACGTTCGAGATTCCCGATTACATCCTCAGCCGTCTGCAACCGACGCTGTCCTTGAGCCACCCGACACGCGACGATGAATTGGCGATTATGCAATTTCATCTCCCCTTTGCCGACGTGGAGATGCTGAACCTGACGGTTGAATTCCTGCAGGAGTCGCATGCCTTGAAACTCGATTTCTCGACGCGCGACGGCATCAATGTTCTCCGGTATGCCCTGAAACGTATCGCCCAGGATCCCGATCACCCCTTGGGCAAAGACGAGGCGTGGCGTGAATCGTTGGAGAAGTGTTTGGGTGACGATGCCCTCGATCTGCGAGCGCTCGCTGACCGCAAGAGTCAGACGTTGGGCGGCAATGCCGTCCCCATGGGACTGGGCGACTTCTTCTTTTCGCCCGATGACCCATTGCATCCGGATTACGACGACGATGACGACGACGATGGAAGTTAGAAGATGGACGATTGCCAGACGCGAGCGCAGCGGCTCTTAATACTTTGGATTTGACGCGTCCACATTTCTCTAATTCCCCACATGGAGCCGACTGCCATGCCCGCACTCAAGCACGCTCGCCCCGAGGAGATTGGACTCGATTCGGCCCGTCTCGATGATGCTTACAAATTGCTGGAAAAGTGGACGAGAGGTGCGGAGGCTCCAATTCCCGGCGGGGCAATTCTCGTCGGACGCAACGGCAAGATTGTCCCCCCGCGATTCTTCGGGCGGCAGGGGCCGGAATCGAAAGCCGAACCGATTCGCGACGACGGCATGTTTCTGTTGGCATCGATCAGCAAGCCGTTGACGTATTTCGGCGCGATGATGCTGGTTGAGCGCGGGCTGCTGAACCTGTCCGACCCGGTGACGCGTTACATTCCCGATTTCGCAGCGAATCACAAGGAAGAGACGCTCGTCCTGCACCTCTTCACCCATACATCGGGCATGCCCGACATGGTGCCGAACAACGCCGAACTCCGCCGCAAGCACGCTCCGCTGAAGACCTTCATCGACGGAGCAATTGCAGCGCAGCCCTTATTTCCGCCGGGGACTGATTTCAGTTACCAGAGTATGGGAACGCTGGTTGTCGCCGAGATCATTCAGCGGATCACCAAATTGTCCATTCGCGACTATCTCGACCAGGAAATCTTCCAGCCGCTCGGAATGAAATCGACGGCTCTCGGATCGCGTGGACTGGAACGAGAACGGCTGGTGCGTGTCCAGGTGCCCGACTATCAAATTGGTAGCGACTTCGGCTGGAACAGCAAGTACTGGCAGGAATTTGGCGCACCGTGGGGAGGCGTCTTCAGCGCACCGGAAGATTTTGCCCGCGTTTGCCAATTGCTGTTGAACAAGGGGGAACTCGACGGCGTGCGGTTATTGTCTGCCGCATCGATCGAAGCCATGACCAGCAATCGATTCAACGACCAGCCCGAATTGCCGGAAGCCATCCGCAGAGCGCGCCCCTGGGGACTCGGTTGGCGGCTGAACCATGCGGGGACATCGGGCAGTTGGGGTGATTCGCTCGGGCGAAATGTCTTCGGCCACACCGGGGCCACCGGAACAATGTGCTGGATCGATCCCGATCGACAGGGTTTCTGCCAGTTGTTTACGTCCGGCATTCGATCGCGCGCTCCCTGGCGGCTGGTTCATCTCTCGAATGCGGTTGCCGCAGCGTTTGTTTGATCGCGCTGTTGCAGTCGTTCGTTCCCACGGGCCGCTGCCCGAGGGCTTTGAGACGTCCCCCGACAACTGCATTCCGTCGTGCGCCGCCGTTCAACGGCCAACCCATCCTCACTGTATAGACGGCGACTTTTCGATAAGTTGCTTGTGCCAAGTGATTTACGCATATGTGGCTGATTTTGTCGCGCAACATGAACAACGATTTCGCGCGAAATAATCAGAAAACTTTATCTAAACGGCCTTTTCCGACCGATCAATATAACCAACGAGTGGAAAGTTCCTTCCGCACGAGCCAAATCGCCGTGGAGTTTCCGGGTTCATTGATTGCCTGGCGTGAAATCATTAAGGAGAGCTCTTGATGAGCATGTGTCGCAAATGGGTTTTGACGCTGGGATTAATGGCTGTGACGCCCGGCATTACGATGGCAGCCCCGAAATTGCCATTTTTCAATTCGGGGAAGCAGGCCAAGTCGGCTCGTCCGACGCCGGGTGAAAGTAATCAGCGAATTGCTGATGACATCGCCGGGGCGTTACGACAGGCAAAAATCGCCGGTTACGACATTGCCATCGAGCAACGTAACGGCATCGCCACGCTGACCGGCAAGGTGGCCGATAACCGCTTGAAGGCAAAGGCGACCGAGATCGTCGGCCAGGTCCGTGGCGTCAAACGCGTCGATAATCAATTGAAGATCATCGGCGCCTCGGCTGGTCGGCCGGCACTTCCTTCCGGTCGCGAAGCATCGGCCCCACCAATTCGGAGAGTGAATTTCCAGGCTCCGGCACCGGGAAGACTGCCAGCCGAAACCATCTCACAGTCGACGGAGACTCCAGAAAACCCGTTTGGCCAGCAGACTTCGCCACAAGACAACCAGGCGGTTGCTCAGAAGATTGCTGATGCCATGGCGCAAGCCGGCCTGAGCGGCTACGATGTTGAAGTTCGTTTCATGAACGGAACCGCATTGTTGGCGGGAACGGTTCGCGACGCGGCACAGCGGGCAAAGGCCGAGCAAGCGGCTTCGTCGGTCGCTGAAGTCAACAATGTTGCCAATCGTTTGATGGTCCCCGGCCAGCAAATCGCTCCGCAGCGTGGTTATCCCGGCGGCGCCCAGTTTTCTCCTGCCCGATACCAATCGGCTCCGGGACAACAGCCGATGCCCGGTGGTGCTCCGCCACAGCAGGGATACGGTGGTGGTGGCGCTGTTCCCATGCCGCTGAGTTACGGACACCCCGGTGCCGGTGCCCAGCAGGCCGTGTTCAACTCGCCCAACCTTCCAGAACACGCGTGGCCGTCATACGCCTCGTATCCGAATTACTCCCAGGTGGCCTATCCGAAAGACTACAGTGCCAGCGCCTGGCCGTACATCGGACCGTTCTACCCCTATCCGCAAGTCCCACTGGGATGGCGGCAGGTGCAACTGGAATGGGATGACGGATCGTGGAACTTAAACTTCCGCCCGCGGACCGACAAATGGTGGTGGTTCCTGAATCCGAAGAACTGGTAAACCAGATTCTGCTGCCGCTCACGACTTGAGTGTGCTTCAATTACGACATGATATTGTCCCCGGGGTGAAACTGTTCGCCCCGGGGACAACTTCTATTGCAGTCCGAATTATCCGTAAATCCGGCATAATCGGAATATTCTCACAAGTCCGCACGGCTATTCGTTCGATATACAGAACATTGGCAGTCCTACGGCAACTCTGCACAAGGACTCGCTGCATTCTCAATGAACGAGATCATCCGATCTCAATGAACGAGATCATCCGAAAGGGACACGGGATGGCCAGGCTGAAGACATTTACCAAACGGATGGTATTGCTGCTCGGTATCTCATTGGTGACGATGACGAACAGCGGGTGCTGGTTCTGGAACCTGCATCTGCTCGACGGGTTCACCACGGTTGCCCTGAACTACTCACAGTTCTGGTCGACAACCCCACTGATCCCAGTGAGCCCCTACTACAGCGAATTGATTGAAGATACGTATCACGAAGAGGAACGGTACGGGAAGGTGCCGATTCTCGATCCAGTGGAAGGCGAGCACGCTCCGCTGTTCTGCCTCGATCCGCCGACTCCGGACGAAGTCATTCGCGCACTTCCCGACAGTGCAGCCGGCGGAATGTCGTTCATCGCCGAGACGCAACGCAACAACGTCCGCATGGTAATCGAACTGATTGTGGACCGGGTGGACGAGTGCCGATTTTATCCGTTGGCCGGACCAGCGCGGCTGCATCACTGTCACTACAAGTGTACGGTCTACTACACCAAAGTGATCCGATCCGAGTGGCCAGTGCCGTTTGAACACAGCGACGAGACGCAGGATGTGGTCTACGTCGATCACGACCATCTCGTCCGATGTGCCGGCCCTGCATCGCCGCAGTAGGCTGACAACCGACAGCTGCCGTCACGCTCACTACGAAGTACAAATCAGCCCGCAGCGCAAGCAATGGCCCAAGCCACATTTGTGGGTAAAGGCGTCCGGCTTGCACTGCGGGCTGTTTCTACTATGCATGGCAAGCCGACTTGCCGCGATTGCCTGCCGATGAGTACCATACAGCACTCGCGGGCTGGTATTGTTGGACGGCTATCCATCGGGGCAAGCCACCGCATCGCGATGGTTCGTTGGCCTTGTGATGTGCCTCGTCTCTGAGAATTCGCTGAATGGGGTCGGTCTGATGTATTCTCTCACCGCCAACCATCCATCGCGGCCCTTCTGTCTTTCGGCACGATGTCGATTTGGGCGATGGACAATTGGCTTGCTCGTTCTTGCCTTGGTCATTCAGCAGTCGGCGCGGGCCGACGAAGCGCTCGATGAATACAATCTGGCCACCGGCCAATACAAGTTGAAGCGATGGGATCAGGCGGCTGAGAGATTTCAGACGTTCATCAAGAACCACTCCGGCAACATCAAGATTCCGCTGGCCCGACTGTACCTCGGTCTCGCGCTCGTACACCAGAAGAAATATGGCGATTCGCGGACCGTGCTGCGCGGGTTCGTCAAAGACTACCCCCAGAGCAAGCACCGGCCGGACGCCATGTACCGCATTGGCGAATGTAGTTATTTCCTGGGAGATTTGAAGGCGGCCGCACAGGAATTCTCGGACTTTCTGAAGACGTATCCAAAAAACGAACTCGCCGAATGGGCCACCCCGTATCTCGCCGATGCCCAACGCCGCTCGAAGCAACCGCGGGAAGCCGCAGAAACGTATCTGCAGGCGCTTAAGAAATTCCCCAACAGTCGCTTTTCGGAAGAATCAACCTTCGGACTGGCACGCTGTTACGAAGCGCTCAAGCAGCCCGACGATGCCATTGCGATGTTTGGCAAGGTTGCAGCAATGAAGAACGGCACGCGCGCAGCCGAGGCCCAGATGGCGGTGGCATCGGTTCAGTTTGATGCCGGCCGCTTCAAAGATGCAGCGGGAAGTTACGAACAGTTCATCGCGCGATATTCCGCGAGCGACTTAATTCCACAGGCCGAAATCAACGCTGGCTATGCTCACTACCAGGCAGGAGATTTTCAGCGTGCCGTTTCACATTTTGACCGGGCAGCAAAAGACAAAGGGCAGCAGGCAACCGCCGGTTACTGGAAGGGAGTCAGCCGCAAAGCCCTACGACAATATGCCGAAGCTTCGCGGGACCTGGAAGCGGCATTCAAGGCGGACGAGAACGGTCCGTTGGCACAGAATGCACTATTTCAATGGGCCGACACGGAGTTCCACCGCGAACAATACAGCACGGCTCGCTCGCGGTTTCTCGAAGTCGTAC
The DNA here is from genome assembly GCA_963581435.1 of Planctomycetota bacterium. Classification (GTDB taxonomy): domain Bacteria; phylum Planctomycetota; class Planctomycetia; order Planctomycetales; family Planctomycetaceae; genus JABISG01. Next base: position 9,716 of record CAUZOL010000074.1, read on the forward strand.
AGCGCTGGCCAAAGGGCGATCTGGCTGACGACAGCCTGCATCTGGCGGCCGAGGCCGCTTTGAATGAAGTCAAACTGGACGACGGAGATCGTTTGGTTTCCCGGTTCCGGAAAGAGTATTCCAACAGTGCATTGCGGATGTACAACCGAATCCTCGGGGGGCGGCTGGCGTCGGCACGGGGTGGTGAGATGAACCTGAAGATTGCTGCCGACCACTTTCGTGGAGTCGTCGAAGGCAGCAAGATACCGCGAACGCGTTCGCTGGCACGGTTTCATCTCGCCCGGACGTTGCAACAATTGGACGACGACGACGGCGTGCTTGAAGTCGCAGCTCCAATGCTTGACGACATCGCGAAAGAAGGCGCATCGTTGGAATTCATCGATGTGCTCATCATCGCCTCCAGCAGCCAACTCACACTGAAAAAGTACGGCGATGCCGTCACATCAACGTCACGCTACCTCAAGTCCCGCCCCAAAGGCTCGCAAGCGAACCAGGCGTTAGCCACACGCGCCATCGCAGCGGCCTATCTGGACGACAAAGATGATTCCCAAACTGACCTGACGCGGCTGACGAAAGCAACAACGGCGAGTAAGCTCGCCCAACAAACCACTTACAAAATCGCCGAGATCGCCTACGACCTGAAGGATTGGGAATGGTCGGCCGATCTGTATGGGCGGCTTGTCGCCCGCGGACCAAAGTCGTCGAATCATGCGCACGCGCTGTCGGGGCTCGGCTGGTGTCGTTTTGAGCAAAAGAACTTCCTCGATGCCGCTGACCATTTTGGGCGGCTGGTGGAGCAACATCCCGGCGAAACGGTTCTGGCGCCAGAGGCGGCATTCAAACGTGCCGAATCGCTGGAGAACGCAGACCGATTGCCAGAAGCGGCCAAGGCGTATGGCGAATCGTTCAATACATTCGCACCGACCGAACCGCCACCAACCGGTGCCGAACAAAAGCCACCATTACAATACGCCTTCCTCTCGGGTTTGAATCAGGCCCGCGTATTACGGTCGCTGAAAAAGGTCAAAGAAGCTGACGCTGCTTACGAGCAGCTACTGAAACGGTTCCCCGATCCCACTGCATTGGATAAGCGACTCGACGAGTGGGCGCTGCTCAATTACGACGCAGGAAACTACAAACGCTCGGACGAACTTTTCGCTCGCCTTGTGAAGGAGTCGCCCAACAGCGATTTGGCCGACAACGCGCGGCTTAGTCTCGCCGAAAGTGAACTCCTGGCTGGCCGCGTCGGCGATGCCCGCAAGTCGTTCGATCACCTGCAGCAAGACGTTAAGTCCGACAAACAAGTGCAGGAAGTGTCGCTGCATCACCTCATCGGCATCGCGGTCGAAGAGGAAAGATGGAAGGATGTGAGTATGCGCACCGCCGATTTCATCAAGCGGTTTCCTGAGAGCAAACAGGCGCCGCACGCACAGTTTCAATCGGCCAACGCGTTGCTCAATCAGAAGCAACACAAGGCTGCGCAACAGACGTTGCTAAAATTGAAAGTGGATTTCGAGAAAGCGTCGCCGGATGACCCATCGTGGGTTCCCCAAGTCTGGATCATGCTCGCGGAGACTCACTTCCGTGCCAAGAAATACGACGAGGTCACAGCAGTCGTTTCGGAGTTACGCGACCGCGATCCAAAGTGCCCCGTGCTTTACCAGGCGGATGAGATTCTTGGCCGGAGTTACAAGAACCTCGCCAAGTTCGATGAGGCACGAACGGCATTTCGACGCGTTGTTGCCGACCCCAACGGCCGCCGCACCGAAACGGCGGCCAAGGCTCAGTTGATTCTCGCCGAGACGTTTCTGCTTCAAAAAGACTACAAAAACGCTCAAGCCGAATACTTCAAGGTGTACCACCTCTACAAATTCCCCACTTGGCAATCGGCGGCGTTGTATCAGGCCGCCCTTTGCGACGAGGCGCTGAAACGATGGACCGATGCGGCCAAACTCTACGAGGAATTGCTGGAGAAGTTTCCACGCAGCCGGTACGCCGCACAGGCAAAACAGCGGCTTCCGCTTGCCCGAAAAAACGCAGGCAGTTAAAGTGCGGATTACTGCGGGCCGCAGCGGGAATGGCAACTGCTAACACAACGGGAACCGTTGATTCCAAATGCAGTCGGCTGAATGACAAAGGATGTCCCGGAGGTCCATCGTGACCGACGCAGTATTCAAAAGGATGATTGGTATGAAGTTGTTCTCGTTGCTCAAACGGTGCGCCGTTATTCGTTCCTCCGCCCGCGGCACGGCGCGGTCCACTATGGCAATCGCGTTTGTACTTTGCATTCTTGCGCACGCGCAGTTGTTGTCCGCGCAGCAGCCAGGGGACACAAACGAAGCCGGCCCCGTACCGGTGACGGTGCAAGGCGGCCAGTCCGGCGCAATCAAAGGGGCTGCTGAGAGCGAAAGTGCCAGTTCCTGGAAGCAGTCGATGGAAGCCGTCGTCTCGCTACGAGACTACATCATGTGGGCATTCGTTGGGGCGTTTCTCACGGCCTCAATCATCGCAGTCTGGTTTGCAATCGAACGGCTGGTCGTTCTCCGCAAAGGCCGGGTGATTCCGCGGCCGTTCGTCGAGCGGTTCATCCAGCATTTGGACCAGCGAAAACTCGAAGGCAAGCAGGCGCTGAAACTCTGTGAAGAAAACGGTAGCCCCATTGCCGTTGTTTTTGCCCACGGCGTTCGCAAATGGGGAAAGCCCAGCGTCGAAGTCGAACAGGCCATTATCGATGGGGGAGAGCGTCAGGTCAGCCAACTGCGAAAGCACTTGCGGGTTCTCAACGGCGTCGCCACGGTTTCACCATTGATCGGCCTGCTGGGTACCGTCATCGGCATGATCATTTCCTTCAATGACATCGCGAAATCAAATGCCATGGGAAACCCGCAGCAATTGGCCAACGGAATTGCGATGGCGTTATTCACCACCGCCATCGGCCTGACAATCGCCATCCCCACGCTCATCACCTACACGTACCTCGCCGGACGTATCGACTCGCTGGTGGTGGAAATGGATCTGTTGTCGCAAGACGTCGTGAATCTTATCTCGGCGGAAGGGCTCGCGAATCAGCCGGCCGCATCCGCTCAGCCGCGCAGCAGGCGGTCGCAGAAACCTCAGGCCGCAGCATCGAAGTAGCCGCTGGAGTGTCTTCGTTAGAATCCGCCGCCGCCTCGACGTGTTCCGCCGGACGGCCGTTTCTTGGCAGGCTGTGGCGTTCCCCCGCCTGATACCGTCCCAGTAGGTGGCCCACCCGCAAGTTGTTCGCGGCGCGACGCATAACGAATTGGGAACGACGGCATGACGTCGTAGGGCGGATCGGTATCTTTCTTCGCCGGAATGTTCCACAGCCAGCCGTTTCGCCCGTCAAACATTCTGGTCATCACAAAGTTGTCCTGACCGGAATTCACCAGCAGCGTTTTCGCGAACGGCTTTTCAGTCACATGTTGTGTGAAACCGAGCCATTGATAATCCGGACCGAAATGGCTCAATGGACCGCTGCGTCGCTCGCGCTCCGCATAGAAGAACCCCCAATAATCCTTGGGGAGTGGAGCCGTATTCAGTGCAGTCAACAGAAACGCCATTGTCACATAGCCGGTCAGCACTCCACCGCCCCAACTACCAATTTGATGCAACAGCGGATGCACCTGGATGTAAGTGATAATCAACTGGTCGGTTGCCAATCGAAACAGCGTGACGAACACGACAAACAAACCGATCAACGCAATCATGTCCCAGCGACCGTCTGAACTTTGAGAAATGTTCGAGGCCAGAAAACCTGCCAATGGTTCAAAAAAGTTCATCGCCAACAGGCCGGAAATAATCACATTGATTAGGGACATGCAGGCTGCGTAGGCTCCCTCTCCGGAAAGACACCACGCGATAACCGCAATGATCGCCAACAGCAAAATGTCAATCATTCTCGTCTCTCACTCTGCCAACGCTGCACGATGTATTTGAAATCCTGATGCGATCAGCAACAGGACAAAAACTCTATTTGACCACGCGTTGTAATTCTTCAATCGACGTCATCCCGCGAATGACGAGCCGCAGTCCCTCTTCTTTCATGCTGAGCATGCCGTTGCGGCGGGCCATTTTCTTAATTTGTGTCGCCGCTCCCTTGTCGCGAATCAATTCGCGAATTTCATCGTTGATGACCAGCAGTTCGTATACGCCCATTCGCCCCCGAAAACCAACACCTTCACAAGTGGGACACGGTGACTCCGATTTCTTCGGCGGGCGATAGAATTTTTCCACCTTGCCCGGCGGCAGGTGCAGCTGTTTTAGCAGCTCTTCCGACGGGCGATAGGCCGTGCGACAGTCGGGACACAGATGGCGCACCAGACGTTGGCCCATGATTGCCGAAATCGAGTTGGAAATCATGAACGGCTCAATTCCCAATTCCAACAGACGGTAAAGTGCTGTAATTGTATCGTTGGCGTGAATCGTTGAAAACACCATGTGTCCGGTGTTGGCCGCCTGACAGGCAATTTCGCCGGTCTCTGCATCACGGATTTCGCCGATCATCACCACATCCGGGTCTTGGCGTAGAATACTCCGCAAAGACTTGGCAAACGATTGCCCGGCTTTGGTGTTGATTTCAATCTGGTTCACGCCATCCATCTTGTACTCGACCGGATCTTCAATCGTAATGATGTTCTGCTGCATCGAATCCAAATCGCTCAGCGACGCATACAGTGTGGTCGATTTACCGGCACCGGTCGGGCCGCAGCTAAGAAACAGTCCGTGTGGCAAATGGACAACGTCGCGCAGAGACGCCAGCAGTTGCTTGCGAAGGCCAAGTTGGTCCAAATTGCTGACCGAATTCGACTGATCGAGAATACGCAGGCTCATCTTTTCGCCGTGACGCGTGCCTTGGGTCGCAGCGCGGAAGTCGATTGGCCGCCCATCGGCGATCGCCCGAAAGCTGCCGTCCTGCGGACGCCGACGTTCGGTGATGTCCATCGCGGCCAGCACTTTGAAGATGTTCACCAATGCGATCCCAACCGCCCTGTCGAACGGTTCGGTCGGGTGCATCACACCGTCAATTCGCAGACGAATCGACAATTCATCCTCGTTTGGCTCGAGGTGAATGTCGGTGCCGCGCCGCTGAATGGCGTCGTAAACCAATTCCTTGGCCGCGAGGAATCCTGGGGACTTTTCAACTTGCGCCGACCGATCCGGTTCGTTTCCGCGCCCAGTACCCGATTTGCCAATGAATTTGATCGATGGACCGATTCCCGCTTCCTGCACTTCCTTGGAAACGGTTCCCATCCCCAATTTTGCCAGCACTCGCAGTCCCACTTTTCGCAAATGCGCCGGCGTCATCACCTTGGATGAATCCGGGACACGGGCATTGCGTTCGACAATATAGAAGCCTAACGGGGCTCCATACGCCGCTAACAACACAACACTGCCCATCAGAAACATTGGCAGACAAAACACGGCGAGAAACCCCACCGTTCCGCAGGCAAGCACGGCCGTGTTCCAGAACTGGCTACGAACCTGCAGCGCGCGGCTGTCTTCGTCCACCCATTGCGAACTCCACATCCAAAGCACGAACAGCAGCACAACCGGCACGAATCGCAGCAGACTCAGGTACCACCCAGCGATCTCTGGAGCGTTGCCACGAAAAAACGATCCACTGGGATCACGGGGAAAAGGTTCTCCCGAATCGGCGTCCGCATCGGCGGTTTGCGTAACCGCCGGCTGTTCACCTTCCTCACCCTCCCCGTCATCCGACTCATCTTGAGCGGAGACAGACTGAGCGGCGATCATGACCACGCAGACAACTGCGATGATCCGCAGAATGTCGCGAAAAAGGATTCGCATTGTCGATGGCTTCGTCAGGCAGGAATTCAAAGGATGGAACGACTCCGAAAAAAAATACTACTACGAGATTGTATAGTGATTCGCCCTCAATGTCACACCCGGAAGCGGATGTTCCTGCGCGTTCGCATGACCGTAACAGCAATTTAAGCGACGGTAGGTTACCGCCCCGCTTGCTGGGCATTGCCAGTTACGGCACATACGGCACAAATTCCATTCCAAAAGTATCCGCCACCGCCTGGTTCGTCACCCGACCCGCGGCCATGTTGACGGCTTTCGCCAAGCCGGGGTCTGCCGTGCATGCCGCTTCCAATCCCTGCTGCGCAATGCGGAGCGCATACGGAAAGGTGACGTTACACAGCGCGTATGTACTCGTGCGGCCGACGGCTCCCGGCATGTTCGTCACGCAATAATGCACCACGTCGTCAACAATGTACGTTGGCTCAGAGTGCGTTGTGGGGCGTGAGGTCTCCGTCGCGCCGCCTTGATCAATCGCTACGTCGATAATGACCGAACCTGGCTTCATGAACTTCAAATCGTCGGCACTCACCAATCGTGGAGCACGGGCACCGGGAATCAAAACGGCTCCAATTACCAGATCGGCCAACCGCAACTGCTCGCGAACATTGTGACGGTCGCTGAATATTGTATTCACATTCGCCGGCATGATGTCTTCCAGATACCGCAGCCGATCGACGTTGATGTCGAGGATGGAGACATTCGCCTGAAAACCGGCAGCAATTTGCGCGGCGTTCTTGCCAACCACTCCGCCACCCAAGATAACTATGTGGGCCGGTGCAACACCCGGCACACCTCCCAGCAGAATCCCGCGTCCGTCCTGCGGTCGTTCCAGATATTTCGCACCTTCCTGAATGCTCATGCGGCCAGCGACTTCGCTCATCGGCGTCAAACACGGAAGCCTTCCCTGCGGCCCTTCCAAAGTCTCATACGCCACTGCCGTTGCGCCCGTCTCCAATACGCCCCGCGTCAATTCCTCATCGGCGGCAAAATGAAAATAGGTAAAGACCAACTGCCCCGAACGCATCAGTGGAAACTCGGCCCGCTGCGGCTCCTTCACCTTGATGATCAGTTCCGATTCTTCCCAAATTTGTTCGGCCGTCTCGACGATTTCCGCACCGTTTTCGACGTACATTTCATCGGGAATGCCGCTCCCCTGGCCCGCATTTTTCTCGACCAGCACGCGGTGACCGGCTTTGGTCAATTCTTCGGCACCGACCGGAATCAACGCCACTCGGTATTCATCCTGCTTGATTTCCCGCGGCACGCCGACGATCATTGATTCGTTCTCCATCACAAGTGACTGTCCAGACCGCCTCATTTCAGCAGAGGGGGTCCAAACATGCAATGATAATCCGTAAGGAATACCAACCCAACAACTTGCGTCTGTTTTCGTTCGTCCATTGCGTCGCCAATCCCCGAAAGTGTAGCCAATTTGTAGCCAATGTCAGGCGGTGGTGGTTTCCTGAATTGAAATCGGGAGACAATAATCTCCAGACGTCGCCTGCATTGTGGGTCGGCCTCTGTGTTTGCGGATGAAGAAACACACCTTTCGCCCGGAACTCCCGTGCGGCTACAATCAGCGACAGGAGGCACTGCGATGGCTGATGAGGAACGGGGCGGCGTGAGACGGTGGGCAGTGAGAATCGGCAGCGTTCTCGTTGCGCTGCTGTTGTTGTACGTGCTGAGTATTGCGCCGGTGTACGTTCTGCTTGTTGACAGAAACTCCTTCACGGGAGAACGGGCCGAGTGGTTTATGTCGTTTTATAAGCCGTTGTTTTCCCTTGCTCGCCAAAGTCCGTGGTTTAGACAACTGTTGGTGTGGTACTTGAGTTTGTGGCAATGATGTGCAGCACCCTGAACTCCCATGCCAACGGCGCAAATTCGTGTTTCAAACGCGGACACTACCCGATCAGCAAGGGTCAGATTTCAAATGACCACACCCGTCTCAGGCGATGGCTGTCGAAAACAGATTGCCGAGCCGGTCGGCCGCCTCTCGCTGCATGCCTGGCATGACGTGCGAGTAGGTGTCGAGTGTCATCCCGATTGTGGCGTGTCCCATTCGTTCCTGAACGACTTTCGGATGCTCACCCTGCAACAGCATCAGCGTCGCGTGAGTGTGCCGCAGGTCGTGAAACCGCCGCATTGGAACGCCAGCCCGCTTGAGCAGTGGCTTGTACGACCGTCGCACGAGGTTGTTCTTGTCAATCGCGTTGCCAGCCGTGTTGCAGAAAATCCATTCGGCACCAGCGTGACCTTCGGCGAGCATTCGCTTGCGATGATCCTGCAACGCATCCATCGCCATTTGTGGCATTTCCACAAGCCGCCTGCCCTTTGCTGACTTCGGCGACGTGACAATCACCCTCCCGTGTTTGACTCGCAGAGTGCGGCGCACCATGACGGTTCCGGCATCCATGTCGATGTCTTCCCACTTCAACCCGAGCAGTTCGCCCTGCCGAAATCCGCCCATGATCGCAAGCACATAGAGTGCCTCGAACCGTTCGCCACGGGCTTCAATTAGCAGTTTTTGCGATTCGGCTGCCGTGAATGGCTGGATCTCCCGCTTCGGTGCCTTGGGCGGATCGACGGCATCACAGACGTTTCGCGGCACGAGTTGCCAGCGGACAGCCTGATTGAGCGCCCGGTGCAGGACCGCATGGCACACAAGCCGAACGTGTCCCGACGCCCCGCCTTGCTCCATCACTGAGTACATGCCCTGAACTTTGGCTGGCGACAGCTTCCCGAGCTTCACGCCGCCGATGTGTCGGCTGATATGAACCCGAATCGCCACTTCGTAATTGTCGTAGGTCAATTCCTTGACCGACGGACGCACCGAATCTTCCAGCCACCGGGTAAGAAAATCCCCAACGGTCAGCTTCTGGTCGTCACACAATGTGCCGTCCAGCTTTTGCGACTGCAACTTGGTCAACTTCTCTTGTACTTCGCCGCGTGTCTTTCCGTAGACGGTTCGCCGCTTCCGCTTACCGTTGGCATCGTGTCCGATGGTGATCGTCGCCGCCCAGCGATTGTCGCCCCGCTGAAAGATGCTGCCTTCGCCGTTGCCGCGTCGCTTGGTTGGTCGTTTCTTCGTGCTGTCGCTCATTGGTTTGCCTTTCGTTGGATTTGTGGATTCAAGCATCTTTGATGGCACCAGCGTCAAGGGCATTCTCAGCCGCTCCACACGCCATTGCCAAGCACTTTGTGACTTCCGGTGTAAACCCTGCCGCCTCGAATTCGGCTGCATAATCTTCGTGCGGTTCGGTCGGCGCGAATTGTTCAACGACTTCGTTCGCGTCAAGAGGTGTTCCCGGTACACCGCCTGCATATTCAACCGCGTAGTCTCGCAAGCGATCTCGCACCCACTCAGAGCTACGCCCCATTAAGTCAGCCACGCCCTGCATCGAACGCCCGATGCTCGCTTCGTAAACCAACCGACACCACTCTGACCGCTGTCGCCTCGTGAGTGTTTCCTGTTGGATTGGGAGTTTGCTGTCTGCAACTTTTCGCATCGTTCACCTCAGTGTGTGAGAAGAAATAGCCGGGAGCCGAAGCCCCGCCGCCCTGACGTCAATTTGCTGCCGAGACGATCCGCAGCGAAATCAATTTCCCGATGCGCGCAAACTGATCGCGCAGCATCCAATGCAACTGCGAATGGGAGCGTCGAACCGCACGCAGGAATCGGTGCGGCTGTCGGTGACATTGGCGAGATGCGCGAGTAGAATCACGTGTAGCCATGACTTGCCCTTTCATATCAAGGGTGATTTGTGGTTAGCTGGCGTCGGGTGTTGTCGCACCCGGCGTCGGCGTTTTTATGCTGACGTCCGGGTTTCTGAATGTCAAGCAGATTTCTCAGACTCTTGCGAGTCGCCCCTCTGTAATGATCTGGATAACTGAATGAGATTCAAAAAAGGCGACTTGATCACCACGAAGAGCACGTCGGCTCAAGAACCGCTTGCCCGAGTTGAAAAGGTCACAAGAAAAGGTGTCGTCCACTGCGTCAATCTTGTAGCGTGTGCAACGATGAAGGAAGGTGACACATTCCAATTCACTCCCGATGAAAACACGCGATACTTGTTGCACACGAAAAAGTGACTTGTTGGTAAGTTGCAAAGAACACCGAACCCGCTGGCGATGTCGGCGGGTTTTTCGTTTCGTGTTTGTCGCGCGTCTGTCGCCCCGTTTCTCACAGGTCATATCCATCGTGTCAGAACATCAACGTCCCGTGTGGGCGACGTGGTGGAGAAATCGCTTGCTTTTCTGAGTCGTCGGCATCACTGCGCGGTCTTTTATTGGCCCGTCGCTAGTTTTGTTATTTGCACTGTCGATTCTGTGAACTATGTTTTCAGAATTGGGCTGAAACCGCGTGTTTGCCGATTCAGAGAAAGAACTTCAAATTAAGGTTGGATTCAAATGAATGCGCGAAATCGAAACAAGATGAAACGAAACGGGTTCACTTTGATCGAACTGGTCGTGGTTGTGCTGATTCTCGGAATCATCGCCGCAGTCGCCGCACCGAAAATGTTCGATACGGCTGGTGACGCCCGTACAAACAGCACGCGACATTCGTTGGTCGTCGTCCGTGACTCCATCGAACTCTACCGTGCCCAAAATGGCGGTTATCCGCCCGCCGCAACGTTTACAACGGCGCTCGAACCGCATTTGCGCGGTTCGTTTCCGACGTGTCAGATCGGCAACACCAATGCCAACATCTTCACATCGGCGGCCAATCCGATCGTCGTGGGCGGTGCCGGCGAAGGTTGGGCGTACAATCAAACCACAGGCGAATTCGTCATCAATCACGCCGACGGAATTGCCTTCTAGTTGAACTTTGGGAACCATTTGGTATGTTTCCTTTCAGCGGTAATCGAGTTGGTGAAGACCAAGCCTACCCAGACAGCAGCGGAAGCAGGCTGCGTAACGGAATCTGATTGTCAAAGAACACCAAACCCGCTGGCGTTGCTGGCGGGTTTTTTCGTTGCGCGTTTGTCGCCCGCTACAGCTCCTATTAAGCGAAGTCGCTCGGCGTTCCGCGTTACCGATGCTGCCTGAGGGACTGAGGCGATACGATCGGAAAAAGCAGCATGACCGGCCCGCTTTTTTGTTATCGAGAATGTAGCGCTTCGTCAGCCGAGTCGACGGGGGGCTATGATTGCCATGACATCGTGGTTGCGAGGCCACATCGCGTTTTAGTGACGAGGAGTTTCCGTGTCCGCGTGCGTTCCCCACATCCTGCTCGCCGAAGACAATCGCGATCTGGCGATGGTGTTGGGCTTCAATCTCAAGCGTGGGGGCTTTCAGGTCACAACGGTCTATTCGGGCCGACAGGCATGGGAAGCGGCACAGAACCAGCAATTCGACCTGGTGCTGACCGACTACCAGATGCCCGAGATGGACGGCACCGAACTGTGCCGCGCCCTGCGGAGTGACGTGCGCTACGCCGAGACACCGCTGGTCCTGATGTCGGCGCTTTGCAGCGAACTCGACGTGCCTGGATTACCGTTGGGACACAATTCTGTTCGCAAAACTCGTAGAAACGCGTACACCAAAATAAATGACCGAATTAGCGGACACCCTACCTGCACGCGATTCTCATGCGTTTTCGCGAAATCGGCCTCGATCGGATGATTCCGACTGGGGCGGCCTTCAGCCTGCACGTTTTAATCAACGTTTGACGCGACGCCTTTTCTACAGCGGTCGGGCGATGCAACTGCGGAAATTTTGGAACCACATGAACGGACATCGGTGTGTCGGTCGAACGGAAGTTGAAAGGCGATGTCAGGCAGAGGCATCAGGGTTGACCAAGCGGTTATACGTCGCGCGTGCGAAATTGGGAGTGGGCAACCCAATTCGCGAAAATCTGGCGTCTAATTACTCGGTACACACCGACACGCAGCCAACTCAGGTGATCGGCCCAAGCTACGCCCGAATCTGGTACGATGCTTTCAAAACGCCCCTCGCTTCTGCAGAGAACCGCGGTTGCCGTCCGCCCCGCGGGCTGCGCCAGGCCCGGCACTAAAGACGCGGCTGTGGTGCAAAATGGGTGACCGAACAAGCTGTCACGTCGACAGTCCCGCGGGGTCCGGTAGACGAGCCCTGTTGAGATTTTATCGGACTCTTGACTCGCACGAATTTCGCCACTAGGCTGGATTTGATGTCATCTTCCGCCTCAATCCCGACATTGCGAGTCCTGGCCATTATTCGCCAGGGTTTCACGTGACTGCGCGCCTAATTGCAGTCGGGTTGCTGCACGCCACTTTCTGTCGCGACGCTATTCGCGCAGACAAATCTCAACGTTGAGCTGCCTCGGTCTGTCAGCTGCCCTCTTCGGAGGGGTGATGACGATTCCCTATCGTATTCGCGCCCTGACTACGATCGCAGGTGTGTTGGTGCGGGCCGTTCTGCTTCCCGACTGCGGCGAAGATGAAGTCGGCAGACCCGTTTTAGGGTGCCTGCGACCTGGGCGTGACAGACTATGTCAATCTCCCTGTCATTCCACTTGTCAATACTTGCCTGAAGGATAAAGACCATGCGACGACTTCCACCACTTCCCAGTCCGAGCTCAAACCGCCGTGGATTCACGCTCATTGAACTCCTGGTTGTGATCGCGATTATCGCGATCCTGATCGCCCTGCTGTTGCCCGCCGTGCAGCAGGCTCGAGAAGCGGCACGGCGCGCGCAATGCAAGAATAATCTGAAGCAGATGGGGGTGGCTCTTCACAATTTCGAATCCACCTATCAACGTTTCCCAGCCGCGGGTCAGGCCAAGCGGGGAGGCACGGGGCCAAACGCTGGTCAAAACGTCTTCTTTAACGAAAAAGGAACTCTCGAGAGCCTCGGCGACGCGTCTCACTCATTCCAAATGCTGATTCTTCCGTACATCGAGCAAGCCAACGTCTACAATCAGATCAACTACAAGTACCGTTACGATTACTCAGCTACAGCTCCAGAAGCACCGACGAATCAGCAGGCTGCGAAAACTGCTATGCCGACCTACATTTGTCCGACAACACCGCGCAGCTCACTGGTTGACTCCGAGGGATACGGCTACACGGATTACTCAGCACCGGTCACCGTTCGGCCGGGCCTGAGTGGGAGTTCCAGCCAGCCTCGGTACAAGTGTGCCTTGAATGGCGATACCGATCGCACGATCAAACGAATCACGGACGGAACAAGCAACACCATTGCCGTGGCAGAAGACGCGGGTCGCGCCGACACTTCAACGGGCGGCTTTATGGTCGTCAAACCGGAAGTCATGGACGACGGAACTTCCGCCAATCGGCGTTCCTGGGCGTGGGCAGATCCGGACAACGCTTTCAATGTGGATCGGCTGATCAATAACAACAAAGTACCGGCAGGTGGTCCTCCAACCTGCACTTGGGACATTGTGAACTGCGGTCCGAACGAAGAGACCTTCAGCTTTCACACCGGTGGCGCGCAGGTCTTATTCTGCGATGGGAGCGTGCACTTTCTCTCCGAAAACATCAGTGCCCGTATCTTCACGGCACTGATGAGCCCGGATGGCAGCGAGGTGGTTGGCGAATTTTGAGGCCGACAGACCGGGACGCGATATGCAACTCCGGACAAGAGCTCGCACCTGGTCATAGTGCCAACACATGGTTGAAATCTCCGTGAATCGGTGCGAATGAGCGATGTGACTTCGCGACGGAGTAGGTCGACCGACCTTCCGTTCACATGTCGGGCTTGAATCGCCCATCGGCGGCCGCATTTGATGCGCCCAACGACAGTGAAGCCCAATTCAGCGCGATAAGGCCGCGTTCGATCAGCTTCAAGCGCGATCCGCGGCAGGCTGAACGCGTTTCGATCTAATTCTGTCCGCGAAACTCGTCGAATCGCGGACGAACGCTTTATCGACCGTATTAGCGGACTCCACGGACGCTCACGAACTCATGGGTTGATCGGGATAGGGGGGCGCCTCGCGGCGCCACCCCTCCCACACCACCGGGCATACGGATCACGTACCACGGCGGTTCGATCGGGTTATGCTTCGGAAGGAACAGCGAGTCGGGGTAGACCGAT
>CAUZOL010000075.1:0-23220 GCA_963581435.1 Planctomycetota bacterium
CGCACTTCGGTTCTCCGAATGGAGACGAACACACCAGGCAGACGCCCAAAAGTGTCACTTCAAAACAAGAGGGTCGCCAATCCAAAACTGACTATGTGCGACTGTAGTACTAAGGGGCGAGCGGCCCCGTCGTCAAGACAATCACAAAGCCCGGCGTTTTTCTGCGCCGGGCTTTGTTTTTTGCCGCCCGAGGAAACGTGTTGCTCTTGCAAAATAGGCGGAATGTTTCTCTGCTATAGCCCAACGCTGACCACCGTTCGCCGTTGCCTGCGCGGAGCCTTGGGGAACTGTGATTCGTTGACTTTCGTCGACCCGTATCAGTCTGGGCTGGAGCATTGTCCCTCCGGCTTTTGCAATTAGAGTGCAGTCGCAACAGCAAACTGCACGCTCTCGCCGTACATCCATCAGGCCAAAGGGACTTGAAACCGTCAGCGCACCTCACGGGTTGCGAGGCGACTTCTGTCCAATAGAACATGAGCAGTACTCACCCATCGCAGCGCCGCGTCGTTATTACAGGAATCGGAATTCTCAGCCCGCTGGGCATCGGTGTCGATGACGCCGGCCCAAATTTGATGGCTGGAAAAAGCGGAATCGGGAAAATCGATCTACTGGAGTATTCAGCGGCGCCTCAAAATGTGGGCGGCGAAGTTCGCGGCTTCAACGACAAGTATTTTCGAGGTCTCGTTCCCAAAAAGCAGCGAAAAGTTGTTGGGATGATGTGCCGCGAAATCCAGTTGGGGGCGGCGTCGGCCATTCTGGCCCTGGAGCACTCCCAAATCGATCTCGCTGCCGTCGATCATGACCGCTTCGGCATCGATTTTGGTGCCAATCTCATGTTCAGCCCACCAGAAGTGCTGAAAGATGCGTGCTGGATGTGTGTTGATGATGACGACCCACAGCGGAACTTCGACTATGAACAGTGGGGGGCTGTCGGCATGAAGGGCCTGGAGCCAAAGTGGCTGCTGAAATACCTGCCAAACATGCCGGCCTGCCATATTGGAATCTTCGTCGATGCGCACGGTCCCAATAATTCTCTCACGTTGGACGAAGCATCCGCCAATCTGGTGCTGGGCGAAGCAACGCGGATAATCTCCCGTGGCCACGCCGACATTATGATGTCCGGCACGACGGGCACGCGACTGCACGCTGTGAAGTCGCTGCATGCGTCGATGTGGGACGAATTGGCCGACTCGGATGCGCCTCCGGAAACCTGGTCGCGTCCTTTCGACAAGAACCGTGCAGGACAGGTGCTCTCCGAAGGGGCATGTTCGTTCGTGCTGGAGGAAGAAACGAGCGCCCGCGAGCGTGGTGCGGTCATCTACGGCACGATTCTCGGGGCCGGCTCTTCGTGTGTCGTCGATCACACAGGAAAGCCAGGAGCTCGCCTTGCGCTGGCGAATGCCATGCGGGCCGCTCTTCGTGACGCTGACATTTCACCGGCAGATATTGGACACGTTAACGCGCACGGTTTGTCGGACACGAAATCGGATCGCGAAGAGGCACTCGCCATCAACGACGTCTTTGGCGGCATCGATGTCCCCGTCACCGCATTGAAAAGCTATTTCGGCAATGCCGGCTCAGCGTGCGGGTCATTGGAACTGGCCGGCTCGATGATGTCGCTACAGGAAGGCGTGATTCCGCGTACGCTCAACTATGAGACCCCGGACCCCGAATGCCCGTTGAACGTGGTCCACGGGGCTCCGCTGGCAACAACAAATGGCGTGGTACTCAACATCAATGTCACGCGAATCGGGCAGGCCAGCGCACTGATTGTTTCGGCCAACATTTAGCCCCGCGTGAAGACACGCGGGGCCGGCAATCAGCCAACTTCTGGCGTCGGCCGCCGGTGTATTCACCGGCGGCTAAATAATCCGTTAAACAAACCGACGTCCGCTCAATTGTCTCCGTCGGCTGTTGAGACCTTCTTCAGAGCGAAGTTTGCTGCGCGATATGCGGCGAGTTGCTTCGCACCGGTTTCAATTGCCTGGCGGAAGTGCTCGTTTGCCGCGTCTGCCGCGCCAGCCAGACGATGCTGCTCCGCGATGAAGAAATGGGCCTCACACAATTGGGGAGTCTTGACGCCGGGCTTGTCGTTGATCGATTGAATCAACGTTTCGTCGTCAATTTGGCCGCCAAGATAGGCGAGCAGATGGTCGATCCAATCCCGCTTGGATGCATCGGCCTGAACGACTTTTGCAAATTTGCTCTTGGCGGCATCTTCCTGGCCCGCTTGCGCCATGGAAAGGTGCTGCCACGGATGGAGATATCGTCTGCCCGAGTCCAATTCAACGGCCTTGTCGAACGACTTGACTGCGCCGGAATAGTCTCCAGCGAAGAAGCAGGCGTATCCCAGGTTGGCCCACGCGACTGAGTTTTTGGGATCGCGTCTTGTTGATTCCTTGTGGTCGGAAATTCCTTCGTCGATTCGTCCCTGTGCTATCTTTGCGCTGGCTCTCAAACCGTATGCCCGGGGCTGTTCGGGGTTCAACTTCAGCGATGCCGTCAAATCGTTTTCGGCCGCAGACGCATCTCCCGATTTCAGTAACGCGAACCCACGGTTGGTCAGCGCGTAAAAGGCTTTCGGGTTCAATTGGAATGCCTGTGTGAAATCGGCGATCGCTGCGGGCGACTTTCCTTGACGCTGTAGAAACATGCCGCGATTGTTGTAAACGATCGGATCCTCGGGAAATCTGGCGATTGCAGCTTTGTAGGCATCGACTGCTTCATCGGTGCGACCAGCCTTTGCGAGGGCATCGGCCAAATCTAAGTGAAAACCAATTTGGCCGGAGAGCGATTGGACGGCCGCCTTGAAGTCGGCGACTGCCTCGTCCATTTTTCTCAGCGCCACATGTGCTCGGCCGCGGTGGTACAGCAAGTGCGATTTGTCTTCCCGTTTAATTCCCGCCTGGTTAATTGTCTTGGTTGCATAGGTGACCACAACCTGCGCGTGTGCCGGGCGGTCTTCCAAGGTGGCGAGAGTCGTCATGCCGTGGAAGTAAGGGATGTAATAGATGTAATTAGTCCGCCCCTTCAGCCGAATTGCTTCCCGAGCATCGACAATTCCGGCCCGGACCGTTTGAACGTCTTTTTTCTGCAACCCAAGATCAACGCGGGCACTGGCGCGAAGGTAGTACGCGACATCGTCGCGCGAGTTGGCACGCAGCACGCTGGAGACCAAGTCGATCGTGCGCTGGAGATCGCCCCGCTGATAGGCCGACTGCGCCTCGTTCTTTGTCTTCTCGTGAATTGGATTCAGGCCGCTGCGAGACGTCGTTGTCCGTGGTTGAGTCCTGGGGCGACGAAACTGTGCCTCAACGGAACTGCTGACCAGAAGGGTTGCTCCTGCCGACAATGCCATCGCCATCGCTCGCATTTTCATCGTGTCTTTTCCTTCGATTGATGGCCAACATCATGCGGGCGCTGGGGGTTGACACCAAAGATATCTGCCCGCAAAAGCCGCTTCAAGCAAGCGGGGCAAGCAGACGTGACTTTGGAGAGCGTACTGAGAATAGGGTGCACTATACATCGGTCACAGTCGTGATTCCACCCCCTAATGCGTTTCGGTCTGCGCGGCACACGGTGGATTTCTGTGACTGTGGACGGTTTGAGCCGTACAGCCCGCTGAGGGAAGCCATCGTCACAAACGCTCGCTTTGGCGTCGAAAACTCTGTCACTTCCCCGCTCTTGACGTCCCGAACGTGGATCGCAGAGTCGCCCTGAAAGATTGTTCTGCATTCCTTGACAGTTCGGAGGCGGAAACGTATTGTGGCTAACGGATTTGACCGCGCCTGGGTGCGCAGTTGATACGGGATGGCGTGCCGTTCTCGTCAAGTGGCGTGTGCGGGCTGCCGGGACGTGTTGCTGCCTGCCTTTGTGTATTGGGGAGAAAGTCTTACTTGCGGTCAGGTTTAGTGGCGGTTTGCGTTTTGTTTGAAGAGTCGAATTTGGTTGCGGGATGCGGTTGAGGGCTAGTTCCTGGTGTCATTCCAATGGGGCGGTCGCCGATGTAATTGTCTGAGCACGCACAGGCCTGAACACAGCCGTGTCAATTGAAGGCACATCTTGGTGCTGTGTCGCGGTCGCTCGTTGGATCGTCGTTCCAGTGTGGTGCGGCGAGGTGAAGTGGGACTTGTGCCCGCTTTTTTTATTATCTAATTGTTTGTGAGGTCATAAAATGCGGCAGGCCCGCTTGGTAGTCGATCTATCAACCATGCGGCGGGCTTGGCGTGTCGGACGGAAACAGGTTGTCGGTGAGGGCAGGGAGATGCCCGCGGCAACGGATGGTGGTTTCCAGTTCGGCTTGAAAGGGAGATCATGAACGGCAGCGAAATCCTCAGGCTGGTTGATGCGCTTCACCGCGATAAAAATATCGACCAGGAAATTGTCTTCGAAGGAATTGAGCAGGCAATTCTTTCGGCGGCGCGGAAACATTTCGGTGAAGAAGCTGAGATCGAGGTTGGTATCAACCGCGAAGACGGTCAGGTGTCGGCTTCGATTGAGGGGGATTCGTTGAACGCCGATGAGATCGGCGAACTTCTTGGGCGGATTGCGGCGCAGACGGCCAAGCAGGTGATGATCCAGAAAATTCGTGAAGCCGAACGGGACTCGCTGCACGAAGAGTTCTCTGCATTGAAGACGCAGATCATGACCGGGACCGTCAGTCGGGTCGATGGTGGGGCCTGTACGGTGAATCTGGGCAAAGTTGATGGTATCCTTCCTCGGGGCGAACAGATTCCGGGCGAGAGTTATCGCAGCGGCGAACGGGTCCGTGCGGTCATTATGGATGTGCGCAAGGCGGGCAGTCGCGTCAAAATTATCCTTTCGAGAAATCACCCCGATCTCGTACGCCGTCTGTTCGAGTTGGAAATTCCCGAAGTTGGCGAACGAATAATTGAGGTGCGATCGCTGGCTCGCGAAGCTGGCTATCGTTCGAAAGTGGCCGTCTCCTCGATTGACAGTAAGGTCGATTGTGTGGGGGCGTGCGTCGGAGTTAGGGGGGCTCGCATTCGCAGCATTGTGGACGAGCTTGCCGGCGAACGAATCGACATCGTTCGCTGGAACGATTCGCTGCAGGTGCTGGTTCCCAACGCCCTGCAGCCGGCCGAAGTGGAAGACGTCATTCTTTGCCCCATGTTGGGCAAGGTGATTGTCTTGGTGCGCGACGATCAACTCTCGCTCGCAATCGGCAAGAAGGGGCAGAATGTTCGGCTGGCCTCAAAGCTGGTTGGCTGGGACATTCACGTAATGAACCAGGAGCGGCTCGACGAGCAACTCGATAAATCGGTCGGCGCCTTCACTGAAGTGCCCGGCATCAACGCCGAGTTGGCCGAAGGGCTTGTGTCACAAGGGTTCTTCACATTCGATGACCTCTCGGTGATCGAGCCGGATCAGCTGGCTGAACTGGGCGGGCTGACGACCGAAGAGTGCGATATCATTGTCGCCTACGCCGACGAAAAAAGTGCAATCATTGAGAAGGAAGAAATCCAGGCCAGGGCAGAAGCCCGGCGGACGAGAGAACTGGATGCCGCAATTGCTGGTGCGGGGGGCGCTAAGGATGAAGCCGCCCCGGCGGGTGCCGGTAAGGCGACTGAATCGAAGCCGGAAGGTGTCAAAGAGGGTGCTGAAGCCGACACGAACGATGATGCGGTTGCTGAGGATGCCGATTCGTCACCGGCAGATTCTGATGGGTCGGCTGGCGAAGTGACGCCGGAATTGGGAGAATCGGGAGAGGCGGCTGCAGTTGTGTCGGCCGATTCTGATGACTCAGGCGAGCCGTCCACTGGAAGTGGTGATGATGAGTCCGATTCGGTAGAATCGGACGGAGACACAGCAGAGGCAGCCGACAACGTGGAGGCTGTGTTGGATGAGGCCGAAAGCGGCGAACAGCCGCTTAGTACGGCGGAAGCGACAAAGCAGGATGAGTGAAGGCGTGTGGGGATGTTTGGTGGTCGTTCTTGATTGAGTGTAACGACAGAACAGACGCGTGGTTGGCTGCAGTTTTGTCCGGGAGAATTGGATTTGAAGATTCGGATCTTCGCTCTGGCGAAAGAGCTGGGCTTGGATAGCAAAGTTCTGATTGATTACGCCGACAGGGCCGGCGTAAAGGTCAAGAACTCGGCGCTGGCAAGCATTTCGCCTGAAGAGAGAGAAGTCATCGTTCAGCAGGTCGAGCAGGATCGCACCTCGCAGGCTCCGGCCGTGACGGCGAAGGTGTCGGAGCCGGTGCGCGACGCGGCTGGCTCGGCTGGCGGCAAGGTGCGCACGATTGTCGGCGAGGCACCGATCCGTCGCCGCCGCAAGAAGGAAGAGCCGGAACCCTCGGCCGCAGTTGCGGTAGCCGTCGAGACGGAACCTGCCCAGCCCGAAACAGAACAACAAGAGACCGAAGCGCCGGTCGATCAGCCGGAAGAAGAAGTCGCGGCAAAACTGACAGAAGCTCCCCTCGAGGTCGCAGCTCCCGTCGAAGTTGAATCCGAAGAGGCCGCGTCCGCCCCTCCGGCTGACAAAGAGCCCGACAGTCCAGGCACCGCTCCCATGCGACGCGACGATTACATCCCGGCTTCGGGTTCGTCGTCGATCCGCGAAATGAAGCCGCGGGGAACGATTTATGGTGGCACTCCGAGCCGCCCGCCGGCCGAGAAGAAACGCCCCGCCTTGCCCAGCGTTGCTGCAGCGCCTGCATACAAGGCGCCGCGGGTTAAGCAGAAGGAGACGAAGGAGCAGCCGGCGCAAAAGCCGGACATGAGACTCACTCCGGACGTCCTCGCGGGACAAAGTCCGCTGTCGGCCCATTTAAAGAAGAACGCCGAACAGAAGGGGAGCAAGAAGAAGTCGGGTGGTCGGACGCCGATCGACATGAAGTCGAGAGTTGGCGGCGAAGCCGGTAAAGATCAAGCTGCCCAAAGACGCCGGCCACGCCGAACACGTGGTTTCGATGATCGCGACAATTATCGGCGTTCTCCGCGACGACGACGACAAAAATCGAACGCACCAATCGTCTATTCCGCCGAGGCACAAATCAAAGTGCCAATCACCGTTCGCAGTCTCTCCGAGGCCTTGGGCCGGCCCGCAAATTCGCTGCAGAGAATCCTGATCGACAAAGAGTTGATGGTGACCATCAACGACAACATCTCCGAAGAGTTGGCGATGGAGTTGGCTTTGGAACTCGGTGTTGATCTCGAAATCAAGCGGGGCCGAGACATCGAAGAAGAGCTCGTGGCGGTATTGGAAGGCGACGAGCCGGAAGAAACACTCTCGCCTCGGCCACCCATTGTCACAATTCTGGGCCATGTCGATCACGGCAAGACATCGTTGCTGGATAAAATTCGGGCCGCCAATGTCGCCGACGGAGAAGCTGGTGGAATCACGCAGCATATTGCCTCGTATCAGGTGGAGCACAACGGCCAGAAAGTCACATTCGTCGATACACCGGGCCACGCTGCTTTCAGTGAGATGCGTTCCCGTGGTGCCAACGTGACCGACATTGTCGTGCTGGTTGTCGCTGCCGATGACGGGGTGATGCCGCAAACGATGGAGTGCATCAGCCACACCAAAGCCGCTGGCGTCCCCATGATTGTCGCATTGAACAAATCGGACTTGCCGGACACGAATCCTGACCGCGTTTTGCAGGATTTGGCTGGCCAGGAAGTGCTGCCGACCGAGTGGGGCGGCGACACCGAAGTGGTGCGCACCTCAGCCATGACCGGCGACGGACTGGACGACTTGCTGGAAACGATTCTGCTGACTGCTGAGTTGCAGGAATTGCAGACGAACTTTGATCGTCCTGCTGTTGGGGTTTGCCTGGAGAGTTTTCGCGACGAAGGTCGGGGAGCAATTGCCTGGCTGATCGTACAAAAAGGAACATTACGGATTGGCGATGTGGTGCTGTGCGGCGAAGCCTATGGCCGGATTCGAGCGATCTACAACGACCGTGATGAAGAAATCGCCGAAGCCGGTCCTTCCACCCCGGTCAAAGTGGCCGGCCTCAACACGGTTCCCGAGGCTGGCGATCATTTCTACGTGATGGACGAGATCGAGTCGGCTCGCGAAGCGGCCGAAGACCGGCAGCACGTTGGTCGTACAGAAGATCTAGCCGATTCTGGAAAACCACAAACGCTCGACGATATTCTCAACGCAGCACGCGGTGGTGCAGTGCAGGATTTGCCGTTGATCATCAAGGCGGATTCGCCCGGCTCGCTGGAAGCTTTGCGTAGCGAAATCAACAAATTTGAACACCCCGAAGTCCGAACGAAAATTGTGCACGATGGGATCGGCGGCGTCAACGAAAGCGACATCGCGCTCGCCAGTGCCGCGGGCGCAATCATTATCGCGTTCCACGTCGTCGCCGAAGACCGCGCAGCCGTATTGGCCCAGCGTAAAGGGGTCGAGATTCGGCGATACAATATCATTTACGAAGTGACCGAGACGATTAAGAAGTCGTTGGAAGGCTTGCTTGAACCGGAACGCATTCAGGTTCCAACCGGCCGAGCCTTGGTCATGCAGACGTTTCACGTCAGCCGGTTCGGAACGATTGCCGGCTGTCGAATCCTCAACGGAACGATCGAACGATCAAATCGCATGCACGTCATTCGTGACCAGACTGTGCTAAACGATTACAACATTGCATCGCTTCGCCGCGAAAAGGATGATGTCAAAGAAGTCCGCGAGGGAATGGAATGTGGCATTCGACTCGAGGGGTTCAACGACGTTAAGGAAGGCGATATTTTGGAAGCGTACCGTGAAGATGTCAGAAAACGGACGTTTGAAAGCTCCTGATTACTGGTCGATCGCCCTATGAAGTCGCGCCGGACCGCCAAGGTCGCCCAGGCAATTCTGCAATCTCTCAGCTCGACCATTTTGTTCGGGCTGAAGGATCCGCGCGTGCGCAACGTCACCATTCTCAACGTTGACGTCAGCCCCGACATTCGCACCGCGAAGGTCTATATTTCGATTATGGGCGACGATAAGGCCCAGGCGTTGTGCATGCACGGTTTGAATTCTGCACGCGGTTTCCTACAAGCCAAGTGTGCCGATCGGATTCAGACCCGCTATACTCCCGTGCTGAAGTTCATTCTTGATGAGAGTGTCAAGAAGAGCCTCGAGGCATCTCGAATTCTGGATGAAGTCCTACCCGATTCGGCCGGAGAAACTACCGACGACGACGTCCAGCCGAGTGCCGAAGTTTTGGAACAAGATGGCGATTGTGGCGATGCGGAAATCGACGAATCCCGCGCTGGTGAAATGCCGGCCGCCGATCATGCTACAGAGCCGAACTGAATGACGAGACACGGAGGACCGGCTGTGACTGTCGCGGCCGGAACCGGTCGAGAGAAAGATTGATAGAAACACGATGGCAGCTGCTTCACAACTTAAAGCGTCGGACAAACAAAATATCTGCCGCAAATTGGTGACGGTTCTCAAGAAGCGGTATAAGGGCTCGGTCCCCAAAACCAGCCGGCCGACTCTGGAAACCATCCTATTTGCCGCGTGCTTGGAGGATGTCTCAGCCGCCGCCGCGGATGACCGTTACGAACGGTTGACTGAGGAATTCCACGACCTGAATGAAATTCGTGTCAGTTCCATTTCGGAATTGAGCCAGATCTTTGATGGTTTGCCTGAACCGGAACGGCGGGCCATGCGGATTCGAAACACTCTGCAGTATGTGTTTGAGAAGCATTTCGAGTTTGATTTCGAGGCGATTCGTCGCAAAACGTTCGACGCAGCGGACCGGCAGCTGGGGAAAATCAAAGGACTTTCACCGTTCATCCGTTCCTATTCGCTGCAGGCTGCGCTTGGAAGCCATGTCGTGCCAATCGATCAGACGATGTGCAATGCAGCCATCTGGCTGGGATTGGTCGAATCGAACGCGACTCCCAAAGCAGCGTCGGAAGTCTTCAAGTCAATTCTTCGAAAGGCCGACGCGCCACAGTTTTGCCACCTGTTGCGACAGTTGGCAACCGACCCGAAATTGAAGAAGACATTCGACACGGTCACAGATCGCATTCCCGAGGACGGCTACGATGCCGCATCGTCTCCCGAACGGTTGATCGAATTCTTCAAGAATCCTGCGGCTTCGAGGAAGCAGAAGACCACCAGGAAAACAGCGGTCGCCAGTAAAAAGGCAAAAGCGACAACCAAGTCCAAAACAACAACCAGTCGGAAGAAAAAAAGTAGCGCGTCATCCAAAAGTTCAACTAAGAAGAAGACGACCGCTCGTGCCGGCAAGAAAACGACGAAGAAAAAGAAGTCGAAGGCATCTTCCCGCTAATCTCTTGTCGATTCGCAGCGTCCATTCTGGACGAACTGATACGACGTGTTTCGCTGCGTGACGCCGTTGCTTTCCTCTTGTTGTGAAGCCGGGAGAGCGCCAATGAATGACCACGATTTGGTATTTCGAAGTGGCAATGTTC
The DNA here is from genome assembly GCA_963581435.1 of Planctomycetota bacterium. Lineage (GTDB taxonomy): Bacteria > Planctomycetota > Planctomycetia > Planctomycetales > Planctomycetaceae > JABISG01. The sequence goes on from CAUZOL010000075.1 coordinate 10,410, forward strand.
AATTGCCACTGGTTGCGGGTGTGCTGTTTCTCATCGTCGGTTGTGGCCGGGATGCCCCCCAACCGGTCGCCCCAATCAAATCGCCGGATGCCAATGCCGCGTCCAAATCCGCCGCGTCTGACGATGACGATCTGAATGGACAGGCCAACGTTCCCGCGGCTGCTGAACCGCTGGGGATGCTTGTTTCAGTGGAGCTGTTGCAGCAGCATTTAGACGATAGAAATGTGCGGATTATCGATGTTCGGTCGCAAGCGGAATTCGACGCCGGACACATTCCTGGTGCAGTGCCGGTAGACTTCAATGTCTGGAAAACGTTGACGTTAAAAGACGGTGGAGCGGGCCTGCACGATCAGGCGGCCTGGTCGAAAATCGTCGGCGGAATTGGGATCGACGGCGCGACGCAGGTTGTCGTGTATTCGTCATCGCCGACTAGCGCAGCCCGTATCTGGTGGATATTGAAATATGTCGGCGTGGAATCCGCTGGAATTCTCGACGGTGGCTGGAACGCCTGGAAATCGGCCAACGCCGAGACCGAGGTAACAACTGCAATTGTCGTTCTGCAGCCGGTCGAGTTTGAGGCCAAATTTCAGGACGATCGCCTCTCGCTGATTGGCGATCTCAAAGAGTCGCATTCCTCCGCCGATCTCGTCGTCGTCGATGCCAGGTCGGTTGCGGAATTCGAGGGTGAGGGGAAGGGCAGAGGTCGTATTCCCGGGGCAGTCCGCCTCGAATGGAACGATCTGCTGACCGAAGAGGGCCGCTACAAGACCAAAGACGAGCTGGCTAAGCTCTTCAAGCAGCACGGCATCACCCCGGAGAAGACGGCGATCACCCATTGCCAAACCGGAGGCCGGGCATCGGTCAATGTCTTTGCAATGGAACTGGCCGGTTTCGGCAAAGTGAAGAACTATTACTGCGGCTGGGGTGAATGGAGCCAGGACGAAGACGCGCCGCGCGAACAAGGTGCACCGAAACCGTAATCGCACGCCATCGGCATCAGAACGTGAATTTTCGCCGTCCGCTCAGTATGCGAGCCGCCGGACTGACACCGTGGATTGTGACGGTCAGTACGGTTTGGCATTCGTGCGGTTGAGACGATTCTTCGGCATTTGACTATGCGGAATGAGCCGCAAGTGCAAATCACATAGAGTTTTCCGATTAGTGTCCGTTCGACCGGCAGAATCTGCCGATGACGATCGATACCCTCCTGCACGGCAGTTCGACGTGGTGGCGACTTCCTCTTTCCACCAGGGCATCTGCCGCCTGTCTTGCTTCAATCGCATGAATCGACGCTCCGAAACTGCATTCCGTAATCTGATACGGTGTTTGCTCGTACTGCTGATTAGCTCAGCTGCGTTCGTGCAGACATCGTCTGCCGACACGCTGCGCGTCCTCGACGATAACACGGCCGCGCTGCAGGCACGCTTCCAGTTGATCGACTCTGCCAAGCGGCGAATTGACTTTGCCTGTTTTGAGTTGAGAGCAGACGACGTTTCGCATGCGGTTCTTGCACATTTGTGGATGGCAGCTCGCCGCGGAGTTGAGGTGCGATTGATTGTCGATGCGTATGGGAATCAGATTTCGTCGTCGGTTTTGGCAGAACTTGTTGGTGATGGCGTACAAATTCGCCGGTTTCACCCCTTCCGGCTGCGCAATGCCCACCGCTACACGCGGCGGATGCACGACAAGCTGCTCATCGCAGACCAACGTCTGATGATAGTTGGAGGCCGTAATCTCGGCTCGGTTTATTTCGGGCGTTCCCGGGAAGCGAACTTTGTTGACCGTGATTTCGCGATCACCGGCAGTACGGTCGATCATGCCGCCTACTATTTTGAGCAACTGTGGGCGAGTGATGCCATCGTGCCGTTTTGCCCTCGCTGCGAATCTAGCAATTTTGGGCAAACGACGTACGACTCGCCTGTGGGAATTCCACTAACGACTCCCGCGGAACTGCTGTATCGCGGACTGTGTAACGTTGACGCCGACGTCAGCAGGAAACGGATATTTATTCGTCCCGGTCCAGTCTTTGACATTCCGTCCGCACGGTTGCGTTTTCTGCATTCGAATCGCGTCGTAACCGGAGTCTTGCCCGACATTACCGATGAGATACTGACATTGATCGACTCGTCCTGTCGAGAGATTTTGATCGAAACTCCCTATCTCATTCTCTCACGCAGGATCGAACGCGCGCTGCGAGCCGCGGCGCAGCGCGGCGTGTGTGTCCACTTGCTGGGGAATTCACTGGCCAGCATCGATAAGCCTTTCGCGCACGCCGGTTATGTGAACCAGAAAGAGACGATTTTGCGGATGGGGATCGACCTTTGGGAATACCGAGGGCCGGACATGCTGCACGCCAAGACGATTCTGGTTGACGATTGCGTCGTCATCGGCAGCTACGACCTGCATCCGCGATCCGAACACTACGACACGGAAACGGCCGTGCTTGTTTCCGATGCCAGAATCACCGCAGCAATTCGCGCGTCGATGATGCAGCACTTTGCGGGGGCAATGCAAGTTGGCCGTTCGCCCGTGTATCGAGAGACACGAGGGCTGACCGGTTCCCCTCGAAAAGCGCGGATCTTGAAGATGCAAGTCTTCCGGCTGCCGGCGCTGTTGTTGAAAAAGCACCTCTGAGAATAAGCAGTTCCACCAGCTGCTTATGTAAGCAGGCCGTCGATTGGTTTGCCGATCACCAGGCGGTGCGGGCGTTTGACGGCATCGTACAAGACGGTCTCCGGATCAACACCCATCAGGTGATACAACGTGGCTGCAAAGTCGCGCTGCTCGTGTGGAGTTTCCGTAGGATAGGCGGCGGAATTGTCCGATGCTCCGTAGACCGTCCCCTCTTTCACACCAGCGCCTGCCAACACCAGCGAGTAAACCCAGGGCCAGTGGTCACGCCCGGCATTCTTATTGATCTTCGGCGTACGGCCGAATTCCGCGTTGACGACAACCAATGTGTCGCCAAGACGACCGCGTTCGTCCAAATCGTTCACCAGCGCGCTCAGCACGGTGTCGAGTTCCGGGCCGAGCGTTGTTTTCATCTTTTTGAAGTTGCCGCTGTGTGTGTCCCACGAACCGCTCGGCGTGTGACAGTAGCTCACGTTGACCATTGGCACACCCGCTTCAGCGAGCCGCCGGGCCAGCAGACAACGTTGTCCAAATTCACTGCGACCGTAGCGATCGCGTGTCGCCACCGATTCCGTGGCCAGATTGAATGCCTGCCGCGTCTTGGCTGAGCCGAGCAAACCAAATGCTTTCTGGTAATACGCATCGAGCGATTCGGCACCGGTCGATTGATCGATGAGACGTCGGTGCTCGTCGAATTGTGCCAGCAATTGCTGCCGCGACGAGAGACGCGCCGACGTCAATCCGTCGCGCGGCTGAATGGCTTCAATTTTGACATCTTGTTTCTGCAACGGCTGATCGACGACAAAGCTGTTGTGTTTCGCGCCGAGAAACCCGGGCAGCTGTCCGTGCAAAACGGTGCCGTTGCTGCGCCGCATCAGCGGACCGATGCGAACCCAACCGGGCAGGCGGTCTTGCCTCGGTCGAACGGAATCGAGGACGGCTCCGAACGGGGGAAAGTCATCATTCGTCGGTGGAAAATCGGTCTGTGGCGTTCCCGGCGGATGTTTGTGCCCCGTGTTGGCCGGCAAGCTGGCAGTCACATGGTTGGGATTCTCGTGCGACATCGAACGTATGATCGCCAGCTTGTGCATGACAAGTGCCGACCGCGGCAGCAACTCGGAAAAACGGACGCCGGGCAAGCTTGTTGCGATGTCACCAAACTCTCCGCGCACCGCTGTGGGACCGTCCGGTTTGGGATCAAACGTCTCCTGCTGCGGATGACCGCCGTGCAGGTAAAGCATGATGACCTGTTTCGCGCGACCGAACGACCCGCGAGATTCATCGTTTGCCGCCGCGCGTTGACTCAGCAACTGTGGCAGCGTCAGGCCAAGGCCACATAGCCCGCCGACGTGAATCGCATCGCGTCGCGTTAACCTGGCGGCACGGCGGAATTCCTGGCAACCCATCGGATGTCGTTCTCTCGGCTTGAACATACATCAGCCCGTCATTGTCATGCGAACGTGCGAGGCTTAACTATAGCATAAGCTGGAATTGATGGGAACAGGTGAGCCGATCGCTTCACGCATCGGTTTCGCTCGCAAAGCCCGCATACACGTCGAAACCGGTGGCAAGGAAATCCTGAACTTCGAACGGTTCGACACGTTTGCCCGCGCGGTACACAATCAACCGGTTGCCGCGTCCTTCGAGGCAGATGCCTGTTTGCCCATCAAACTGTTCGATGGTTGCCGCAGTGAACAGATCCCGAATACTCTCCTCATCATCGCCGCGGAGCAGGTACTCTCGGGAAAACTCCGGGTAGTCTGCAAAGTCGATGTCCTGGTATCCGAGCATGTTGCCAATCTTGTGATACCAGTGTTCCGGTCGCAGCGTGAAATTCGGCAGGTCGAGGCGTTCCGACCGGAAGCAGACGGCCGTTTGGTGGTGCGTTCGGGAGTTCTTGCCGCTGCCGGTTGTGTAACAATAATCGAAAATTGCAACTTCCGTTTTACGGCTTTCGCCGCGTAACACGTTTTTCATTTTGCGAGCACGCCCCTGTGAAAAGAGCGGAAAGTCGGCGAGCCGCGCAAGCCGATGTTCATCGCTTTCGGTGAATTCAAACGACAATTCGGCGGCGACTTCGCGCAGCTTGTCCGTCCGTTTTTTTTCTCTGATCCGCGTCGTAATCACGATGACGGCCATCACCAGTATCGCGCCGACGACCATCGCGGCAACCATCCCAAATTGACCCATCTGTTTCAGCTCCGTTAAATTCGTGTTGTGATTCAACAGTGAAACGAAAAAACGAACTCCGCGGTTCACCGTCACCTGAGAATTGAGAACGCGCGGAAGTTCGGTTAACCGGTATTCGTCACCGTTTCGGCACCAACAACGTTGAAGCGAGCGCCGTTTTTTCCAGCCTGTTTGACGGCGTACATTAATTCGTCGGCCGCATGAACCGCGTCGGCGGCCGATGAAGGGAATTCAACAAACGTGACTGCGCCAATGCTGAATGAGACGTCCCAGTTGTCGTCTCGCATTATTTGCGTTAAATCCTCTTGAATTCGGCCAATCACAATCCGAGTTTCCTCGGCAGCCGTATCGGGTAGCACGATCACGAATTCGTCTCCACCAATGCGGGCGACCAAATCGTAGTTGCGCGTTGATTTCTTCATTGCGGTGGCGGACTGCTTTAGCACTTGATCGCCGACCGCGTGGCCGTGCTGATCGTTGATTTGCTTAAAGCGATCGCAATCGAGATACGCCACGCTCAGCGGCGATCCCTTTCGCCGACCGCGATTGAGTTCGGCCTCGATACGCTCCATTAATGCCGTCCGGTTTGCCAAACCGGTGAGCGTATCAGTCCGCGCTAGCTGCCGTTCCCGATCGACCGATCGCCTCAACAGAACGGTCAATAAGACGACGAGGAAATACGCGCCGAACCAGGAACAGGCAGACCATATGATCGCAGGTGCCAACGGGTTCCCAGCGCCGATCAATCGAATCGGTACAACCAACAGCGAGAGTCCAATCGCAACCGAGATTCGGAACCGCCAGGCCATCAGCACGATTATCGGCAGATACAACAGGCCCGGTTCATAAGACACCGGCGTCAGCACATCGAAGCTCACCGCGACGGCCGTGAGCGTGCACATGGCGATGACCGCAGCCACGGTCGGTCGGTTTGGTGTCTTCGTTGTACTCACCATGATTGAATCAGGGCGTCTTCTTTTTCCTGGTTTTTCGGCCGCCGGTGTTTTTGTCGAAGGGAGCGTTCGCTGCGTTCTGCTTCGGCAACCAGGCGGCCAGTTCCTGTTTCACTTTGGCGAATTGCGATTCGGATGCGAGGTTTTTCCACTCCATTGGATCGGCATCGTGATCGTAGAGTTCCTCGTCGCCGTTGGCGTAGCGGATATAACGCCAGCGCTCGCTACGGACGGCGTGATTGTTGCGGCCGTGCGTGGTGATGGCGGGCAGCTTCCATTCGGCAGCTGGGTTCTTCAGCAACGGCAACATACTGCGGCCTTCCAATTGGTCGCTGATGGGCATCCCGCAGAGTTCAGCCAGCGTGGGGTAAATGTGCATGAAATCAACGGTTCGTCGGCAGACGCTGCCCGGCATCGTAACGCCGGGGGCAACCATGATCAGCGGGGCGCGGGTGGCTTCTTCCCACAACGCGAACTTCCGCCAGTGACTTTTCTCTCCCAAATGCCAGCCGTGATCACCCCATAAAACGACAATGGTGTTCCCGGAATACGGACTGGCATCAAGAGCTTTCATCAAGCGGCCGACCTCGGCATCGGCGAAGGAAATACTCGCCAGATACGCCTGCACCGCATGTCGCCAGTTGCCTGTCCGCAGCATCGTGTCATGGTCCCCCTTGGGCCGTGCCATCTTCACGCCGGCCGCAGGCACGTCGTCCAGATCATTTGCTGGAACATCCGGCAGCGCGATCTTCTCCGGCGGGTACATGTCGTAATACTTGCGCGGAACCTGCCAGGGCATGTGCGGACGGAATAACCCGCATGCGAGAAAAAATGGCTTCTCGTGTTTCTGCTGCAGATACTCGACGGCGTAATCGACCATTTTGTGGTCGTCCATCTTGCTATCATCGACGTCGAGTACGCCCCAGATGACGCCGCCGGCGCGGCTCCGCGGATCGTTCAGCACAGCCCGTGATGGCTTCGGGTCGGCGCCTTTGCTCAGGTAGTTGTGCCACGACGGCGGATCGGGATAACGGCCGTGATAAATCTTCCCGGAGCCGACGGCCTGGTATCCATTCGCCATAAAATGCTGGGGCAAGGTGACAGCTTTGGGCATGGCTGGACGCCACGGTTGCGAATTCTGATAGACACCCGATGTCCAGGGACGAATTCCGGTCATCAGGGCGGCGCGCGACGGATTGCAGGCCGGAACGGCGCAGTACGAACGGGTGAACAACATGCCGCGACGCGCTAGCGCGTCGATGTTGGGCGACTTGCAATCGGGATGTCCGCCCAGACAGCCGATCCAATCGTTGAGGTCATCGACGGCAATAAACAGCACGTTCGGCCGCTCCGCCGCGATGGTCGGCGAAAGAAAGGCAGCAAGCAGGACAGCGACAATCGGGCAAATCGTGTGTAAGCGCTTCATGTTGTGCTCTCTGGGGCAGTGACTATTGGGGGCGAGTTCTGGAAAAAACGGCCACGTTCATCGAAGCCTGAAGCGCAAGCGAATGATGATTCCAGGCAACTCCTTCGCTTGCGCTTCAGGCTTCAACAAGTCCGGCAAGTTGAAGGATCCCTTCACGGATTCTAAAAATTCTGCAACGCTCTGGTTTGCTTGACTGAAAGCAGAATTTCGACCACCAGTGACATGTTCAATCGCCGTTGATTTCATCGACTTCATCGACAGGTGGACTACGGCGTTTGATACAGGTGACCTGGTTGCCGACTTCGTTGTAAATGACTTCGTCCATGAAAGTCTGCATTAGAAGCCGCCCGCGACCACTTGAACGTTCCAGGTTTGCAGGATCGGTTGGATCGGGAATTGTGGACGCGTCGAAACCTTCGCCTTCATCCCTGATAACGTAGATCGCTTCATCGGGCGTGAATCTGGCATCAACATAAATTCGCCGTTCGCAAAACGGGAGTTGTTGGGTTCGCTCGCGTGCCAGGTCGTAGTAAGCCCGGTGGTCCTGTTCTCGCAACTCCGAACTGATCTGCAGATTACCGTGGTAATACGCGGTCAACAGGGCTTCTTCCAACGCGACCCCCACGCGCAGCCGGTCGGCATCGTCACAGATTCTCAAATTGGTGACGGCCTCTTGCAGGTATTGCACGGCCGATGCAATCAGCGAGAGGTTGTTTTCGAGTACGAATTGACAACCGCTGGTCGTCATGCGGTTCATTAGCTGGCTGTAGGAACGGTCATCGCCGGCAGCCGAGAGGACGAGTTGAACCGTGTTGACGAGATCGAGCGCGAGCTTTCGCTTGGAGACATAACTGGCCGCGCCGCGTTGAAGTGCTTTGACGGCAATCTCTTCGCTTCCCTGACCGGTCATCAAGATGACGGGAATCAGCGGGTACTCTTTGCGAACGACCGAGACGAGTTCCAATCCGTCCATTTCGGGCATCTGCATGTCGGTCAGGACAAGATCGGGAATATGCAGTTCGATCTGCTCGAGCGCCCGCGCGCCGTTTGCCGCGTAAACAACATTCCAATCAGTGTCCCGTTCGAGCAAGCCTCCGGCCAGTTTGCAATCAACCGGCGAGTCGTCTACCACAAGCACAGTTGTCATCGTTGTTCATCCGGATTGAACCGTCTTTGCACATGCAAGCGGTCGAGTTCGCAAAACGCCGACAACATGACGTCATCGGCCAATCTATGAAGCCTCTCACATTGTAAACAAATGACGCGGAAATGTGTTACGGTTTTTCCACTTCTTAGTTCTCCCCGGCGAACGCCAGAATTTCGGGCATCAGCGCATCGACTTCCGCGGTGAGAACATCGAGCGACTCGTCGGCAGCTTCAACCGACCCACTTCGCAACAATGCTTCAAATTCTTCAGCGCGTCTGCTGGCGGTATTTGCTCCCAGTGTCTTCAGTGCTCCTTTGATCGTGTGCGCCGTTCGGCAAACGGTTGGCGCGTCACCGGCGCGAATGGCCGTTTGCGCCTGCTCGATTAATCGTGGATATTCGATTAGAAACTCGCCAATGACTTCCCTCAATAATTCGCGGTCGCCACCCGTTGCGCCCAATGCGATCGACCAGTCGAAGGGCGTGTTGGATTCATCGCCCTTCAATATATCGTCGTTCTTCGCCAAGTCGGCAACCTGTTGTGGTGCGATCGACTCAATCGCCTCGTACAACTTTGCTGCTCGAACCGGTTTCGACAAATACCCATCCATGCCAACTTCGAGGCAGCGTTCGCGATCACCCGACATGGCCTGCGCAGTCATCGCAATAATTGGGACGTGCCGCCCGCTCTGGCGTTCCCGATTGCGGATCACCTGGGTTGCTTCCAAGCCGTCCATCACCGGCATTTGGATGTCCATTAACACCAGATCAAATTGTTCTCGTTCGACGGCGGCAATTGCCTCCTTCCCATTTTCGGCGACCGAAACATGGTGTCCCCGTTTCTGTAAAACGCCAACCGCCAGCTTCTGGTTGTACAGGCTGTCTTCCACGAGCAGAATCTTCAGCGGATCGATAGACTCCGTACCAAGTGGTTCGCTCCGATCGGGGGCCGAATTTATCAGTGTCTCACCGCAGGTTACCGCAACAACAACATCGAACAATTCAGATTGATTGATCGGCTTAAGCAGGTAGGCAAACTTTCCCAGTTCCTCGCAGCGGGCAACATCCTCCGATCGTTCACCGGAACTCAGCAGCATGATACACCGCGAAATCAACTCCGGCGATCGTTCCTTCAGTTGCCTCACCAACGCAAAGCCGTCAGTTCCCGGCATATGCGCATCGATGAGAATCAACCCAAATTCGTGATCGTTACCGACGGATGCAGTCAGTGCTTCCAGAGCAGTCTCGGCATTGGGGACTGCGGTCGGTTGCGTACGCCATCGGTATAGAATTTCTGAAAGGGCGTGACGGCTCGATGCGTTGTCGTCTACTACTAGCACACGCATTCCGTGGATGATGGCAAGTTCGTCTGAGGTCGAATCGGCTGGACTTTCCGCAGCCATTTTTAATCGCATGGTGAAATGAAATTGGCTGCCGACGTCTTCTTCGCTTTCGAGCCACATGCGGCCTTGCATCAACTCGGTCAGCCGCGCACAAATCGCCAATCCCAAACCCGTCCCACCAAACTTGCGGGCCATCGAGCTATCGACCTGCTCGAACACTCCGAAGATGAGTTTTCGGCGGTCCTCGGGGATGCCGATTCCGGTGTCGCTGACGACGATATGGATTTCGATTTCGTTATCAGTCCGCGACAATGCTTCGACCGAGACGACGACTTCGCCGCTTGGTGTGAACTTGATGGCATTGCCAACCAGATTAACCAGAATCTGACGCAATCGCGTTTGATCGCCGATCACCAGTTCGGGGACATCGGAGCGAATGTCGCAGACCAGTTCAAGTCCCTGCTTGTATGCCGGTACGGCGAGCGATTTCAATGTGCCGGCCAGACAATCGGGAAGCCGGAATGTCTTGTTCTCGAGTTCCATCCGGCCAGCTTCAATTTTCGAATAGTCGAGAATGTCATCGATGAGGACCGTAAGCGACTCGGCAGAGCTGTCGATGATGGTAAGATATTCGCGCTGTTGGGCCGACAACACGTCGTCGAGCAGAATTTCTGTCATGCCGACAATCGCGTTCATCGGAGTGCGGATTTCGTGACTCATATTGGCCAGGAACGCGCTCTTGGCGCGGTTGGCTTCATCGGCTGCTTCTTTGGCCGCCTGGATTTCTGCTTCGGCACGCTTCTGAGCGCTCATGTCGAGAACGAAACAGAGGCAGTCCGTTTCACTACCTTCCAGCATGGCCACTCCCACGAGAACGGGAACGCGTGCGCCATCCTTGCGGAAGTACTCTTTCTCCCACGGCTCACATCGGCCTGTTTGTTTCAATTGGGCCACGGCGCGATCGTCCAGTTCGCGATACTCGTGTGGAGTCATCGCATCCCATTTGATCTTGTTCGCATCAAGATCTTCGCGCGTGTAACCCACGATGTTGAGAAAGGCATCGTTGGCTTCGGTGATCTGTCCGCCGAAATCGGTGAACATGATCCCAATAATGTTCGACTCGACCAGACGCCGAATTCTGGCGTTACTTTGTCGGATTTCCGCTTCCGCTTTCTTTCTGCGAGTGATGTCGTGAATGAAGGCGTGGAAGTGAGTCGTCCCGTCAACTTCCAACGGCCAAATCGTCAACTCGATGGGAAACTCGTGTCCATCGAGGTGCTGCGCGGAAAGTTCTAATCGCTGATTGAGAATGCGCGTTTCCCCCGTTTCCCAATAGCGGCGCATTCCGCGCTCGTGTTGTTCGGCATAACGGTGGGGGATAATGATGGTAGACAGCAGCTTGCCGATCACTTCTTCGCGCGGCCAACCGAACATCTTTTCCGATTGAGCATTCCATTCGGTGATGATTCCGTTGGCATCGGCGGCGACGTATGCATCGAAGGCCGTTTCCACAATTTGACGCGCCCGTTCTTCGCTGCTGCGCAGGGCCTCTGCTGCCTGGCTACGTTCGGTCACATCGCGCAGGAACACGGTAAATACCGTCACCCCGCCCACTACCAGCGGCTGCATTGCGAACTCGCCAACGAACTCTTCACCGTTCTTACGGAGAGCAGGAATCTCCAGACGGTGACCGACCAACGATCCTTCTTCTTGCGAAAAGGTGTAGCGATCAACATTCGAGCGGTGACGGTCACGCGGTCGCGGCGGAAACAGCAGTTCCGCCATGTCTTTTCCAATCACCTCGTCGCGACGAAACCCAAAGGTCCGTTCCGCAGCCGCATTAAAATCGATGATCCGGCCTTCTTGATCATGCGTGATGATACAATCGAGGGCGGCTTCGACAATTGCCTTTTGTCGCGTCTCCACTTCGTGGAGTGCCTCTTCGGCGCGTCGGCGGGCGGAGACATCCCAGAACATGCCCTGCGTGCCGACAATTTGGCCTTTGGCATCGCGAATGGGCGCTTTGAGAACGTGGACGTAAGACTTCTCTCCGGTTTCCCTGTTGATGTGTTCTTCGACGTCTTCGAGAACCTGGCCCGTCGTGGCGACGTTGACATCGTCGCTGCGGTATTTTGCAGCCGGCTCGGGTGGGAAGAAGTCCGCATCGGTCTTTCCAAGAATCTCGGCCGACTTGCGGCGCAGGGCCTTGCACATTCGCCGATTCACGAATGTGAATTGCCCGTCGAGATTCTTCTGGAAGACATTCAGCGGCAAGCTCTCGACCAGCGAACGGTACCGGGCTTCGGTTTCTGCCAATGCGAGTTCCGCTTCCACGCGCCGCGAGACATCGACAATAGAACCAAAGATCAAAACGCCATCGCTCACTGGCAGCGGATTCAAACCCACTTCCGCCGGAAACTCTGTCCCATCCTTTCGCGTTCCGATAACCTCGCGGTCCGCTCCGGCAACTCGTCGCGGTTGCGACAGAAAGGCATCTCGATCTGCAACATGCGACGCGTGAAACCGCTCCGGAACAAGCGTCTCGATCGGCTTGCCGATCAGGTCATCGCGTTGATAGCCGAACATCTCATTCAATGTTGGGTTCACCAGCGCAATCCGACCCTGGTCATCCATCAGCACAACGGCTTGCGGATTGGCGTCGATCAACGGCTTGATTTGCGGAATCGTGGCCGCAGTACTGAGGTTTGCCGACTCGTTCCCCATGCCGATCTCCGCATAACTGGATGCTAATCTGAATTTCGATTTGGAGTTCAGCGGTTGTCGCTGAGATTATTGAATGCCAGACAGTACTCCAACTGGTCGGCCGCGAAGATCAACCAAGAACCAAATCGTGCGAAAGCGAGCAGTACGCCAGGAAGCATGAAATGCCGTGTTTTAGTTTACCGTTGCCGATTCTGCTGTGCAATATGCTGATTCGATGCTGCCGCGTCCACGTACTGGGCGTGTCCGTACTTTGTTCTGCTGGGCGTTTTTTCGGAGTCGTAACTACCCAGTGACGAAGATGTGCGCTGGCCGGTTGGGGGACTGGTGGAAGGCGGATTGGATGCCGTCCAGGATTTTCAGGTCGTTTTTGCGGAGCGTCGAGACGTAACCGCGGATTC
>CAUZOL010000076.1:0-22982 GCA_963581435.1 Planctomycetota bacterium
TGGGGCCTCATCCTGGGACTATGTGGTTCTGCCTGCATTGGGTTGTCCTTGGCGCAGGTTCCGCCAGGCAAAGCGGTCGCTGTTGAAACTTTGCTCCCGGCCAACTCGGTGATCTACGTCGGGGCCACCGGCAAAGATTCACAAAAGGCGGCGTGGGAACAAACCGCAGCACACGATGCCTTGTACAAAACCGGCTTGATGGCCGTCATCGAGAAGACGTTTGCTTCCATCGGAGCAGGCGCTCCCCAGAACGAACAGATGAAGGCGCTGCAGAAAGCGGGCGAACACATTCAGAACAAGGGGTTCTCGGTCGCCATTTCGATGCCAAAACAGATTGCGGGTGGACCGCCGGCGCCGCCGATTCCTTCCATCACCGTCGTCTTGCACGACTCGGCCATGATGGAAGCCGCGCTGAACGAAATGTTGAAGGAGAACGCACCGCCGGACATACAGATTAACGAAAAAACGATCCAAGGCCGCAAAGTCACCAGCATTCCGATTCCCGACGTGCCGCTCCCGCTGGAAGTGAGTTGGTGGAGCGAAGGGCCGCATCTTGTCATCACCGTAGGCATGGGAGCCGCCCAAACTGCCATCAATGTTGCGACCGGTAAGTCGCCGAACATCACCGCCGATCCCAACTGGAAGAAGTACAACGCTGCCAATGCGGACTTCGACGTGGCCTTTGTTGGTTGGTTTGATTTCGGCTCTTTGCGAAAGCAGTTCGGCGAGATGCAATTCCCCCTGCCGCCAATCGGCGGAGGATTTGGTCCTCCCGTTCCAGATACTGACGCCGCACCAGACGCTGCAGAAGCCGCGACCGACGAAGGCGACAGCGGAGCAGCCTTCGGACCATTGCGAGTCGATCAGGTCGCTGTGCTACAAGAAGGTCCGAAGCTGATCAAAGTCAATGATGTGCTGAAGGCGCTCGGCCTCGATACGGTCGGCAGTATTGTCAGCCGTTCCGGATTCAAGGGAAAGGCGTTGTGGAGTGAAACAACGCTCGAAGCGCCCGGTCCGCGACGTGGACTGCTTGCCTATTGGGACCAGAAGCCGATGACATTGAACGATCTTCCGCCGCTTCCGTTCGGCCAGAATGGATTTTATGCGTGCAGCGTCGATTGGTCGAAGTTCTACGACACGACAGCGACGATTGTCAGTGACGTAGCGAAGCTCGGCCCGGAAGCAATTGGCGTGCAGGTCGAAGGCGGTCTACAAAATCTGCCATTAATCATCGGTTTCGATCCCAAGAAAGAACTGTTCGATCCGTTGGGCGATGTCTTCTGCTGCTACAGCGATACTCGGCAGGGAATTCTGGGCTTGGGGGCCGGTGTTGTCGTCAAAGTGGACGATGCCGACACGCTAAAGCAAACGGTGATGAACCTGGTTGGCATGGTGGCCGAGCAGACCGCGCCCGATGAGCTCACCGTCGAAACGACGAAGAAGCAGGGACGCGACATCATCACGCTGAGAATCGCCGATGGAATGTTCAACCCGTCGTTCTCCATCGATGACGACTGGCTGGCGATCGGCCTGTTTCCGCAAACGGTCGAGGCCTTCTTCCTGCGAGTCGATGGCAAACTGACCAACTGGAAACCGACACGAAGTTACCAGGCGAGTCTGGCGGCGATGCCGCAGGAGTTCACCTCAATTTCCGCCAGCGACCCGCGCAAGAGCGTGCGGTTTCTGATGGGCTTGGCCCCGATGATTTTGCCGGCGATTAACGCCGGTCTCAAAGAGGCTGGAATTCCGGGGACCGAAGGTCTGCAAATCAAATTCTCGGCAGCCGATTTGCCGCCCGCAGAACTGGTGGCCAGACCGCTGTTTCCAAACGTCTCGACCTGCACTGCCGACAAGGACGGTTTGAAGTGGACGTCGCGGAATTCACTGCCTTCGATTCCATTCGTCGGCAGTGCCACGGGATTGGCGACAGTCGGCGTGGCAGCCGCACTATTACTGCCGGCCGTGCAGTCGGCGCGCGGTGCAGCGCGGCGTTCCGTCTCGAAGAACAACCTGAAGCAGATGGGATTGGCACTGCACAACTACCACGACACTCATAATAGTTTTCCGCAGGGAACACATCCCAACGAGGATTTGAAAACGGAGAAACGCCTCAGTTGGCAGGCCAATATTCTGCCGTTTCTCGACCAGGCACCTCTGTACAACCAGATTGACTTTGACGCAGCGTGGGACAGCGATGCCAACAAGGAACTCATGAGTACCAAACTGCAGGTGTTGCAGAATCCAGGACTCAAACTGGATACGGGGCCGAAGCACGGCACCACGCACTACGTCGGCATTGCCGGTATCGGCAAGAACGCTGCGTCATTGCCCATCACAGACAAGAATGCCGGCGTGTTCGGTTACAACCGCAAGACGCGGATTGCGGACATCCGGGACGGAACGTCAAACACGTTGATGGTCAGCGAAGCGAGCAAGTCGTTTGGTGCCTGGGGAGCCGGCGGTGTTGGCACGATTCGCGGATTCGTCAAGAAACCGTACATCAACGGACCGGATGGAATCGGCGGGCCGTCCCCCGGCGGTGCGAACATGCTGTTTTGCGACGGGTCCGTTCGCTTCCTTTCAGAGAAGATCGACCCAACAGTACTCGAAAACCTCGCCCGCATGAACGATGGTAACCCAATTCCGGGTTTCTAGGCGGTCTGCTTAAACTTGAATGAATTCGACCCCGGGGTTTTTACAATTCCCGGGGTCGTTTTCTTTGGCATTCCGGCGCTGCTACCACGTCTTCAACGGCAACACCTGCCAAAGAACATACGCGACTGGCCCCGCATAGAGGATGCTGTCGAGCAGATCCAGCAGTCCGCCGAATCCGGGAAAGAGCGCGGCCGAATCTTTTTGGCCGACGTCGCGTTTGATCAGCGATTCACATAAATCGCCAACCAGGCCAACGAAGCCGATTGTCACTCCGAACACAACACACCAGTACCATGCTGGCGCAGACCAGCCGGAATCGAATCGCGGCGTTGCCATTTGCAGCCAGAGAACTGCACCTCCGCCAGCACCCAATAACGCTCCCCAAAAACCGGCCCAGGTTTTTCCCGGGCTGAGGTGGGGTGCCATTTTCTTTTTCCCAAACGTTCGGCCCAGCGTGTACGCACCAATGTCGCCGCACTTCGCCGCCATGACCAGCGAACCAAGTGCCAGGTAACCCGCCTGAGCGCCGGCGACCCATCGCAGTTGCGCAGTCATCGCGATCAGAACGCCAACATAACTGACAATCAACAACTCACTGCCAAGCGTCTGCATGCTTTGGCCCGGTTCCCGGAAGGTGATTGTACCTTTCAGAAACAGCAGCAAAATTGTTGCGGAATAGACCAACGTCACCGGAGCGATCGCGGCAATTCCCGTCAGGTCGTTCAAAACGCCGAGCCAAGCGGCGCCGACAACCGCAACCGTGAGCACCGTCGTCAGCAGAAGATGCGGGTGCAGATCCCGATGCCGTAGCATTAGCACCAGTTCGTAAGAACTGCGGCCAGCCAGCAACAGGCAGAGTCCCAGCAGTACCAGAGCCTGCTCGCCCATCTTGTGGTCGAACACACACAAACCAACGAATGCGGGAATCAGAATCGCGGAGATTAACAGGCGGGAGCCGAGCATCGGGTCTCGTTCAGAAAGGAATTGGAATTTCTACACTGCCGACCGTCGGCATGAGCGACACAGCGGCCACCTCATTTGGACAAACCACCGAACCTGCGGTCACGCGACGCAAAATCTTTCATCGCGTCGATCAAATCCGGTTCGCAGAATTCGGGCCAATACTTGGGCGTAACCCACAGCTCGGCATAACTGATTTGCCACAATAAAAAATTACTGACACGCATCTCCCCTGCAGTGCGGATGATCAAGTCGGGGTCGGGCATGCCGGATGTATACAAATGGGTTGAGATGCATTCGTCATTGATGTCGCTTGTCGAGAGTTCCCCGGCAGCGACCTTGCCTGCAATCGTCTGGACGGCGTCGATGATTTCGTCGCGGCTACCGTAATTCAAAGCGAGACAGAGCCGCATCCCCGTGTTGTCACGGCTGCAATCGATCGTCTTCTGAATTTCGTCGAGAACGCCATCGCCAAGACCTTCGCGGCGTCCAATCGTCGAAAACTGCAGGCCTTGTCGCATAATCTCCGCGCGTTCTTCAATGACGAACTGCTCCAGCAGATGCAATAACAGGTCGAGTTCCTGCTGCGGACGCTTCCAATTCTCGCTGCTCAGGCAGTACAGCGTCAATTGCTCGACACCGAGCCGCGAACACTCTTCAACGATCAGCCGTACGCTGTTCACTCCCCGGCGGTGCCCTTCCACACGAGGCAAATCACGAGCGCGCGCCCACCGTCCGTTGCCATCCATAATGATGGCAATATGACGCGGCAGCCTCTCGCGAACGAGTCCCCTCGATGCCAGTTCGGTTTCTGAATACACCTCGACGGTTGGCACTTTGGCTCTCAGGTAAGAGACGTGTGAATATGGTCAAATCACCCTGGATCGGGCGGACTTCCGTATTCTGTCGCGTTGAACGGAAAACGCCAAGCCCACCGGCCGCGTTCCACAGTAATCTTGCCACATCCAACGCGGCCACAGGGAGAATTCGGCTTGCTGTTCGCTCGAATGGGGTTCTGATATCCTATGAAAATACGGACGAATACTGGTCAGTGTCCGAACAAATCCTGGTTGACGGATTGTGTGCCACTGGCGTGTCGCCAGTGCGCAGCGGTGAACACTGGCGACACGCCAGTGGCACCCGTCGGCTGATGATCAACCAGACATCTGAAAAGTCAGGCAGACAGCATCATGATTCACGCCACCATCATTCTGACCGTCAAACCGGAATTTGAGAGCGACATCGACGAAATCGGTGCGTTGCTTACCAAGGCCGGCCAATTATCGCGACAGGAATCCGGTTGCGTGCGGTTTGACGTCTTCCATTCACAATCCGATTCCAGCGTGTTCCTGCTGAGCGAATGCTGGGATTCACAAGCGACGCTCGACGCACATCGCGAAGCGGAAGCCTACACCACAATCTATGTGCCGAAAGTGCGTCCGCGCGTTGAACGTGTGCCGCATGTTTCGACGCTCCTCGAATGAGGCGGCATACGGCAAGTTTCAGTTAATAATCTGCGTCATGGCATAGTCACCCGACGCATCAGCGAGGGCGAAGCCACAATCCACGGCATTTCTCAGTTACGCTTTCATTAAACCAACGGCAACGGATCACCAGCAAGATGACACTCAACAAATTCAGTTCCCGCATCACGCAGCCCCGTTCACAAGGGGCGTCGCAGGCAATGCTCTACGGCACCGGTATGACCGAAGACGACATGCAGAAGCCGCAGATCGGCATTGCCAGCATGTGGTACGAAGGCAACACCTGCAACATGCATCTGCTCGATCTGGCGGCCAAGGTGAAGGAAGGCGTTGAAGACGCCGACATGGTCAGCATGCGGTTCAATACCATCGGCGTCAGCGACGGTATTTCGATGGGTACCGAAGGCATGTCGTACTCGTTGCAGTCGCGCGACCTGATCGCCGACTCTATCGAAACGGTGATGGGAGCGCAGTGGTACGATGCCTTGGTCACATTGCCGGGGTGCGATAAGAACATGCCCGGCTGCCTCATCGCTATGGGGCGGCTGAATCGGCCAGCCATTATGGTTTACGGCGGAACGATTCGCGCCGGCTGCACGGAAAAGTTCGACAAACTCGACATCGTCTCGGCCTTTCAGTCGTACGGTGAATATATCGCCGACTCGATTGGGGACGACGAGCGTCAGGAAATCGTCAAAAGCAGTTGCCCCGGTGCAGGGGCTTGCGGCGGCATGTACACCGCCAACACCATGTCGTCCGGCATCGAAGCGCTCGGCATGTCTCTACCGTATAGCGCTTCGACTCCCGCCGAAGACCCCGACAAGCTGCTCGAGTGTTTCGACGTTGGCAGGGCAATCCACCGCCTGCTGGAACTCGACCTGAAACCGCGCGACATCATGACTCGCGAATCGTTCGAGAACGCAATGGTTGTGGTGATGGCATTGGGCGGATCGACCAACGCCGTGCTGCACCTTATTGCGATGGCGCGGGCGGTCGATGTGGAACTCGGCATCGACGATTTCCAGAAAGTCAGCGACCGGGTTCCGTTTCTGGCCGACCTGAAGCCGAGCGGCAAGTACGTGATGGAAGACCTTCACCAAGTCGGCGGAACGCCGGCCGTGATGAAATATCTGCTCGCCGAAGGGTTCCTCACCGGGGATTGCATGACGGTGACCGGCAAGACTCTCGCAGAAAACCTGGAAGACCTGCCCGGCCTCAGCGAAGGGCAGGAAATTATTCGCACCGTCAGCGATCCAATCAAACCGACCGGCCACCTCTGCGTTCTGCGGGGCAACCTCGCCCCCAACGGTGCCGTCGCCAAAATTACCGGCAAAGAGGGCCTGAAATTCACCGGCCCGGCCCGCGTGTACGATTCCGAAGAAGACATGCTCAAAGGTTTGGAAAACAAGGAGATTCAGAAAGGCGACGTGGTCATCATTCGCTACGAAGGACCCAAAGGAGGCCCCGGCATGCCCGAGATGCTGACACCCACATCGGCCATCATCGGAGCCGGATTGGGCGATGACGTCGCCCTTTTAACCGACGGTCGATTCTCCGGCGGTTCACACGGTTTCATCGTCGGCCACATCACACCCGAAGCCCAGGAAGGCGGCCCAATTGGTCTCGTCGAAAACGGCGACATGGTGACCATCGACGCCGAGAAGAACGAAATTAACGTCGATCTTTCCAACGAAATCCTCGCCGACCGAGCCGCCCGGTTCACCGCCCCCCCCTACAAATTCAACCGCGGCACGTTGTACAAGTACATCAAATGCGTCAAAAGTGCCTCGGAAGGGTGTGTGACAGATGAGTGAGCGAACATGGTGTAGAATCATTCGAAGCGATGTGTTTGAGTGCTGATCTGTTAGTCTAATCAGTGTGGTCGGTCGTGAGAGATGTCTCATTGATGAATTGATTCCTTCAACCGTCGAACCAGGAGACTAAGACCATGTCGCGCGTCGTTCATTTTGAAATTCTTGCCGATGATCCGGAATCGCTCGCTGCGTTTTACAAGGACGCGCTCGATTGGAGTATTCAGTCTTGGGACGGGCCGCAGAAGTATTGGTTGGCGACCACCGGGCATGAGGGAACGGCGGGGATTAACGGTGGGATTATGGAGCGGCATTTTCCGCAGCCGGTCATCAACACCGTGCATACCGACTCGCTGGATGAGACGATTGAGAAGGTCAAAGCGGCCGGTGGAACCGTTCACCACGGGCCGAACGAAATCCCCGGCGTTGGCATGCACGCCTACTGCGCCGATCCGCAAGGCAACTGGTTCGGTCTGCTCGAACCGGGCGAACATGCCGAGCCAGCCGACGCGGGTGAGACGCTGGAAGTGGATTGACTTGTTGAGTGACTGAACGCAATTTCGTCCGATGTCGAAATCGGACCGATTGCCCGAGTCTCAATCCGCGCGGGATTTCTCCCCGCCACCGTAAATCAAACGCATGTCGGGACGCTCGGTGCAGAGGTAGTGCACCCAGATATAAGCGTGACTGAAGAGGGCCGAGATAAGCGCGAGCCGTGAGCAGCAGGCGAATGCGATCGCCCACAGAAGCAGGAAACCGTACGTGTACATCGCGTTGCCGGTGAAGCGGAAGATGCCCCGTTTGACGAGTGAGCCGCTGCGGAAGGCGGGATCGAAATGATCGATGCCCATTGCCCGCCGAATGCTGAAGTACCGCATGACCGAATAAAACGTGTATGCCGCCGGGATAGCGAACAGGACCGCGATGCCGGTGGAGAGAGGCAACGGCCAACCCAGTGAACCAAAGTCGGCACAGCCGAGCGACATCAGCACCACCGCCCGCAAAGCAAACAACAGCATGAACCCCACGCCGTAAGTGCTGAAACCGGCTGAGCCAAACAGGTTGGTCACCGCGCCAAAACAAAGTTGGCTTCGCCAGCCAATCCAAACATAAAGCTGATGTGCGATTGGTACGGCGAGCGACGCAATAAACCATGCCCGTGTACTCCAGCCGACAAACGTGCCGTCGGCCGCGTTTTCGGTCGGCAAGAAACTGTATGTGGCGGCCAACAGCAGCGTGAGCAACAGCGCGTGCAGAGGTTGGCCTTTGAAGAAAAATGCGGCTGGCGGTCGTGCGGTGTCCATGCGATTGTTTTTCTCAACGTGCCGCTAGAAGTCGTACCAGATGCCCGCGCCGAGCAGTTCTTCGTGTTTGCTGAAGAACTGATATTGCAGCGAGTGGCCGTTGAAGTACATGAAGCCTATCCGGAAGAGATGATCGGATTCGGGGCCGCGCCATTGACGGCCAGCGACGATATTGATGTTGCCACCAAAATTAAAATCTTCGCGCAGGTGACCGTTGATTGCGGCGAATGGTGAACCGCACCACCCGTTGGAAACTGCCGGGCTGTATTGTAGTCCGAATTGCAATTCCAGCGGTTCTGCTCCTCCAATGTGACCAATGGAATAGCCGATTTCACCGTAGGCCGTCACGACTTCGTTCAAATCGTAGGTGACGCCGGTAATGAGCGAATCGCGAACGTATTCAATACGCGGAAACGTGGGATTGCGAAGCAGGAACTCATCGCCAACGTGAGAGCTGATGTGATAATAGCCGGCTTTCACGGCGACTGGGCCGTCGCGCCAGGTTAACAGCCACCCGGCGCGAAAATCGACGGCGTCCATCTCAGAGCCTTCGATTGGATCGATGCGGGGAAAGGCGGCCCCTTCCAAATCAAGTTGCCACCCTTGTGGAAATTGTGTACCGGCCGTTCCATAACGCAACAGACCAAAGCGGCCGCCCATTGCCGTTTCCCAGATCCAGCCACGCCCTTTTTCGTAGAGCCAAACCGCGGCAAATCGCGGTTCCTTTTCACCGGCGAGATATGGCTTGTAGAGCAATCCATTGGGCAAGAATTGTAGATACCGTGGCTCGGTTTCACATTCTTCGCAATAGGGGATGCCGGGAGAATCGGCGCGTTCGACGCTTGGAAGAAGAGGGCCGTCGTTTTCCTTGTCTTCCAGCGGCCGATTCGGAGAAGACAAATCGGGCGGTCGCGGCGGCAGCCAGTGTGACGTTTGCACAATACCTCTGACGGTCGGCCGATCTTGAGGATTTGTAATCCGGTTACCGTGCAAAGCGATCGGCGGCTCGGTGATCGCGATCGGTGGCAACAGCATCACCAGCGGCTTGGCTGCGCTCTGTGTTGGGACATCTTCTCGATTCGATTCACGCCGGCGCTGCGGCGTGGTCTGGGCGCTTGCGTTACTGGCAATACCAGCCATCAGGCAGGCTGCGATCAGCTTGAAACTGTTTCGATAAAACCAGCGGCTGCAACTTGCGCCGCGCCGAGCAGATTTTCCTGCCGGGTTCTCGAAGCCGAGTTTTTTCATCAAAAAGTCCGGCGTGACAATCTTCCCGGAGACCGATTCTTCGGATATTAACAGTATCGACAGAGACGCCGATTGATCCTGCAATAACGGACCTGCGGAGGGGTTTTCTGCAAATCCACTCGCTTGCCTGTTCCGGTTGTTCCGACCGTATCGATTATTCCGACTTTATGGCTGCTGTCGGCGTCCGCTTCCGGCTTGCGTTCGTGGGCAGATCGCGTGGGGGGTGATCTGTTTTTTCGGCAGGCCGAGTGACATATTCGCGGAGTTTCGTGCCGCGATTCTCTGTTTCACCGCCAGTGGCCAGGAAGAAACGATCGGCGTTCAGTCCGGCGTCGATGTTGATCACCGGATTGCTGTCGCCGGTGAAGCGGGCACGGTTGAGCGGGGTCCACTCGTTCTTTGTCGTCCGGACCCAACCGCCACCGAAGTCCGCTTGTCGCGCTTTGGTCGCCGAGATCCTGTTCCGTTTGAAGTCTTCAACAAACGAATAGTAGCCACGCAGATTGCGGCCGCCGGTGACGGTGGAAAATGTGACGAGGTGTTTCCACGCTTTCTTCTCCGGAACGTAGAACCAGCCGGAGTACTCACTACGGTTCTTGTCGATGCGGCTGGTGACCATCAAACGATAGCTCTTTCCGATTTTCCAGTCGTAGTCGAAGAACGACTGCCCGCCGGTTCCTTCACCGCCGAAACGACCCACACGGACCTTTTCATCCTTGTGGAGCAGCTTGGTTCGCAGATCGTCCTTAACTCGGTTGGGATTGTTCTGATTGGAGTCCCACACCGAAAATATCAGCAGTTTCTTGCCGTTGCCAAGCTCCTGCAGCCCGAAGTATCCCTTGTCCCAGCCACAGACCATGAAGTAGGTGCCGACAGACGATTTTCTGATGGTGATTTCGTTGTAGAAGGCAGTTCCCTCGGCAGCGGGATATCCCAAATGCACCGAACGGCAGGCGATGCCCTTGAGCTTTTTGTCGGCCCGAGCGGTCGTTGTCAGCAGGGAGATGACCAAAGCGATTGTTGCGCAGGTTAGGAAGCGATGAAGTGGCATGTGCTTGGAGTCCTTTGGGCCAACTGTGACCAATGCCGCATTGTTTGCAGAAACGTCCGGGAGTCTCTGCAAACATTGTACTGAATTGTCAGTCCGGCTGCCGACCCGTCAAAGCGAAAACTCGTATCGCCGACACCACCAAAGCAGAATGTAAATCGCCCAGATCCGATACCAGTCGATACCCGGCGCGTGGCTCTGAAACGCCCGCCACAAACTCGCCACACTCGCTGGGCGCAAACCAACGCGGCGACAAAGTACGATGTCTCCCAGCGTCTGCTCCATATCCTCGCGCAACCCCTGGCGGCACCAAACGCCGAGCGGTAACTCGAAACCGTACTTCTCGCGCTCGAACATCGCGGGATCCAACTCAGAGAGTGCCAGTTCCCGTAGCAACCGTTTTTTGAACACCGGTAGAAAGCGTCTTTCGACCGACACCCGGCTTAGCGCCTCGATAACGGTATGATCGATCAAGGGAACTCGCACTTCCAGCGAGACCGCCATGCTGGCCGCGTCGGTGTCTCGCAACAGTCGCTCGCGCAAGAACAACGCCAGTTCATATGTCGAGAGAGTTTCGAGTTCCGACATTCGAGCCGTGTTTTCTCGTAGCTCGGTCATCAGTTCCTGCGGAAGTCCCCGCCACATGTCAGTCGATGGCGATGACTCCGCCAACTGCGCGTGAAAGTCCTCGGTGAACAGCGAGTACGAGCACTGATAGAGCGCGAGAAGATCGCCGTTGGTGGAGAGCGCATCGCCAAGTTTTCCCCACCGCATTTGCGGTGGAACAGGTCCCGGAGCTCCAGTTTTAACTCGCGAAACGACTGCTGCGGCTGCCCGGCGGAGAACTTGCGGAAACAGCGATAGCGCCTTCGACCAACGTCGCGCACGGGGCAGATCGGAAAAGCTCGAATATCCACCGAACAGTTCATCGCCGCCGCTGCCCGCCAACGCAACAGTGATGCCGGCTTCACGGACCGCGCGGCTGACCGAATACGTGTTCAGCCCATCAAAAGTTGGTTGATCCAACCCCGCTAGCGCATCGCCCAACTGCTGGCGGAACATCTCGCCGGTCAGTCGGATTTCATGGTGGTCGGTCCCCAACTCTTTCGCGACCGCCGCGGCATAACGGGACTCATCGTATTCCTCTTCATCGAAGGCGACGTTGAAGGTTGATATTCGCTCGTCGGTCTCGCCCGTTGCCATTGCAACAACGGCACTCGAATCGGTTCCCCCGGAAAGAAAGACTCCCAGCGGCACGTCACTCACCAGCCGCTGCTTGACGGCTGTTCGCAGATTGTGCCCGAGTTGTTCGACGGCGGCTGTTTCATTCGCCACTGGTTGTGGATCGGGGACTCTCCAATACCGCTTTCGGTTTTGCGTCGTGCCATTGGTGTGAATCCGCAACGTTGAGCCGGCCGGTAACAGTTCAATCTCGCGGGCAATTGTGTGCGGCCCGACCACGAACCCGTTCCAAAGATAGCTCGCCAAACCGGCGGGATCGATTTGCCGTTTGGCGACTCCCGCATCCAATAGTGCACGCAGCTCGGATGCAAAGTACCGAGTGCCGTTTCCACCCGACTTGCGTTCTCGCGTCAGGTACAACGGCTTGATGCCAAGCCGGTCGCGCGCGAGAAAAACCGAATCATCGCGCGGATCCCAAATCGCAAATGCGAACATGCCGTGCAGTCGTTCAACGCAGGAGTCACCCCAGTGAGCATATGCCTGCAAGACGACTTCGGTGTCGGTCTGTGTTTTAAATTGCTTTCCGGCGCTTTCCAACTCATTTCGCAGCTCGCGGAAATTATACACTTCGCCGTTGTAGGTGATTGCGCATTCGCTCGATGGGTCGAGCATTGGCTGTGCGCCGCGATCACTCAGGTCGATGATCGCCAACCGTCGATGTCCGAACGCTGCACCCGGTCCGGCATCGTCGCGGCTCGACCAAAATCCGTCACCGTCAGGCCCCCGGTGAGCCTGCGTCACCGTCGCTTTTCGGACGGCCACCCTCGCGCCGTCGTCAATATGCCCAATCGCCCCAGCAATTCCGCACATAAAGGCTCAACCAATTCACACTCGGGAACTATGACGAAATGGATTCCCCGTTTTGGGAGGGCGAGGCTCCTGCCGAGCCGCGTTTGGGGTGCCCTGGAGACATTCTCTCCTAATCACTTTATCGGACACTTGTCTGAAATTAGCGAGAATTAGTGGAGATTAGCGTTCCAAACAACCGGTTTGCACGACGTGATCACGGTTACGATGAAGACTCGCGGCGATACCACGCGATGGCCACCGGCTCGACACGTTTGATCCACGCGTCTTTGCCGTCGTTGTACGCGCCGATGTCTGCCGGATGCAGGGCGTAGACTTCTCGCTTCAATGCCACATACTCACGGCACGCTGCCTCATGGTGACGCAAATACGCGCACAGCGCCAGGTGACGTTCGATTCCCGGATTTCCGTCGCCAAACACATGCAGATTGTGTGTGCGGAACTCGCCGGCATTCTTGGTGAAAAACCGACGGCCGGTGATTCCATATTCACCCCACGCCTTGTACCCCGCCTCCACAAACAGCGACGTGCAGTCATCAATTCGATCGATGTCGCGGGCAATCGGGATCAAATCGATAATCGGTTTCGCCGCCAACCCCGGCACCGAAGTACTGCCGATATGATGAATCGCAACCAACTCTCCACCAATCAACAACCGCAGCCGCTCCGCCTCGCGTTCAAATTCGATGGGCCAATCGGGTGAGTAATCGGTGAAAGTGTACTTGCTTGGCATGGTATGAGGGCCGTCAATCGGTGTCGGTTGACGGCACCATTCACATCATTTAGCCCGACGTGCATACACGTCGGGAGGGCGGGGATCATCGACCGTTCAACGCGGTCACAGCGTTCGCGGGCCGCCCCGGTGTGATCACCGGGGACTAAGTGCCGTGATTGCGAGAGCGTGAGGACTACAACACCCATCCCTTGCGATATTCACGCCGGATATACTGATCAGCTTCCGGGCAGTTCGTTGCCTTCAGTTTCTCGGCGTCCCATTCGAGTTTTTTCTTGCCGACGCGATAGGAGACGTTGCCCAATAGGCCGGCTTCGGCTAACGCTCCGCCGTATTCGAAGTGGCAGGTTGTCTTGCCGTTGCCCTTCACTGCTTCGATCCATTCCTTGTGATGGCCAATGGAATTGGGGATTGTCTCTTCGACCGGTTTTGCTTCCTGACCGCCCTCCATGAACAGTTTCTTCGATCCGTAGTCGGCCAGCAGGCGTCCGTCGGCTCCTTCAAACAGCACGGCTGATCCCTTGCCGTAGACTTCGGCGCCCTTGGGTTTCCAACCTCCTTGATACCACGTCAGATGCACGGGCGGCTGCTTGCCCATCGCGGGGAAAGTGTAGTCGATCCGCATGAAGTTGGGGCATTCGTTGTCGCCGTCGTGTCCCTTTTCGCCCTGCGCGGCGACGGTTGTCGGGGCTTTCAGTTTGAGCGCCCAGAACACTAAATCGACGTAGTGGCACCAGAAGTCGGCCAACTGTCCGCCGCCGAAATCCCACCAGTAGCGCCAGTTGAAGTGAAAGTGCGATGCGTGAAACGGCCGATACGGTGCCGGGCCGAGCCAGAGATCGTAATCGACATGTGCCGGCGGCGTTCCCTTTTTGACGCGTTGACCGGTCCGCACGCCACTACCCAGCCAAACGTGAACTCGCTTGATCGGTCCGATGGTGCCGGCTTGAATTGTCTCGACCACGCGGCGGTAGTTGTTGCCGGCGTGAATCTGCGTTCCCATTTGCGTGACGGCCTTCGCTTTGGCCGTCTCTTCGCGGATGGTTCGTATTTCGTGCACCGAGTGCGCCAGCGGCTTTTCACAATACACGGCCAACCCCTGCCGCAATGCCTGCACGACGGGAATCGCGTGCATGTGATCGGGCGTGCTGACGACGACGCCGTCCAGATTCTTATGATCGAACACCCGACGATAATCGGCATAGGTTTTCGCTTTGGGAAACGTTTGGGAGGCTTGCCCCAACCGTTTGGAGTCGATGTCGCAGAGGACGACAATGTTCTCGCCCGACACGCCGCTCAAATTCGCGCCGCCGCGTGCTGCCACGCCGATGACTCCCAGATTGAGTTTTTCGTTGGCGCTGCGTTTTTCTGCGTGCACGCGTGCTGGTGCCAATAACGACAAACCGGCCGGAATGGTGGTGCCGGCAGCGACTGCCGCCTGCAGGAATTCACGACGACTGCGGACATCGCTCATTACATATCTCCTGGAATGGTCACTGTGTGCCAAGAACTTCAACGACGCGGATGATCGAATGTGCCTTTATTAGGCGGTATCGGCCGAGCGAAATCAAGCCAATCGACAGATCAGACGCCGGAAGCGTTACCGAGATTCCCTTGCGGTTTAGCGAACATTGCGAGACCCCGGACGTCGCGAAACCGCAAGCGACGTTCGGTGGCAGTGCGACACCTGCTTCAGCTACTCACGACACCGAGCCGCCCTGCTTCGACTACGAACGATGCCCGGGTTTTTACGGCCGAATCGCATTTGGTGACGTCGGCTACAACTTCGTAATCGCTACGCCATTCGTTTGGTGTCACCGTGCAGGTGACGTATCCGCGTTCGGCGTTGTGATACTTCATGAAGGGGTTCTCGGCCAGCATGCCGTCGGTGTAGCTGAGTTTCAGAGAGCCGTTGCCGCCGGACGTAATCGACGTGCCGACGAATTCCGTGCCGACGGTTGGCGAGTCGAGTTTGTCGTGGTCAAGCTTCAATTCGCAGACGAAGTTCGTGTGGATGTCGCCGGTGAGCACGATGGGATTCGGCACGCGTCGGTCGTGCAGAAATTGCATCAAGCCTTGCCGCTCGAAATCGTAGCCGGACCACTTATCCATCACGAAGATTTTTTCGTCGCCGGGAATTCGATCGACACGCGCCATTAACACTTGTTGCGGTAGCACGTTCCACGTCGATTGCGATTTGAGCAGGCCGGCTTGCAGCCATTTTCGTTGTTTCAGCCCGAGAATTGTCGCATTCGGATCGAAGACATCTCCCACAAGCGGTTTCAGACCGTCGCCGTTGGGTTGATCGGTGCGGTACTGCCGCGTATCGAGAACGAAAAAGTCGGCCAGTTGGCCGAACGATGCCCGCTGGTACAGCCGCATGTCGGGGCCGTGCGGAAACGCACGGCGACGCAACGGCATGTGTTCGTAGTACGCCTGATACGCATTGGCGCGTCGCCTCAGAAAATCCGTAGCGGCGACGTTGGGTTGTTCGGAGATGGCGTTCGCATAGTTGTTATCAAATTCGTGATCGTCCCAGGTGACGAACCACGGACAGGCCGCGTGTGCCGCTTGCAGATCTTCATCGGTTTTGTATTGTGCATAGCGGTTGCGATATTGATCCAGCGACATCAGTTCCGGGCCGACGTGGCGTCGCAGCCTGTTCTTTCCCCCGCCACCTTCGTAAATGTAATCTCCCAAGTGGATGATCATATCGAGGTTTTGCGACAACATGTGCCGATAGGCGGCGTAGTAGCCTTGCTCGTAGTGCTGACACGATGCAAATGCGAATCGCAATTTATCAGGTTCTGTCTCCGCCGCCGGCATCGTTCGCGCTCTGCCGACAGGGCTGATTTCCGTTCCTGCTTTGAATCGATACCAATACCAGCGGTCGGGGTCGAGGCCCTCCAATTCGACGTGGACGGAATGCGCTAATTGCGGCGAGGCAACGGTTGTTCCTTTGCGGACGACCTGCGTCATCTTCTCGTCGTTGGCAACTTCCCACGAAACCTCGATGAGTTCGGCGGGCATGCCGCCACCTTCCAGCGGCTTCGGCGCGAGTCGCGTCCAGATGACAAAGCCGTCGGCCGAGGGATCGCCCGAAGCGACGCCCAACCGAAATGGATAAGTGACGAATTTGAATTGCCGACGAATGGCAGCGGTTACGTCGGTCGAAATTAGCGGCAGCGCTGCTGCTGACGAAGCCGACAACAGAAAAGAACGACGATTGATAAACGGGCTCATTCTTCGATCACTCCAGGTAGGACATCGGGAATGCGTTGCACGCGGCCGTCGGCGTTGACGCAGGCAAGCAGGCTGTGTGCGGTCGCCAATAGTTCCCCGTCGCGGCGGACTTCGTAGTCGTGTTCCAGCCGGGCCGGCGTGACCTTCGCGAGGATTGTCGTCAGAATCAGCAGATCGTCGTAATGGGCCGGTGCGCGGTATTTGCAGCGGAAATCCACAACCACCAGGAACAGTCCCTGCTCTTCCATTTGCCGATAGTCGCCGCCTTGCGCCCGTAGCATTTCCACTCGTCCCACTTCAAAGTAGTTGAAGTAGTTCGCGTGATGCAGGTATCCCATCGCGTCGGTTTCGCTGTAGCGAACGCGGATTTCTGTCTCGTGCCGACGGATCATGAGGACGAACAAGGCAAAAGGAAAAAGGAAAAAATCCCGCGCGTGCCTATTTGCTTCATTAGCTCTGCGTTACCGACATCGGTGTTTCGAGTGTGCGGCCGGCGCCTGCTGACTCGCTGCCGGTGTTGGCGAGATCGAGTTCGTACAATCGTTCGCCGGCCGGTGTCGGGTAAACGCCATCGATGCACGCCTGGCACAACGAGTTGCGATCCATATCGACGCAGCGGGCAATCGATTCGATGGGCAGATATCGTAAGCTATCCGCACCAATCGCATCGGCCATTTTCTGCTCTGCTGCCGGCGTAACAGTCGTGCCTTCGATGAAGTTCGGTGCGAACAATTCATCGATGGTTGACATGTCGATTCCGTAAAAACAGGGGCCGATGATCGGCGGGCAGGCCACTCGCACGTGAACTTCACGAGCGCGGCCGATTTCCTTGATTTGACACACCAACGCCTTCATCGTGGTTGATCGGACAATCGTGTCTTCCACCAACAGTACGCGTTTCCCTTCGAGGACTTCGGGCAACGGCGTATACTTCTTGCGAACCTTTTCGGCGCGGTTGGTTCCTTCGATGAACGTGCGGCCGACATAGCGATTGCGAATCAGGCCTTCCAGAGAGGGAACGTTGAGATTGTAGGCCATGGCATCGGCAGCGGCTTTGGCCGTGTCGGGAACCGGGACGACAATCGTGTCGCGATCGACTACGACGGTTTCGCGATTGGCCAACTCTTCTCCAAGCCGCTTCCGCGAGAGATAAACGCTGCGGTCATCCAGCGTGCTGGCGACATTGGCGAAATAGATCCACTCGAAAAAGCAGTGGGCGCGGCGCTGTTTTGGCTCGACAAACTGCTTCAACGCAAACTTGCCGTTTTCGATGATGACCGCCTGGCCGGGCTGCAGACTCTTAATGCTCGACGCTTGAAAACCCATGTGCGTTAACGCGACGCTTTCGCTGGCGGCGGCAAACAGCGGCCCCTCTTTGGCGTAGCACAACGGACGAATTCCCAACGGGTCGCGGGCAACCAGCATATCACCCAACGCGTTCAGGAAGACAATGTTGTATGCGCCATCGAATCGTTCGCTCAGATTCGAAAGTACCTCAAGCAACTCGATACGTGGATTCTTTGCGATTTCCCGACACAACAGGTGCATGATGATTTCGGTGTCGGTCTCGCGAGCGAGATGAAAGTCGTCCTTCGAAAGGATTTCGTCCCGCAGCTCGGCATAGTTCGCCAACTGCCCGTTGAAGGCAAAGCTGAACCACTTGGTTTTCTCGATGTGATGCCGCTCGAACGGTTGTGCGTAGCTTCGTTCGTCGGCGCCACACGTGGCATAGCGAACGTGTCCGATGGCCGCCGTGCCGGAGCAACGCCGCATCAGCGCGTCGAACTTCCGCCGGTGATTCAGACGGAAGACTTCGGTCACCGTGCCGACGTCGCGATGGGTTCGCACCAGTGATTGTCGGCGGGGGTTGTAGCTGCTCATTCCGGCCGCAAGCTGTCCACGGTTCTGGATATCGAGCAGCATGCCCGGAACCATCCGTGCCGTTTCTCCCACCGATAGCGGCGCGATCAACGGGCTGATTTCCTCGCCCGGCAGATGATAAACAGCCGCAACGCCGCACTCATGAAACAAGTCGGCCATTCGCAAGCCTTTGTGGTGAAGAGGAAAGAGGAAAGAGGTCAGATGCTACCGACGGCCGACGCCACAGTCGTCCCAACCGCCCCAATGCAGGCCATGTCCCGCCGCAAAACGCCGTCCGATTGCCCTGCTGACGCCTTTCTCAACTGTTGTCTGCCCCATGATAACCGATGGGCCAACGCGAACCAATCCAACCGCCGAGATTTCGCAAACGGGATTCTAATCCGTGTTGTCACGCATTGTTTGACGTGATAAACAGGCTCTCTCGGTCCGCAAATTACAGTCTTGGGAGTTCTTGTCCATGTATACGCGCCTGGTTGCCGTCTTTGTGGTCTTGGGGACGCTGAGTTCTGCAACGGTTGATCAAACACGGGGGACCGTGCGACGACCGTCACAGGTGCGACTGATTCGCTGGACCCCTCAATACACTCTGCGATTCCAAATTGTTGGTTATGACGACGTGATCGGAGCGGCCGATGAAAAGCCAGCCGGCGAGATTCTGGCAGAGTTGACGGTTCCAATCACCATTGGCTTGCCCTTCAAGCGAACATTGCGAAACGGCAAATGGAGCTTCTCGGTCAGCGGGATGGTGACCGTAACGAAGAAACGTCAATTTGTGATCGCCGTCAAATGTGCCGAATTGTTAGAGTCGGACGACATGGTATTCGACGAGCACGGCCGCCTCACACCAGCAATTTCGGAAACCAGCGTGCATTCGTCAGTGGTTGTCAAGATTGGCGAAGAGATAAACGTCGGTGGATGCCGCGGTGAGAGTGAACAACATCGACCCGATGGTTCAATTGAACGTCGCGTGTCGAAGAAAGACTTCCGGTTGCGGCTGGATGTCTACAAGCCGAAAACCGCCGAGTAAACGGGGTTGATCATTTAGCCGGCCCGCTTGCGGGCCGTGTCCAATCGCTTGGAGAGACACCCAACAGTCACACCCCGCGAGCGGGGCGGCCAAATGGGAAACTACTTTTTCCGCGAGCTTCGTTTGCGGTCGTTTTCGGTGAGATGAATCTTCCGCAGTCGAATGATGTTCGGTGTCACTTCCACGTATTCGTCGCTCTCGATGTATTCGAGTGCGGATTCCAGCGACATGTCACGGGGCGGACGCAGCACAATGGCGTCGTCGGCTCCGGACGAGCGAACGTTAGTCAGTTTCTTTTCGCGAATAGGATTGACCACCATATCGGAATCGCGGGAGTTCTCGGCGATGATCATCCCTTCGTACACTGCGTCTCCGGGTGCGACAAACGGGTCGGACCGCTCCTGCAGTTTCCACAAGGCATAGGCGACCGCAGTTCCGTTGTCCTGCGAAACGAGGACGCCGTTCTTCCGCCGGGGCACTTCTCCTTCGGTGGGTTTGTAGCTGTCGAAACGGTGGTGAATGATTGCCTCACCGCGCGTTGCGTTCAGCAGCCGGGTGCGAATGCCGATTAACCCTCGCGCGGGAATAGTGAAGACCACGTGCGTCAGGCCGGTTTCGCCCGCCGTCATCTCCAACGCCTGTCCACGCCGATTGCCTACGATTTCCATCACCGGCCCCAAATCGGCCGACGGAACGTCGATGACCAGCGTCTCGAACGGCTCGTGCCATATGCCATCAACTCGCTTGCGAATCACCTCCGGCTTGCCGATTGATAATTCGTAGCCTTCGCGACGCATTGTTTCAATCAGAATCGAAAGATGCAGGATTCCACGTCCCGAGACGGTAAACGCGTCGTTTTCGCCGGATTCCTCGACCCGCAGGGCAACGTTCGATTCGAGTTCGCGATTCAGCCGTGCTCGCAGATGCCGGCTCGTCACAAATTTGCCGTCGCGGCCCGCCATCGGAGAAGAGTTGATGGTGAACAGCATCGACAACGTCGGTTCATCGACCGAAATCCGCTCCAAAGCACGCGGTTCCGCCGGACAGGTGACGGTATCACCAATTTCCGGAGCGGGCAGCCCGACCAACGCGACAATGTCTCCGGCGATTGCTTTTTCGACTTCCTCGCGGCCCAATTTGTCGAACATCTCGACGGCGGTGATCTCTGCGTTTTCGTGCGTTCCATCCTGACGAATGAGGACGACCTTTTGCCCCGGGGTGACGGTTCCCGCAGAGAGCCGACCGGTCGCAATCCGGCCAACATATTCCGACCACTCGACCGAAGTGACCATCATTTGCAGCGACGCATTGGCATCGACTTCCGGACCGGGGACGTGTTTCAGCACCATGTCGAGCAAAGGTTCCATTGTTCCCATCCGCGCCTCGGGGTCTTCCGAGGTGTAGCCGTCGCGACCACTGGCAAAAATGTAGGGGAAATCGAGCGTCTCGTCGTCTGCACCCATTTCGACAAACAGATCGAATGTTTCGGAAAGCACCTCGGCGGGACGGCTGTCTGAACGATCAATCTTATTCACGACAACCAACGGCTTCAGGCCGCATTCGAGTGCTTTGGCGATGACAAACCGGGTCTGCGGCCGCGGTCCTTCAAACGCATCGACGAGGATGATCGCACCGTCGGCCATACTCAGAACGCGTTCGACCTCGCCGCCGAAGTCGGCGTGACCGGGCGTGTCGATGATGTTGATCTTCACTCCCTGATAGGTCAACGCGATGTTCTTGGCCAGAATGGTGATGCCGCGTTCTCGCTCCAGATCGTTCGAGTCGAGAATGCACTCGCCGACGAGTTGAGCGTCACGAAACTGCCCGCTTTGCCGCAGCAGGCTGTCAACGAGGGTCGTCTTGCCATGATCGACGTGGGCGATAATGGCGATGTTGCGGATTTCGTCGCGTCGCATGGGGGGAGTTCATCCGGCACCGAAAGTGCCGTTCTTTACTGGTTGCAGAATGGGAACTTGGAACAACGGTGGCGGGAGTGTATCAGCCGGCGGGAAAACTCAAAAGAGCGAGAGAACGGCTTCAAACGGGGGAAGTCACCCTGATTATCGGATCCGCTGGAGCTACAAACCGCATAAAAACGGTCATTCCGAACCCATTGCCGTCAATATTGAGCCGCTCGACTGCAATATTGTAGGCGCAAGGCACCACTTCCGTCAATCGGATGAAGATCGATAAAGTGCCGCGGCGATTGACATCGCACGCAGTTTTGGCAGGATTGACGACAGTTGCACCTTTTGTCTTCCCGTAAATCCACCGTCTGGCTTGCCGAGGCTGACTCATGAACCGCTTTGCATTTGCCCTTTGTATTTGCAGTATCCTGCTCCAGGTCACGCATGCTCGCGCGGCCGATAAACCAGTCGATGCGGATATTCTGCTCGCGGGGGCAACAATTCACGACGGTGCGGGAAGTCCGGGAGCGATCGGCGATGTCGCCATTCGCGGCAAAAAAATCGTCGCTGTCGGAAAGTTTACCGCCGGTCGGGTGGGACGGACGATCGACTGCACCGGTTTGGTCGTCGCGCCCGGGTTCATCGACTTGCACAATCACAGCGATCGGCAGGTGATCGATCGCCGCACCCGGGCGGTGGTCAACTATCTGTTGCAGGGATGCACCACAATTGTCACCGGCAACTGTGGATCGGGGCCGATCGATGTCGCCGACTTCTACAAGAAAATCGACGCTGCCGGTGCGGGAACCAACGTGGCGCACCTGTTGCCGCAGGGGAAACTGCGCGACGCCGTGTTGGGAACCGCGCAACGACCGCCCACGAAAGACGAACTCCAGCGAATGAAGCAATTGGCCGAAAAGGCCATGCAGGACGGTGCATGGGGCATGTCCACCGGCTTAATTTACGTTCCCAGTTCCTACGCCAACACCGATGAAATCAGCGAGATCGCCAAGGTCGTCTCGGCGGGCGGCGGCATCTATGTCAGCCACATTCGTAACGAAAACGTCGAATTGCTGGCGGCGGTCAACGAGGCGATGAAGATTGGCCGTGCAGCAGACATGCCGGTGCACATCTCGCATTTCAAATCGTCCGGCCGCGAGTCATGGGGTCTGGTGCGACGGGCGGCCGACATGATCGAGAAAGCCCAGAAACAGGGAGAGAAGGTCACCGCCGATCAATACCCTTACATTGCTTCCAGCACATCGCTCGATGCCACGCTCATTCCCACCTGGGCGCGGGCCGGCGGACGCAAAGAGTTGATCGCCCGATTCGATGACAAACAGCTCGGCGAGAGAATTCGGCAATCGATGAGCCGCAATCTCGAAAAGCGAAACGGCGGCGAATCGATACAGATCGCCCGCTACGCAAAACATCCGGAGTGGGCGGGCAAACGGCTTTCGGAAATTGCCAAGGCCGAGAACATCGATCCGTTGGAATTGGCGATTCGCATTTCTCGTAACGGCGGAGCTGGAATTGTCAATTTCAGCATGGATGAAGCCGACGTCCGTCACATCATGCAGCGACCGTGGGTCGCGACCGCTTCCGATGGCCGGGCCTATCTCCCCGGTGCCG
>CAUZOL010000077.1:0-22502 GCA_963581435.1 Planctomycetota bacterium
GTCGATGGAGCAACACTCATGTCTCGGCATCCTGTCTTTGCCAGGAAGGCACCGACTTGAAACTCCGTTTTCGCACCAATCTGCAGTGTTCAACACCATCTTATCAATATATCTACATGTTCTGCTGGCCAACTTTAGTGTCTCACGTGGCCAACTCTTATGTCCCAAATGACAGCTTTTATGTCCCCCCCCAACTGTTAAAGTTAGACGTCGAGTTCGCGCACTTCCAGCGCGTGCTTCTCGATGAAATCGCGGCGCGGCTCCACGTGATCGCCCATCAGGACGCGGAAGATTTCGTCGGCCGCTGCGGTGTCCTTCATGGTCACCTGCAGCAGCACGCGCTGCTGCCGGTCCATACTGGTCTCCCATAACTCCTCGGGATCCATTTCGCCCAGTCCCTTAAACCGCGTCAGCCGCAGCCCGTGTTCGCCCATCTTGCGAATCTCGGACAACAGACCGCGCAAACCGGATATCGGCCGTTCCGTATTCCCGTCAGACTTACTGCCCGAATCTTCGTTACAAATTGTGAACGGGTAATACGGCTCGCCGTTTCGGTTCCCTGCGGGAACAAGGCTCTCCAGCGTCAGGTCGAATTCCTCTTTGAGGCTCTGCAGCGCCTTGTTGATTGTGCGAACTTCGTGCAAATCGACCACCTGCAGCAAGGCTTCTTCCGCTTCTGATGTCTCCTGCTCGTCCTTGCTGCCGACATCGTCCCCGTTGTCGTCGGCAACAATCAACTCGTCTCCCCGTTTTTCTTCCTCGGCTGCCAGGAATTCATCGACCTGCTGCTTACCCGCAAGCCAAAACTCGTCGCTGCCAATGAACACGCGGTAGCGCGGCAGTAAACCAACGTCGGTCGTGTGATGTGCAGCCAGGAACCGCAGACTGATGCCGCGGCGCTCCAGCGCTTCGAGTGGTTCTTCCATGCCGGCAATCAGATCGACCAGTCTCGCAAAGCGGCTTCCATCTATGACCTGTCCGCCTTCGTTCGCGCGAAGCGTGCTTCCCGCCATGCCCAGTTTGAGCAACTCCTGCATCATCTCTTCGTGCGATTGGACATAACGCGTTTTCTTCTTTTGCTGAACGCGGTACAGCGGCGGTTGCGCGATATACACGCAGCCTTCTTCCACCAGGGGCCGCATGTGCCGGAACAGAAACGTCAACAGCAGCGTACGAATGTGGCTGCCATCGACGTCGGCATCGGTCATCACAATAATTTTTCCATACCGCCGCTTGGTGACGTCCATCTCCGAACCGGGCTGAACGCCAATCGCTTTGAATATCGCCGTGACCTCGGTGTTGCCGAAGACTTTGACCAACTGTGCTTTTTCAACGTTCAGGATTTTTCCGCGTAGCGGGAGAATCGCCTGCACGTTGGAATCACGGCCGGTATCGGCCGAACCGCCCGCCGAATCACCTTCAACCAGATACAGTTCGCTGACATCGAGGGCGTGATTGCGGCAGTCACGCAATTTTTCGGGAAGTCCGCCCGTCGTCAGTGCGCCTTTTTTGCGAACCATTTCGCGGGCTTTTTTTGCCGCTTCGCGTGCCTCAGCCGCCCGCAGTCCTTTGGTACAAATAATCTTCGCGATCGATGGGTTTTCCTCAAAGAATTTCGTCAAGGCTTCGTTAACCACCGACGTCACGGCCCCTTCGACGTCCGTGTTGACAAGCTTGACTTTCGTTTGCGATTCGAACTGCGGGTCCGGCACACGCACCGAAATCACAGCAGCCAACCCTTCGCGGAAATCATCTCCGGCGGGAACGAAATCCTTGAAGATATTTTGCTTCTTGCCGTAGACGTTGATCGTTCGTGTGAGCGCGCTTTTGAAGCCGCTCAAATGCGTGCCGCCAGATGGGTTGTAAATGTTATTGGCATACGATCGCACGTTTTCGGAAAAGCCGTCGTTGTACTGCAGTGCCACTTCGACCTCGATGTCCTCCTGCTGATCGGTGATACGGACCACATCTGGGAAGATCGCGTTTTCGGTCCGGTTCAAATATTTGACGAACTCGATCAAACCGTCTTCGTAATAAAATTCGTCCGACTGGCCGCTGCGTTCATCGGACAGCCGAATGCGGATGCCCGCATTCAAAAAGGCCATATCCTGCAGCCGTTTGTGAAGCGTGTCGTACACGAAGTTCGTATCGGGAAAGATTTCCGAATCGGCCTTGAATGTGATTTTCGTACCCGTGCGTTCCGACTTGCCCAGCTTGGAAAGTTCGTTGACCATGACCCCACGAGCGAAGTCCATCGTCCAGACATGCCCCTCGCGGCGCACCTCCGCTTCCAACCACTCGCTGCATGCGTTGACCGCAGTAATTCCAACGCCGTGTAAACCGCCGGTACCCGTCTTGTAACCGCTATCGCGGTCGAACTTGCCCCCTGCGTGAATCTCCGTGAACACCACATCCAGGGCCGACCGATTGTCCATTTCGGTCATGGTCCCGACTGGGATCCCACGACCGTTATCGTTGCAGGTCACGCTGCCATCGGCGTTGATTTTGATCGAAATGGTTGTTGCAAATTTATTGACGCATTCGTCCACCGAGTTATCGACGATCTCGAAGACAAGATGATGCAACCCGACTAGATCGGTTCCACCGATATACATCGCCGGCCGTGTGCGAATGCCTTCAACACCTTCGAGGGCCCGAATTTGATCCTCGCCGTAATCGTTTCCCGACGCGTCATCGTTCGCGGCCGGTTCATCAACGTGTTCGTTCAAGCCTCTAATCTCCCGTTATCTTCAACAAACTGGCTGCGACTGCTATTAGCCGACAACTTGCGGCAATCACCCAATCTACTCAACCGCCGGAACTCAGTTGACCGTTCAACCGAAATTTCACGTCCCGCAGTTTCAAATCGGGCCGACGTTCTCGCAGCTTTTCGACCAATGTCATTTTATGAAAAGACGCCAATTCACTTAGTAGTGCCGAATTTGACACGCCGATATTCAGAACCCCTCGCTTCATCCCCAGCACCTTCGTCTGCGCTGCGAAAGTCTCGCCGGCCACTTCGTTCCAGTCGGCGTTCAGTTGAGCCTGCCCGCGCACGCCGGCCCAACCACGCAACGCAATCAGTTCGGACAGCGCCCGCGAAAGATGCTTCGGGTCCGACGCAGCATTCATTCTCATCGATCCTTCGATTGAACTCATCACCCAATCGCCATCACGTGTTCCTGGCAACCAAAACGACGTGCTTCCATCTCGAATCAGCGATCGCGAGACAGCGGCATCACGACGTAGGTGTAGGCATCGTCGGTCCGAAACACCGCCGCGCTTTCTCCGTCGATCAGCGACAGTGTCAGCGGTTTCTCCGAATCCAGCACTCGCAGGAATTCTGCGACGTATCGTGGATCGAACGTGATTGCCAACTCGTCTCCGTCATAACTGATTGGCAATTCAACTTTCGACTGCCCGATGTCGGCCGCCTGGCTGTTCAACGTCAGCAAGCCGTTGGAGAACACAAAATCGACGCCGCGACTCTCCTCGTTGGTGACGATTTGCGCCTGACGAACGGCTGAGTAAAACGGTGCGACCACAAGATCCACGGTCACCTTTGGATCATTCGGTATGACATCGGCGTATTTTGGAAACCGTCCTTCAACCAGTCGGCTGTAGATTGTGGTGTTTCCGCATTTGATCAGCACATCGTTGGCATGAACGGCGATCAGCACCTCTTCGATCTCGTCGGAAATGCTGCGCTCGATCAGCGTCATTGCTTTGGCCGGTATGACTGGCGCTGGATTGGCCGGCTGTTCGATACCGTGTGATCGGCAGGCCAAATGGCAAACTGCAAGCCGACGACTATCGGTCGCCGCCAGCGCGACGGAATCTGATTTCAACTCCAGCAGAATTCCCCCCATCGCGTACCGTGTACTCTCCACATCCGTCGCAAAACTCGTGCGGCGAATTCCCGCTTGAATGGCTTCGCCAGCGACGACGTGATACTGCTCAGCGTCGAACGCCGCCACTTCCGGAAACTCTGCCGGGTCTTCCGCCGACAACCCAAATTCACTTTGCCCGGAACGGACCATCACGCGACCATCGCTGACTTCAATGTTCACGCCCTCGTCCTGCAATTCGCGAAGAATCGAAATCAAACGATTCGTCGGTAACAAGGTCTCGCCAGGCGATTCAATTTCGACGCCCGGAATCTCATACCGGATGCCGACTTCCTGGTCGGTGCCAATCAACACGGCTTTACCGTCGATTGCCTGCAGTTTGACATTCTTGAGAATCTCTCTCGGTGTTCTCGACGGAACAACTCCGGAGACGACTTGAAACGCGGCGGCCAACGAGGGGCGGTGGCATTGGATTCTCATGAAAGTCTAGCCGTTTCTTTGTACTCCGTTTGTCGCCCAGTCATTGGCGGGTGGAGCTGGTAGCTGATGGTGAGTTCCTACGCAACAGGCAGGCACAGGCAACAAGAATGTTTCGTCGTCTGAAGGGAATTCAGAAACATCGCTGTTGTTGCAAACACCTGACAGATGAGGTTCCGTTTGAGGCAATTTTTGGAATAGATTTATTATAAGAAGTAGTAGTTGTATCAACCAGACATACGACCGTGAATTATTGATGAATTGTCGGGCGAAACCCATTGATATCAAAAAACTTAAAGCGCTTTACGCCGGTGTCGATCATTGCGGGTATCTGGTTGAAGAGCAGTTTGTTTTGCGTGGCTGAAATGTCGATAACAACGGCTGTTTTCAACACGATATTTCAGAGAGCGGTCTTCCGTGCTTTGGCAGTCCAGATTTCAACAATTTCTACACAGATTATCCGCATTCGAATCAGTCGCTCAGCAAGTTGCCGATCTGAGCGAGATGCTGGCGTACGTTGGGTTGTTCGTTCACCAACTGGCCAATACGTTCGCAGGCATGGGCGACACTGCTGTGGTGACGTTTGCCGAAATACTCGCCGATTCGAACCAGTGGAAGCCCGGTGAGCGTTCGCGATAAGTAGAGGGCACATTGTCGCGGCAATAT
Organism: Planctomycetota bacterium; assembly: GCA_963581435.1. Lineage (GTDB taxonomy): Bacteria > Planctomycetota > Planctomycetia > Planctomycetales > Planctomycetaceae > JABISG01. The sequence goes on from CAUZOL010000077.1 coordinate 4,992, forward strand.
CAAGGATTGCTTGCGCGAATGGCTGCGGAGTTTACCGGTGGTTGTCAAGAAGTGCCGAGCAGTAGCACGAGTGATTTGTGCAAGTGTTGGCGGAGCCGGTTTGATCTCGGCATCGAGGTATCGCCGGACTTCAGCTTGATTGAGATTCGATCCACTGTGCCGGGCAAAGTGATCGAGTTGAATAATGGTGGCCAGAAGTTCGCGCGGCGAGACGGGCATTTCCCGTGCGAGAAGACAGATCGATTCGTACGGAATCGGAATCTGACGCGTCTCGGCAAAGTGTTGCAACAGGCTGACGCGACTGGCATTATCGGGCGACTGAATATCGACACAAACGCCAGCGTGAAATCGGTTGATCAAACGTGAGGGCATCCCTGGCAGTTCACCGGGCGGACAACGGCTCGTCAACAACACACGACCACCATTTGTAAGAACACTGTCGATCACAAACGTAAGTTGTGTCAGGGTTTCCGATCGATTGGCCAGCGACCGCATGTCTTCGACAACAAGTGAGTTCATTGCGCGATAACGCTCCTGAAACGCAGGAATCACTCCGGATTCGGACGCTTCGGCGAATTCGGCCCCAAATTCCGCGGCAGTGATATGGACGCTTGAGACTTCAGGACGCGTACTCAACTCCAGCCGAACAAACCATCGGGCCAACACAGATTTTCCGCAGCCGGCGGGACCGGATAGAAACACCTGTCGCGGACTCGATGGCGCTTCCTGCCAGGCGAGTTGCTCGACCGCCGCATGGGCAAATCGGTTTTCCTCCAGCAACAGAAACCGCTCGGAACCGGGCCGACTTTTGCGGAGGGATTCGCTGATCGGTGATGACATGAAAAACCTCCGTGTGAATCGATTCCGCCCCACTTCAGGATTACCGACTTCACATCGACAAAGCCCACAGCCCATAGGACCGATTTCCTCAGAATTATACCGTCGCCGACACCGATTGTCGTTGTCGATTGACGATTGCATTGACTCTTCGCACGGCTTCATCAATTTCGTCTTCGGTGTTTTCGCAACCGACCGAAAATCGTACCGATGCGATACAAACCTCGGGCGGACACTGCATTGCCAACAGCACCGGTGCCGGCTCGGCTGAGCCGCTGGCGCACGTGCTTCCCAGCGAGCAAGCAATCCCATCCAGACCGAAAGCGACCAACAACGCCTCACCATCGAGACCGGGAAAAGCAATGTTGAGCGTGTTGGGTAACCGATGTTGACGGGAACCGTTGACTACAACCGGCGCACAAGTAGCCGTCAGCCCACTTTCAAGCCGATCGCGGAGAGCGGCAATCCGATTGGCTCGCCCGCCAGCATCGAATTGCCAGATTTCCAGCGCTTTGGACATGCCGGCAATCAATGCGACCGGTTCCGTCCCAGGCCGACGACCCGCTTCCTGATGTCCGCCGAATTGTACTGGCACCAGTTGCACATTCTCTCGCAGCAGCAGAGCACCGATTCCGCGCGGTCCATGAAACTTATGTGCACCCAAACTGAGAGCGGAGACACCCAGTTCGTGAAAGTTGACCGGTATCTTTCCCACTGCCTGCACGGCGTCGATATGAATCGGAACTTGATGCGCGCGGCAGTGTTTGGTGAGGACAGCTAAGTCTTGTGTGACGCCGGTCTCGTTGTGCGCCAGAATTATCGATACCAACTTGATTTCCGGCCAGGGCAGATCGGCATATTGTTCGGGTAACAGTCGTCCTTCGCCATCCACTTCCAGCCAATGCAGTTTCCAGCCGGCCTTTTCGAGTTGGCGGCACGACTCGATGGTCGCCGGATGCTCGCCGGCAGTCAGAACGATTGTCCCCGGTTCTCCCTGTGTCAAACCAAACAGGAAGATGTTCGTCGATTCGGTCCCGCCACTGGTGAAGATGACTTCCTTCGGTTCGGCCCCCAGCAGGGCGGCGATTGTTTCTCGCGAATCTTCGAGGACTTTGCGTGCCGCCTGACCAGGAGAATGCCGACTGCCCGGATTGGCATAATGTTGCTGCAGGTGGTACGCAACAGTTTCTACCACTTCGGGAAACGGTCGTGTCGTGGCGTTATTGTCGAGATAAATTTCGCTGTGGCTGGCCATGCCGTGCATCATATCAAAGCGTGGTCGGTTTGGCTGGTATCGTCACAGCGAAACCGCACTTATCGAGTCGATTATTTGCGCACGATGGCGACCAGCTGCGGGATAAAACTTTCGAGGGCGCGGGCGCGATGACTGAGGTGTCGCTTGGCTGCCGAACCGAGTTCACCGAACGTTCGGTGATACTCCGGCAGGAGAAACAGCGGGTCGTAGCCGAAACCGTTCTCGCCGTGCGCCTCGGCAATTATTCGCCCGCGACAAGTCGCTTCGATGCTCAGTCGAATTTCCCCGGTGGGGTCGGATAACGCGATGTGACAGACGTACTGCGCTCCGCGTTTCGCATCGGGGACTTCGGAAAGCGCATCGAGCAGCTTGGCGTTGTTGCCTTCGTCGTTGGCATTCTCACCGCTGTAGCGGGCCGAATAAATTCCCGGCGCGCCGTCGAGCGCATCGACTTCCAGTCCGCTGTCTTCTCCGATCGCCCACTGCGAGAGCAATGTCGCCGTTTCGGTTGCTTTCTTGGCGGCGTTGGCGGCGAATGTGTCGCCGTCTTCGATGACGTCCGGCACATCGGGAAACTCGCCAACACTCACCAGTGAAATGCCGTGCGGAGAGAGAATCTCGGCGATCTCCCCGCTTTTCTTGCGGTTCCGGCTGGCAAGGACAATCGTTGGCATATCGGTCGAATGCGTCATGCGGGCAAGTGTTGCCACCCACCCCGCACCTGTCAAGCTCCCAATGCCCAAGCCCACGGGTTGCAACCCGTGGGGACGCTTCATCGATCATCGCCGCAATTCCGGCACTTCAATCAGCCGGGGGTTGGGATCGAAAATCCAGGACCGCAGCGAGGTCCCTTTGTTTTTCGGATCGGGAAGTGTCATGACCTCGGCTACTAAGACTTCCTTTCCGGTATTCGGGTTTTTGCGAATCTTTGAACCGAAGATTTTCTTCAGTTTTGCAATTTCAGGATCGGTGACCGAGGCGAACGAGCCGATTGTCACGATCGATCCATATCGGTCGTGGAAGACCCACGCTTCAAAATTCCGCTGGGTCACCCCGAACTTGCTGCTGTGCCGGAAGGGAACGCGTCCCTCGTTGAGCGTCCGCGCGAGTTGCCAGGCGTCGGTGGCGGTTTCGTCCAGATGATTGGTCAGCTGAAAACTGTTCAACGCTTTATCGAACTGGTTACTTCCCTTGCTCACATTCGATTTGATGTAGGAAGTCGCGACCACCAACGTAAATCGGCCTCGATTGTCGAGCAGGTTATATTTCCCGCCTGCGTTCAATTTTAGCAGGAGCGGGTCGCGTTTCCGCTTGGTGGCTTCTTCGGGTGTGAGCAACGGGTTGATTGTCAGGAAGGCACTGCTGAGCGGTCTCGGCTTGCCAGGTGTTCGGTGAATGACCCCGCCGTTTTTCAGCTGATCCAAGACGCCTGAGGCAATCTTGGTCCGCTTTTTCGTGCCGCTGAGATACTTCGGTTTGAACTTCGTTTTCACGTGTTTCAACGTCCGCTGGGCAATTTTGTCGTCGGTGGCGGGGTAATTACCCGCCAGCACGCAAACTCTGCCTTTCTGGGCAATAATTGTGGCGGTCCGCTGTCGGCCGAAACGATCTGTCGTGTTCACTTCGTCCGGCACGTCCGATTGCGAGAAGGTGTAGGCCGGAATTCCCTTCCTGCGAAGTTCAAAGACGAGTTTGTCAGCCGCTTCCTGAGCGCTGAGTCCGTTCCGAAATCTCTTGTTTGTCACTCGAATCGCTCGGCCGTCTTCGATTTCCAACCGGGTTTTTGGGATGTCGCGGAAGTTGGCGACCATGATCATCCACGGACCGTGCTGTTTCGACAGCCGGTATTGTTTCCCCTTCACCGCTTGGATGCGGTCTGCCGCAATCGAGGGGGATGTTGGGATCAACAGTGCCAGTGACACGGCAGCGAGCAGGAAAACGGCGGGGCATTTGCGGTACATGCGCACGACAGACTCCATTCTGAAGGCGAAAACGCGGCGGGACACAACAAGACAGAAGCATGCTGTGAGATGTGGGGCGGGATGCTAGCAGGATCAGCCGTTTGAGTCCAGAGGCCATTCGGCACCCAGCGCATCCCGCTGAATCTGCGTCAAACGGGCGATTCCCAGCTCCGCCAGAGACAGTTGTTCGTCGAGCAGTTGACGGCTGAACGGTTTTTGTTCGGCAGTCCCTTGAACCTCGACGTACTCGCCGCTTCCCGTCATCACCACGTTCATATCGACAGCCGCCGTGCTGTCTTCGACGTAGTCGAGGTCAAGCAACGCGCCGTCGGCCGAAACTCCCACACTGATGGCCGCAAGGCTGTTCAAAAGAACGGGTCGATCGGTCGGAAGATCGGCTTTGACGGAATTCAACGCGTCGGCCAATGCGATGAAACCGCCGGTGATGCTCAATGTGCGGGTGCCACCGTCGGCTTCCAGGACATCGCAGTCGATTGTGATCGTCCGCTCACCCAATGCTTCAAAATCGACAATCGCGCGCAGACTGCGGCCGATCAGTCGTTGAATTTCGGTGCTGCGACCGTCCGCTTTGCGCCGCTTGCGGGGCGATGTGCTGCCGGGCAACATGCTGTATTCCGCGGTCACCCAGCCGGTGGGATTTTCGTCGTGCTTCTTCCAGGGGGGAACCGAATCATCGATGCTCGCCGTGCAGAGAACGGTCGTCCGTCCCGCTTTGATGAGAACGCTACCGGGAGCAGACCCGGTAAAATTCCGTTGCACGGTAATGGGCCGCAATTCGTCAGGTTGTCGTCCGTCGTGTCGCATGGTTTGTTTGGCGTCCAGAGGGGAGTTCAGCGGAAGATTCAATTCGTCGGCTGGATGTTAGACGATGTGCCGAACGAATTCGAGCAAGCCGGGTCCCTGCACGACAATCTGCCGATCAGGTGTTACGAGAACGCCTGCGTTGTCGGCTTGATAACCAACTCTGGCACATTTGCGCGCGGCGGTAGTTCGACGACCATCTGCACGGCGGCGGCAATGTCTTCCGGTTGCAGAATCCGTGCACGATGTTCGGCCGACACCGGTACCGGGCGGTCATCCAGAATCGGCGTTTCCACTTCGCCCGGATAAACGTTGGTGACGCGAATCCCCTCGTCGCAACATTCGACGCCGACCGTCCGCCCGAGAGCGGTCAATGCAAACTTCGAGGCATTGTAAGCCGCCCCGCCAATCAATCCGGCGCGCAGCCCGGCGACCGATCCAATGTTGACGATGATCCCATCGCGCCGCGCTCGCATTTGCGGCAGCACAGCATGGATGCAGTTGTAAGCGCCGGTGGCGTTGACGGCGAGCACCTTGTCCCAGTCATCGGGAACCAAAGATTCCAGCGACCGCGTCGGCACGTTGATGCCGGCACTGTTGACCAGAATATCGATCTGTCCCAACTCACCCGCGGCCCACTCGAACAGCGCGTTGACGCTATCCCGATCCGCCACATCGACCGTCCGCGTCAGCATGGCCGGTTCACCCTCGAAGCGAGCCGCCGTCTCACGCAACGTTTCCTCCCGCCGCCCGGCAATCAGCACCCGACAACCGTTGGTTGCCAGTGACAACGCAACCGCAGCACCAATTCCGCTTCCACCACCGGTGACGATTGCTGTTTTGTTGGTCAGAGGCATGGATTATTGGTTACCAACTGTCATCAGGATTTGCAATTCAATCCGCTCGCAACAGTTTCCCGTGCCAACACCCATCGCTTGGATGATTCGCTCAACAATGAATCCGACAATGCGGTGCGGCGCGTTGGAAATCGGCGATGCCGGCTGAGGTGGTGCGTGAGCCGTTGAGGTAGATCCGATTCAGTGATGGCAGCCGCCTCAACTCTTTCAGGCCTTTGTCGGTGACATCGGTATCGTGCAGCAGAATGCGTTCCAGGTTTCGTAGAAACAGGACGCTCTTCAGTCCTTCGTCGGTTGTCCGCGTGGCCGAGAGATGCAGTTTTTTCAGGTTGGTCATCGGGCGCAGCTGCTTCAGTCCGGCATCGGTCAGCGACATGCAATAGGCAAGGTCGAGCTTTTCGAGATGAGGCAGGCATTGGACGTGTTTCAAACCCTCGTCGGTAATTCCGCCGTAGGTTAGAAAGAGGACCTTCAGGTTGGCCAGATCTTTCAGGTGGGTAAGGCCGGTACCACTTACGCCGCTGCACAGCCACAGATCCAGTTCCACCAGTTCGTGCATGTTGGACAGGCTGGCCAGGCCGGCATCGGTGAGGGCCGTTCCACCCAACGCCAACTCTTTGAGCTTCGTCAAGCCGCGCAGATGTTTCAGTCCCTCATCGGTGATGTGATTCCAACTGAAGCTGAGTTGTGTGAGCTTCGTCAGCTTGCGTAGATGTTTCAGTCCGTCGTCGGTTACGTGGGCGCAGTTGCGCAGATTCAGTTCGCGAAGATCGGTTAACTCGGCCAGCGGAGCCAGTTGCTCGTCGGTTATTGCCGTGTTCTGCAATTGCACACAGTCGGCTCGGCCATGTTCGTCGAAGCTGACGGTGGCCCCCAGTTCTTCCAGAGCTTTGATCGCCGGATGATCGGCGGTAGGAGAACGCGTCTTCGTTTCCGTTGTTGCAGCACGCTTGCGTCGCCAAAGTCTCACGGCGATGAAGAGCGTGATCACATTCGCAACGACCAGCAACCCAACGGCCCATAACAGTGCGTCGTTCATCGCTTGTTCCTCACGAGAAAAAATTAAGCCCGCACCGGAAATGTTGGTCGTTGTATCGACGACGCTTCACAGAAATGACGCCGAATGGCGATGAGATCAGTATAACAGAACATTCATGTCGGCGCAACGAGAAACATTGCCCGACGAATAGAAGCCTGAAGCGCAAGCGAAGGAGCTTGCTGGCATCGCCCTGGAATCATCCTTCGCTTGCGCTTCAGGCTTTTGTCCTCTCCTGTTTTCTTTGCGATTTTTCTGCTGTCCTTTGCATCTTTGCGTTAAGAACAAAGCGCATTATGCGCTGGAAACTCAGGCGATCATCTGTTGGAACCGCTGCACGGCTTCTTCAACATTCGCCCGGCTATTGAATGCGCTCAGGCGGAAGTACCCTTCGCCGCTTGCGCCGAATCCGCTGCCCGGTGTTCCCACCAGGTGCGCTGTTTGCAGGAGATCGTCGAAGAAGTCCCAACTGCTCTTTCCGCCCGGAGTCTGCAGCCAGACATAGGGCGCGTTCACACCGCCGTAAACGGTGACGCCGGCCGACTCGAGCCCCTCGCGCAACAGCCGCGCGTTGGTCAGATAGAAATCAATCAACTCGCCGATTTGCGCCTTGCCTTCCGGCGAATAGGCCGCCTCGGCCGCCCGCTGCACAATGTACGATGTGCCGTTGAATTTTGTGCTTTGCCGACGGCTCCACAGCGGATGCAAGTTCGTCTTGCTGCCGTCGGACGTTTTCCCTTTTAGCTCTTTGGGGACGATAGTCAAACCGCAGCGGACGCCGGTAAAGCCGGCATTCTTGCTGAAGCTGCGGAACTCAATCGCCACGTCGCGGGCACCGTCAATCTCGTAAATCGAATGCGGAACGTTCTCGTCGGTAATGTACGCCTCGTAGGCGGCGTCGAACAGAATGATCGCTTCCCGATCTTTCGCGTAATCGACCCACGTCTTGAGCGTCTCACGTGTCGCCACCGTTCCGGTGGGGTTGTTGGGATAGCAGAGGTAAATCAAATCGACATCTTCCTCGGGAAGTGCCGGCACGAAACCGTTCTCGGCCGTCACCGGCAGATAAACCAACCCGCCGTATCGCCCGCTGTCATCGCCGTCGCCAGTGTTGCCCGCCATTACATTCGTATCGACATAGACCGGATACACTGGATCGGTCACCGCGACTCGGTTGCTGCCGCCGAAAATGTCGAGAATGTTTCCGGAGTCACACTTCGATCCATCGGAAATGAAAATCTCATCGGCCGACACATCGACGCCGCGCGCTCGGTAATCGTGCTCGGCGACGGCATCGCGCAAGAACGAATAGCCTTGCTCGGGTCCGTAGCCGCGAAAACTTTCGCGGCTGGCCATTTCATCGACTGCCTTGTGCATCGCTGCCACAATCGCTGCCGGCAGTGGTTCGGTCACATCGCCGATGCCGAGCCGAATGACGTTCGCATCGGGATTCTTCGCACAGAAGTCGGTCACCCGTCGCCCAATTTCGGGAAACAAATACCCGGCCTTCAATTTCGAATAGTTCTCATTAACGAATGTCATCGTTGCCTCTCTGTGAATTATAAAAGCCCACGAATTGCGTCTCGTGGGTACTGTGATTGATGGGGACTGCGCCCTATGGGATCACTTGTAGATCACACCAACGGCGAATTCAACCATCCGCAGCACGCTCAATCGCGCGCACTCCGCTGCCGAGGCAATGCGTTCAGCCAGAACCGTTCGGCCTCCCGCAGCAGTTCCTTTCGCCCGACCAATTCTCGCTGACTGCGTTTTCCCGTCCACCGGTTCGCCCGTCCGTCGAGAACCACGCGGATGCCGGCTTCCATTTTGTCGGCTTCCGTCAACGCAATCGCCACGCCCAGTTGGAAGCGGTCTTGTGGATAGATCGGCACAGCCAAAGTTTCCAGCGACCAGCGTTCGATGGACACGAGTCTCCAGCGGCTGAACGGGTTAGGTGGGCCGACATGTGCACGGGCCGATTCCGTCAACAGGTCCAGACGGTCCTCATCGACGTACACGCGAACAACAGCCGGATGCGCAGTGTAGACCGCCCACGACGGCCAATGATCGAAGCGGTTCAGCGGTTCCAACAAAGGCAACAACACAACCGCGGCAACCAGTCCGTCAACCCATCCTCTCTCAGCGTGCTTTGCCCAGCGTTCGCGTCGAAGTGTGTGAAACAGCAACCCGTTCTGCGTAATGAAATAGACATTCCAAATCAATACCCCCGGCTTGTGATTCATGCTCCACGGCCCCAACGCAATCAGCAGCAGCACATGCATGGTGATCGAACCGTAAAGACCCCAACGGCGCAATCGTGGGACGGCCAATCCGATGACGACCAGCAGTTCCCCAATCGGCAAGACCACAGTTGCGCCGCGGCGCATCTCCGCCGACCAGAATTTGAGCGATAACCCGAACGGTTCCAGTACAGCCTCGACCAACTGCTGTCCGTTCGTTTCCAGAAAACTGAAATCGAGCTTAGACACGGCCGAGTGAAAGTAGAGAGCGATGGTCAGAATCCGCAACAACATAACGCCACGGCTGCCCGGCGCGCAGACAAGCACAACAGCGGCAATGCTCAGTTGGTAGGCCCACGGTTGCAGGCGATGTTGATCGATGAGCACCATGCCGACTGTCACGATGGCAAAAGTGATCAATCCGCCCCGCCCGGCCCGACTGTTGTGTGACGTGATCAATGCACAACACAAACCGGCGACCATCAACCCGAAGCCCAACCACTCCAGCGCCGCCGGAGTTTGTCCCGCCCAGCGAAAGAACGGCACCTGCGGGTAAACAGACTGCGGCGTCCACAACCGCCACGTGACCGCCAGCAGTAACAGCCCCGTCCCAGCGACGACCCGGCTCAGCAGTGCGGTTACGATCGATGTCTCGCCAGCGTGATCAACGGTCTTGCCGAGCGTCATTTCGTTTCCGCCGGCTCGAACAAATCACCGAGCAGTCGCTCGCGCATTGCTTTGGCTGCCAACTCGTGCGCTCGCTCATTCGGATGCGCGTCGAATCGATTCACCGTCAACCCGTCATTAACATGCGGGGTTAGTATCGGTTCCAAATCGAGGCAGGGTATACCTTGCGAATCAAAATAATTCTGCAACCGGCCATGCGCATCGCGAAACGGATAATCGTCTCCCAAATTGTGCAGAAACGGAAAGACAACCACCCGCAGTTCAATGTCGTTCGCCTCACATGCGGAGACCAACTCGTCGAGCTTACGCTGCATCCGGTTCCACGGCTCGGTTCGATACGACTCGGACAGGTAAGAAAAATAATTCCTCACGCGTGGCTGCTGCAATTGCTGCCAGCGAAAATATGCGAGGTTGTAGAAGTAGGTATCGCGGAACAGAAAGAACTGCGGTTTCAGTGTTTCGATGTCCTGATACAGCTTGCCGGTCTGTTCTTCAAAGTATTCAATGTCGTTGAGGACCAGCGTGTAAACCAGCACATCGATCTGTACATCACGCTTGATCCAATCGGAAACCGTCTTGTCAACCAACTCGCGCACGTCGCGTCCCGGCCGACCGGCATTGGCCACGCTATAGTTACCGGGCCGAGCCGCTGCCAATTCAACGGCTATCCGATCACTGAACCGATCGGCCACATCGGGCACGCCATGTCCGAATGTGAAACTGTCACCAACAAAACAGATTCGCTGTTCCCCGGCTGGCATCGAGACGGGAAATGGACGCGAGTCACGATGCCCGGCAGAATTCAACGCCGTGTTTGGCACGTGAATGTTGTACCACCGCCTGGAAACGTTCGTCAGACTGAACGAGTCGGTCGTGTCGTAGAACAGGGCGCAGTACAACTCCGGCAACGTCAACAGGCCGAACAGAAGCCACAGCATCAGTCCGGCATGCACCAGCCGCAATGGCTTCCCTATTCGCCGCCGACGTCTCCGCCAGCGCATGATCGCGACGGGCGCAACCGCCAACACCACCAGCCAGAGGCCCATCGCCGCCAGATAACCGTCCGACAGATATAAGAGAGTGGACATCGCCAAGAAACCCAAGCCGACGATTACGATTTGACAAGGAAAAAGATACCGGCAGCAACTGCCAAACCGGCCAACACCGTCAGTGTGATCTTCACCCAACTATAAGGCCGCTCGCCCTGCACTTCGCCGGTACCCGCGTTAATCATCACTTGGTAGATCTTCTCATTGTAGCGATACGCCAACAACCAGACGGGCAGTAACAGATGCTTGAACGAGATCGCGCTGTAATTCGTGCGGATTGAATGAACACGCTGCGTATCGCCGCCAATCCGCGACCGCACATCGCTTTCCAAAGCACTTTCAACTCGGCCTTTGGCTTCGCGAAAACCGCCATCCAGTTCAATTTCGTACGTCCGTGCCAAATAACCCGCCAGCATTTCCTGGTTGAAGGGAACGCATTTTCCCAACGGCCACGGCTCGAGTGCCAACATGAACTTGCGGTTGAGTCCTTTTGCCGCCAACACCAGGACGTCATCAAAAAACCGCTGGAAACTTCCCGACGCCGGATACCACCGTGTGCGCCGCTCTTGGCGTTTGTTTTTTCCAGTGCCGACCGTCACGTAATAATGTTCGCCGCGCTGCCCGCTGTATCGTGTGAACGTCATCGAATCGTAAGTCCAGTAGGGCATGTAGACGCCGCTGAACTTGCCATCGGCGCCGCGACGGCGAAACTCGTTCGGCGCGAACCACCGCGACTGAACCCACTCGCCCAGGTTTGTCTGTGCCTGTTTCTTGTCGATGAGAAACGGCAACACGCCATCGACAGGCACGCGATGATCGGCATCGTGCACGTCGTTCAGTTGTAACGGCGATGCACAATAAGGGCATTCGCTGCTCGTTAGTGGGCCGATGAAAACGGTCGTACCGCCACACGAATCGCAGCGGATTTCGCTGGCGTTCTCTTCGTCGGCATCGCTCTCTTGCTTTTGCTCGCGCAGTTCCTGCAGATGATCGAGCATTGCATGAAAGTCCTGCTCGACGACGGCTTCGTCGTCGCTGAACTCAATCTGCTTCTCGAATCCGCAGAACGGGCATTTGAGCTGTTGCTGTCCGATGTGAAACTTCAGGTCCGCGCCGCAGCCTTCACACGGAAACGTTCGCCCCTTGCCCTCGTCGATCGATTGCCCCGCCTCAGAGGTTGAACCCTGCGCATCCGGCTCATCGAAAATCGGCGAAGCGGCATCATCAGGCATAATCGAAAATTCCAAATTCTGTTCACAGTGAGACGTGCCGCGAAGTCTTCGCAGCGGAATGCTCAGCAACTGCAATGCAACGCATCGCAGTCCCCACAACCCGTAACACTATGATCCAACAGGCGGCGGAGGCGGAGGTGGCGGCGTTGCCCCAAAGTGTCCGGCCAGTTGCGGCACCTGCCCCGCCGGTGTCCAAGTGGGCATACCCGCACACCACACGCTCGTTGTCGCCGAAATCTGACCGCTGGAAATTCCCTGCGACAGTTGCTGATCGTTAAACGGCCCCTGCGTTTGTCCGTTGACTGCGATATGCCAAGCCGCTGCCATTGGCGGCGGTGGTGGTACGGGTGCCGCCATGCCGGGTGCCTGCACCATGCGATTGGCCATCGCGAAACCCATGCCCAAACCCATGCCTTCGGCTGCTCCCCCGCCCGACGGGTTCTCGGCGGCGGATAACATCGCCTGTCCCATCTGGTACTGCTGAAATTGATTCATATTGCCGATGGTGCCCATGCTGCTGCGGGTATCGAGCGCCTTTTCCACCGCCTCCGGCAGTGAGACATTCACAATAAACAGCTGCGGAACTGCCAAACCGTATTCGTCGTCGATTCGCTCGCAGACGATTTCGCGCAACTGTTCGGACATCTCGCGATAGTTGGCCGCCAGATCGAGAGCCGCCACCTTCGATTCGCCCAGCATGTCGGCAAAGGAAGAATTGACAATCGACCGCAACAACTCGTTGATCTCGTCGGTTTCGTAGACGCCGTCGGTGCCGACCAATTCCTTGAGCAGGATTTTCGCGTCGATCGCTTTCAGCGTGTAATTTCCGAATGCCCGCAACCGCACCATGCCGAAGTCGGCATCGCGAAGCATGATCGGATTCGGAGTCCCCCATTTCAAATCGGTAATTTGCCGCGTGCTGACAAAATACACTTCGGATTTGAAGGGGCTGTCGAACCCGTGCTTCCACCCCATCAGCGTTGAAAGGATCGGCAGGTTGTCGGCCTTGAGTTCGTAATTCCCCGGCTCGAAGACATCGCCCAATTCGCCCCGATGGACGAACACAGCCACCTGACCCGGCCGCACAATTAACTGTGCCCCGTTCTTAATTTGATTGTTGTACCGCGGGAACCGCCACACCAGCGTATGCCGCGTGTCGTCGATCCACTCAATAATGTCAACCAGTTCGCCGCGCAGTTTGTCCAGAAAACCCATGATGTCATCCCTCGTTGTACGGGGCAGAATCGAAATGTCGCAAGACGGGACGCGTCGGCCGAAGTGTCACCCGGAACGGCAAACAAAGCAGAAAGCGCACTCGGATTGTATCGGCCCGTCAGATCGACTATCAAGAGTCGAACGCAACAACCGGCTCGTCGGTTCACGCAAAAAGGCGAGCGGGGGGTGTAAACCCTCTGATGAATCCAGCAAACGCGGACGCAGTCAAGAAACGCCCAACCCAATGCGAGCAATCCAATTCGACAACTTCGGCGATCCGGCCGCCGTTCTCCAATTGCGCGACGTCCCAGTTCCAACGCCCAAGCCGGGCGAAGTGCGTGTCCGCATGCTCGCCAGCCCGGTCAACCCGTCCGACCTGCTGATGATTCGTGGCGCGTACGGCAAACGCCCAGCGCTGCCCGCCTCAGCCGGCTTTGAAGGTGTCGGCATCGTCGAGGAATCGGGCGGCGGACTTCTCGGGAAGTTTCTCGTCGGACGCCGCGTCGCCGCCATGAATCCCAGCGGTGGCAACTGGAGTGATCAGGTTGTCATCCGCGCCAAAGAAGCCATTCCCCTCTCGCGACATCTGCCGCTCGATCAGGCGGCCATGTTCTTCGTCAATCCGGCAGCGGCCTACGTTATGACGCGGCTCGAACTGAAAATCCCCCGGGGTGCCTGGCTACTGCAAACGGCCGCCGGGTCGGCACTCGGGCGAATGGTCATTCGCCTCGGCCGCCGTTTCGGCTTCCGTACACTCAATGTTGTGCGTCGTCAGGAACAGGCCGAAGAACTCAAAGCGATCGGCGGCGACGAAGTGCTCACGTTCGACGGCGATCGCGACGATCCGGATCAACTTCGCGAACAAGTTTCAGAGATCACAGAGCAACAGGGAGTGCCCTTCGCCATCGACCCGGTCGCTGGAAAGACCGGCTCCGCCGTCGTCCGCTGTCTCGCCGCCAACGCGCGGCTGCTCGTTTACGGAACTTTGACCGACGACGATCTTTCGTTCTCGCCGCGCTGGTTGATGGGACCGCCCGCAAGCATCGAAGGTTTCTGGCTCTCGAGCTGGATGCAATCGCGGGGTCTCGCCTCGAAGCTCAGTCTCGTCCGCAACATCACCCGCCTGATCCGCGAGGGCGTGTTGACTTCAGATGTCGGCCAAACGTTCGCGCTGGAAGAAATCACCGCCGCCGTCCGCCACGCCGAACAAACCGCCCGCCAGGGAAAAACTCTTTTGAATATCGGCGACGCATAAACCGCTTGCGGTTTCGCAGACCCCAAGACTTCCACCTCACCGAGCATACCAGACGCACAATCGCCCAAGCTCATCCATCCGCGCCAGCAATCGCACGCGGCTGCGAAACCCGCGCAAACCGAACGCCGGCGAATAACCGTGATGATGATCGGCGATCGCGATCGCCCGTTCGACATCGCCCAGTTCCAGCGTCGTCCGTTCTTCACTCACCGCCAGCCATCGCGCCAACCACATCAAAGACGGGTAAATCAATGTGAGGCTGCGGAAGCCCTCGACCAACGGAACGCCGTAGTAGGCCGGTCCGCAAAACGCCAACCCCTGAATCTTCACCCGAAAGTAACGCGTCAACAATTCATCGGCCCCGTCCGGTAGGCCGCCGAACGGTCGCTCCAACGAATCAAACGGCACTTCCCGAAAACAATCCTGCACGCGCGGCGTCAATCCTCGACCGCGGGCAAAGCGCACGCCGTATCGCAACCGCTGCCAGTGACCACGCCAGCCCGTTTCCAAATCAACCGCCGTGTCGCGTCGTGCGTACTGTCCCGCCAGTAAACGAAACTGCGTTTTTGCCAGCCCGGTTGGTTTTTTCGTTTCGACTGTTTCGTCTGTGTTGTCTCCGGCGGCCGCCTCTTGAATCAGCCCGAGAAACTCCGTCAGCCGCGATCCCTTCACCGCATCGAACCGCGCTTCACTCACGAGGTTGACCCAGATTAGCGCTCGCAACAGGCGGACGGTGATCGACGCATCGCTGCTGGCCAGCGTCTTGACCAACGCATCGACAAATATTCGAAAATCGGGCCAGTCGGGTCGTTGACCGGGGGAAATCTCAGGCGCGGGCCAGTCTGTCAGATTCTCCGGTACGACGGCCCGCGCAATCTTGCGAAGTTCCGTCGTCTGCTTCGCGATCTCTTTGCCGCGGTTGCCCACCACCGACGGGCAACTGAATCGCAGGCTGACCGTCACCCCTTTGCCCGTTGGGTGAAATGCATACGGATAAATCCGGCAGGCCAACGGTTTCGCTTCTTCACCAAACTTGGCGTGAATGCGGCACAGTCCGTCGTCTGCCAGAAACACACACGCGCCGTCAGCGCGATGGGCCAGTCGCTGCGATCTGTTCCAGATCGGTCCGGCGGCAACAACCGTCGGCTGATCCGGTCCTATCGCTTCGTCTTCTTCCCAGCGCTGATCGAGAATCCGTTGCCGTTCTTCGCCGGTCACTTCAATCGCATGTTGCCGACAACACCCGCTGCAACTATGACAACTCCAGTTCTGTATCGTCGGGAGTTCAACCTTTAATCCAGCCATTGATTTTTCGTCAACAAAAAAGGCTTGCCGTATCGGACCCGCAAAGCCCACGGGCAGCGGCCCGTGGGATCAAAAAACTCATGTCCCAATATACCGCGAATAAACACTCCGCGCCACGCCCGCGTCTTCGGTCCCCTGAATGATCGCCCGGCCGTCGCGGAACACCGTCACGTCGAAATCCGGATTCTTCAACTCGAGCCGCAACAGGTACGGGTTGGTCGTCACTTTGCCGGCCGTGCGCAGTTTCTCGGCCAATTCCTCGAAGGGAAGTTTTGCCTTCTTTGCAGGCGAGACCTGCACGGAATTTCTGCCGCACAACACCGTCGTCTGTGCGCCCTGTTTGCCCGACAGCCAAACGCGCTCGCCGCCGATGCAGGTCGGGCATTGACTGTTTTCGCGCAACGATGCCAGGTTCATCTGTCGAAAGCTGCCGTCCCAGACGTCGATCACCGTCAATTTTGGCGAAACCAATTCCGCTTGCCCGGAAAGAATCTTGATGGCATCGATCGCTTCCAATGATGAGATGACGTTGACCGCCGGACCGAGAACGCCGGCCGTATCGCAGGTCTCGGTGCTGCCCGGATCGGGTACCGATTCGATCAGGCAGCGCAGGCAGGCCGTCTTGTCGGGAAAGATCGTCATCGTCTGCCCGTGACTGCCGATGACGCCGGCGTAGATCCAGGGAATGCCGGTTTCCAGCGACGCGTCGTTGATGAGAAAACGCACCTCGAAGTTATCGCTGCCGTCGAGAATCAGATCGACGCCTTCCGTCAGACCCACAATGTTCGTGTGATCGATGTCGGCTACGACCGGTTCGATGGTGATTTGACTGTTGATTCGCCTCAATTTATCGGCGGCGGCAATCGCCTTTGGTGTTCGATCCGCTACGTCTTTTTCGTCGAACAACACCTGCCGCTGCAGGTTGCTCAATTCGACAAAGTCTCGATCGACGATCCGCAACATCCCCACACCGGCCCGCGCCAAAGTTTCGGCCAGCACGGTCCCCAGTGCTCCGCAACCGCATAACAACACCTTGCTGTCAAGCAATCGCTGCTGCTTCGCTTCATCCAAACCGGCGAAGAGAATTTGTTTGCTGTAACGTTCCAATTCAGGTCGCATCAAACCTATTTCCAAACACAACTTGTCCACACATCGAACTTCAACGTCCACGGGCCGCGTCCCGTGGGATCAAAAACCAATCATCTCTCTCCCCACATTATTGAACAACCAGTAACTCCGCCAGTCGGATGTGTTTCGTAAGAAATCTTAATTCATTTTCTTCCGTCAATTTCCCAACCACGCCAATCTCCTCTTCCCATTCACCATTTACCAGAGTCACACTGTCCGCCGCGATTTGGAAAACCATCCGACGCGCAACAGACTCCCTTCCAGAGAAAGGCAACACAACATTGTCTACCACGCGACAAAACGGAACGAAAACCGTCCTGCCTCGTACCGGCCCCGATCACTTCTGGAAAATCGTCCACGACGAATATGCCGGCGAGGACCAACGAAAATGGAAATATCTGGCAATGCTGGCCCTCCGCGAAAACGCCGGCTGGCCGTTGGAACACATCGGCGCGGTCTTTGGACATCCCAAAGGACACGTCACCCGCTGCCTGCAAAAAATCAAGGTAACTACCCAGTGACGAAGATGTGCGCTGGCAGGTTGGGGGACTGGTGGAAGGCGGATTGGATGCCGTCCAGGATTTTCAGGTCGTTTTTGCGGAGCGTCGAGACGTAACCGCGGATTCGGCTGA